>JAEEUW010000006.1 GCA_016290665.1 Clostridiaceae bacterium | reverse complement strand
CATCGTCGACGCGGGCGCGGACCTCGTTATCGGCAATCACGCCCACGTTCTGCAGCCGAAGGAGGTTTACAACGGGGTCACGATAGTATATTCGCTCGGGAACTTCTGTTACGGCGGTATGATCACCTGCGAAAACCGCACGGTCATCTATCAGCTGCGTCTGACGGTCGGGGAAAACGGCGTTATACTCGGGAAGGAAGACGTGATCATCCCCTGCTACGTCTACACCGACGTGCGCAACAACTTCCAGCCCGCGCCGATAACCGATCCTGACGAAAAGCAGCGTGTGCTCGATTTTATGAACGGACTTATTAACTCACCTGTATAAAAGATGCATTCGAAAAACGAAAAGATCAAACTTGTCATTGACGATATCACCCCGGACGGCTCGGGCGTTGGAAGAGCGCCCGACGGATACGTGCTTTTCGTTCCCGGAACTGCTCCGGGAGACGTCGCGGAGTGCACCGTACTCAAAGAAGGCCGCTCTTACGGATATGCAAAGGCGGACCGGATAATTACGCCCTCTCCGCACAGGACCGATCCCGGCTGTCCTGCCTTCGGAAAGTGCGGCGGATGCGCCCTGCGGCATATCGGTTACGATTACGAACTAAAGATAAAAGGCGGATGGATCGCCGAGAGCTTCCGCCGCATCGGCGGGTTCGATATCGAAAAGGTCACCGTGCACGCTCCGGGCTCTCCCGACCGCTACCGCAACAAGGCCGAGTATCCGGCGGGGACCGATCGGGAAGGGAAGCTGATTTTCGGTCTTTACGCGCCGCGATCTCACCGGGTCGTCCCCTGCCCGGGATGCATGCTCGTTCCGGAATTTCACTCCCGGGTCATACGCGCCGCCGAGGATTTCTGCAACTCGCGTGGCCTTTGCGCTTATGAGGACGGAAAAGGCGGGCTTGTCAGACATCTATATATCCGCGACGCGAGAGCGACGGGGCAGATATCGGTTTCTCTGATAATCAACGGAGACCGTCTTCCCGGCGCGGAGGATTTCGTGTCCGCGGTGAGAAAAGCGCTGCCCGAAACGACGTCGGTCTCGGTCATCATAAACAAAAAGCCGGGAAACGTTATTCTCGGCGACCGGGTCGTGACGCTTTTCGGCCCCGACAGGATCACCGACCGTCTATGCGGACTCGATTTCGAAATATCTCCGCTCTCTTTTTATCAAGTAAACCGAGACGGAGCCGAACTGCTTTACGGTATTGCCGGAGAAATGCTCGGCGAATGCCGCGGGACGCTGGTCGATCTCTACTGCGGAATCGGCACCGTCGGACTGTCGCTCGCCTCGCGGGCGGACCGGCTGGTCGGCGTCGAAATAATACCCGAAGCGGTCGAGGACGCGCGCCGCAATGCGGAGAAAAACGGTATTGCGAACGCCGAATTTATATGCGCCGACGCGGCCGCGGCGGTGCAACGACTTGCCGGAGAGGGAACAAGCCCCGCGGCGGTGGTGATAGATCCGCCCAGGAAGGGCTGCGCGCCGTCGGTCATCGCCGATATAATAAAAATGTCGCCCGAAAAGATAATCATGATCTCCTGCAACCACGCGACAGGCGCCCGCGACGCGGCGATGCTGTGCGAGGCCGGATACAAAGTGCAAATGATTGAAGGGGTTGACTTATTCCCGAGAACCGGGCATGTCGAGACAGTCGTTCGACTGTCCCGACAATGAATTGCGCCTGACGGCGCGTGAATTGTCCTTCGGACATGAATTGACCTTCGGTCATGAATTGCCCTGCGGGGCATGAAGGCGCAATTCAATTCACGGAGCGCAGCGAGAAATCATGCGCGTAGCGCAAATCATGACGCGCAGCGTCAATTCATTCAAAGGAGAAAAGCTATGGCAGACAACCAACTTGTTATACTGTCAAAAGCATTTTCAGTTGATATCATCAGGCTTTGTGAAAATCTGAGGGAACGCAAAAAGGCAACCGCGATCCTCAATCAACTTCTTCGAAGCGGCACAAGTATCGGCGCGAACATCCACGAAGCAAATCACGCTTCCAGTAAAGCGGGTTTTATCAACAAGTTTCAGATAGCATTGAAAGAGTGTTATGAAACGGAGTACTGGCTTGATATTTTCCATACGGCCTGTATTCTCACGGATGCGGAATTTACAGAGATGTATGGACAATGCAGTAAGATCAGAAAACTGCTCGTCGCCTCGATCACAACGGCAAAGAAAAACAGTGGAACAAACTGACAAATCGGGATTTGTTGATAATAAAGTTTTTAAGTGGGGTGCTCTTATGAACACACAAAAAAAATCAACACAAATTGTTCAAGGTGTTTTGACAGGTATCGGACTGTGGATATTTGGTCATCTGTTATCGGGGAGATTATCGTTTGTTGAAGATATTGAGCTTTATCCAACCGGACCGTTAATTTTTGCTTTTCCGATTGTTTTTGCAATTGCTTGCATTTTGGTTGCAAAACATTCCGTGAGATATGGCAAGAGTGTTTATTTCAAAACCTCAATGCTTTGTTTTTCTTTACCTGCATTTTGTTGGGTAATTTCCTTCCTGCTTGGAGTTGTTATGGATGCAAAGCTACCGGTTATTTCTTTTATAGCTGATGTTATGCAAATAATTTTTGTTTTTCCTTGTGTTGCGATAGTTTCAATATACAGTCAATTGCTAACTGTGATTGGCATTGGTACAGATGGAATAAAGTTATTATTGATAAGTGTTGCATATTTTCTTCCTATGCTCGCAGGTATTATTATTTCATTGAAGCTATATAAAGATAAGTCTGAGAATCAGAATTCCGCGTCAATTTGATAAACCCGGCAAATTCCGGTTTATCGGCCTGTCGATATTCAACTTACTGTCTCAACCTCGACAGATACCGGAAAATTGCCCATTCCTTCATTGGGATGAACCAGCGGGTCGAATACAAGCCGTTTTATTTGACCTGCTGCTCCAACGCACGTGGAGACAGTATGCTGCCTGTACCGCCAAAGGAAAGATTTCATTTCAGTGCCGTATGAGCCAAGGAATGCGGACTGTCTGAAAAAAGGTTGAGGGCGATGAGCAAATTAAGTTCTGCGGAGAAGCATAAATGGATTATAAAATCAAAAATCTGACAAAGGAAGAAGCCGCATATATCGGCGAAAAGATCAATGAGATCGTGCCGCGCGAAGTGGACGCGGACAAAGAAACATTCGTCCTCAAAGTTGAGAACGAAAATGGCGAGATCATCGGCGGATGCATCGCTGAAGCATACGAATACCACTGGTCGAGAGTTCTGCTTGAAGAGCTTTGGGTGGATGAACGCTATCGTCATCAGGGAATCGGCTCTATGATCATCCGCGAGGTCGAGCGTATTGCAAGAGGAAAGGGCTGTCGGGTCGTGACGCTCGGCACCGCCAGCTATATGGCAAGACCGTTTTATGAAAGACACGGCTACGAGGTTTTTACAGTTCTGAAAAAGGCAAACGGCTATATCGATTATTCATTGGTCAAGTATCTTGACAAGGACACGCCAAACTATGTGCCGACAAACAACAGCGGAACACGATACATGGTTTCCTTCGGCAGTGAGGACGATGCGGATATAATACAAAACGGCCTTGACACATACGACGAAGCCTACGAGCCGAAATACGAAACCGTTGGTTTTTATAAGAAACTTACGGACAACGACGGCAAGTTTGCGGCAGGCGTGATTGCGGACGTGAACAAAGGCGCCTATGGCTTTGTGAAAGCGCTGTTTGTGGAAGAGCCGCTCAGACGTCAAGGTTTGGGCACGTATTTGTTGAAGGAAGCGGAAGCATTTGCAAAGGAAAAGGACATGCCTGTGATTATGACAAGCGCGGGCGACTGGAATGTCGATTTCTTCAAAAAGAACGGCTATCTGCTCAGAGGCGAACTCAAAGATGTTCCCAAAGGACACAACTGCTACGAGCTCTATAAACTGATTTGAGGCAAGGAAAACAGACGATCCAAGCTGTTGTCTCTGCCGTTTCCGCAAGAGGTAACTGAGCTTGCGCCTTGCGCAACAGTTGAACAATCACCCGGAGGACACTGCATGGTCACACTCAAGCCCATTACCGAAGACAACTTCATCGACGCGTTCAACCTGAAACTGGCCCCGGGGCAGGAGAAGTTCGTCTCCCACCCGATCCGGAGCCTTGCGCAGGCGTACGTCTACAGAACGCAGTGCCAGCCGTTCGGCATCTATGCCGGTGAAACAATGGTCGGCTACGTCATGGTAATCTATGACTACGATGTGCCGGAATACGACGTCTGGCACATGATGATCGACGAAAGCGCGCAGGGCCGCGGCTACGGCGGCGCGGCGCTTGACCGGGTGCTCGATTATATCCGCACCAGGCCGTTCGGCGACGCCGACCGGGTCGCTCTGACCTGCAACAAAGACAACCCCATTGCAAAAAAGCTCTATGAGAGCCGCGGCTTCCGGGCAACGGGAGAAGCGGACGAAGACGAGAACGAACTGGCGATGACGCTCGCCCGACGACAGGAGACACCATCATGAACCGCAAAGAGATGCTGAACGACCTTTATGCGCAATTCAACGAGGACGACCGCCTGCGTAAAAGCCGGCAGGGACAGCTGGAATACCTCGTCACAATGACGTATATTCACAAGTTCCTGACCCCCGGCTGCCGCGTGCTGGAAATCGGCGCGGGCACGGGGCGCTATTCCGTTGCGCTGACGAAGGAGGGCTTTCGGGTCACGGCGGTGGAGCTTGTGGAAAGCAACCTGAACCGGCTGAAAGAAAACGCGAAGGGGCTTGCCGGCGTCGACGCCTTTCAGGGCGACGCGCTGGACCTCGGCCGTTTTGCGAACGACACGTTTGACGTGACGCTGGTCTTCGGCCCGCTGTATCACCTTTATGACAGGGCGGATCAGCACCGGGCGCTGGACGAAGCGATCCGCGTGACGAAGCCGGGCGGCGCGATTCTGGCCGCGTTCCTTTCCGCGCACGCCATCATCTGCACGAATTACCTCTATGACCGCGCGCCGACCGCGCAGGGCATCAGACTGAACTTTGACGGCGATTACACGCCGCTGCACTTTCCGGAGCAGGTCTTCACCGGCTTTGACGTCTGCGAATTCGAAGCCCTGTTCCGGGAAAAGCCGGTCGAGCAGATCACAACCGTGGCTGCGGACAGCGTGCTGGAGATTGCCGAGGGCCGGGAGGACTTCTCCATGACGGACGAAGACTTCGCCGCCTTTGCGGACTACCAGCTGCACGTCTGCGAAAAGCGGGAGCTGCTGGGGCTGTCCAGCCATTTGGTGTATATCTGCAGGAAGCGGTGAGCAGTGGTTATTCTAAAAGAGTCAGCATTCTCTTTACACTGGATTATAGGAAGGAGTATATAACCCCATGAAGGAAGCACTCATTTTCTTTTTAAACATTACTCTGGCAGCAGTAGATCTAATCGTTGCTTATTATATCTGTTTTGGGATCCGATTCTTGCTTCAGAAAAACCGCCTTTGGATCAGATACTTTTTGATCGGAATCGGTGTTTTACTCTTCCAAACAGCACTGTTCAGTTGGTTGCCAGGTCGAGTCGAATTAGAATACTCATTATTTGAGGGTACGCTTGTATTTGAGGACGGAGCTTTGTTCCATAACCTTGGTTTTCTCCTTCTAGCCTATTCAGTGGGCATCGGCATTATGGTACTCAAGTATCTATGGCAAGTCATCCGCAAAAAGGAATCGTTTTCCGGAAAACTCTTCCTTTTGGAAGTTGTGTTTTGCGCTGCGGGCTGCGTCTTGTCTGTTCCGTTGATTAACAGTACATATGTCATACATTTTGAAGGAGGAGAAGCAGCCGGAACTATTGTTCTGTTGATACTTGCTGTTGTTGGGGCAATTCTCGTCATCTGGGGCTTCAAAACGACTCGTTCAGAGAAAAAGCAAAAAGAGAGTGAAAGACTTCAGAAAGAGAAGTCGGCTGCACCTCAACAGCCGCAGACAGAATCTCTTTCACCTTTTGATCAACTTGTTGCAGAAAAGAATCGATTGACCAAACAAGGTGATTACGCCTCTCAAATTCCCCTTTTAATTGAGGCGACCGGTCTGGATGTAGATGATCTGCGCAAGGCGAAAATATGGAACTATTTGGGCATCGCTTACAGAGAGACAAACTCTGCCAACAAATCCTCAGAGTGCTTTCAGACTGCTCTGCAACTTGATAAGAATAACCCAAGCGCATATAACAATCTAGCCCTGTATTATGCAGAAAAGAAGGATTTCGTTCTTGCCGAAACCTATATGAACACTGCTGTTGCAAAAGCAAAAGATAGAAGGATAGATTTGCATGTCTTCTATGAAAACTATGCATTGATTGCCGGGCAGAGCGGCGATATGCAAAAAGCAAAGGGTTATCTTCGACTTGCCGAGGAGGCCGGAAGTGACAGTAACACAATTTCCGCACTTAAAAAGCGTTTCGAAATCAACTGATTACACAAAGCAGATTGTTACAGAAAGGATGGTCCTATGAAACCGGAAAACCATTACGGCTATCTCAACGGGCTGACGCAGATGGCGTCGGCCGTGTCGGTGCGCTGCGGCCCGAGCGAAATCCGCGTCGACTGCTTTTCGCCCAAGTCCTACGCTCCCCTGTTCTGCAAGGACTATCATCTGCGCGGCTCGATGCTGCAGCTGCACGACAGCGGAAAAACGCTCTTTGAGCGCCTGCGGGACTGGCTGGGCGACGAGCCGAAAAACGTTGCAGACAGTCTGTGTCACTATCTCCACATCCGGCTCGACGACGAGCTGCAGGTGCTGGACCCCGAAAACATCGGAGCACTGCAGGACGCCCTTTCGCAGCCGGGCGGCCGCGGCCCGTTTTATACCATGGAGGATCTGTTCTTCGCCGTCTTCCGTGACGTCACCGTCTGCTTTATGCTCGGCAACTATGAATAACAGGGAAGAAAGGACCTGACAGTATGAATTTTCAGTTAGACAACGACACCGTCAACGCCGCGCAAGGCCGCAGCAAAACCATCGTGCGCACCAGCATCATCGGCATCGCTGCCAACGTTGCGCTGGCCGGCGGCAAAGCCGCGGTCGGCCTCGGCGTACACTCCATCGCCATTGTGCTGGACGCGGTCAACAACCTGACCGATGCGCTCTCGTCGCTGATCACAATTATCGGCACTTACCTCGCGGGCAAGGCGCCCGACCGCAAGCACCCCTTCGGGCACGGCCGCGCGGAATACCTGAGCGCGCTGCTGATCTCCTTCCTTGTGCTCTATGCCGGCGTCACCTCGCTGACGGAATCGGTCAAGAAGATCCTGCACCCCGAAACGCCCGACTATACCGCGGTGTCGCTGATCCTTGTCGCAGCTGCCGTGGTGGTCAAGATCGTGCTCGGCGCCTATGTCAAGCACGTGGGAAAAAAGGTCAACTCCTCTTCTCTGGTGAACTCCGGCACCGACGCCACGCTGGACGCCGTGATCTCCGCCTCCACGCTGGCGGCCGCGGGCATCTTTCTTTGGAAAGGCGTCTCGCTGGAAGCCTGGCTCGGCGCGGTGATTTCGCTGGTCATCATCAAATCCGGCGTCGAGATGCTGCGCGAAACGATCTCACAGCTGCTGGGTGAACGGGCCGACGCTGCGCTGGCCAGAGGGATCAAGGAAACCGTGTGCGCCTTCCCCGACGTTTCGGGCGTCTATGATCTGGTGCTGAACAACTACGGTCCCGACGCGTTCACCGGCTCGCTGCATATCGAGGTGCCAGACACCCATTCCGCCGACGAGATCGACGACATGATCCGTGACATCACCATGCAGGTCTACCGCGAACACAACGTGCTGCTCACCGCCATCGGCGTCTATGCGGTGAACACCCGTGACCCCGAAATCATCGCCATGCGCGAAAAAATCACCGCCATAGCGCTGCAGAACGAATACGTGCTGCAGCTTCACGGCTTCCACGTGAACGAGAACCCCAAAGCGATCCGCTTCGACCTGATCATCAGCTTTGACGCAAAGGACCGCATGGCAGTCTACCGCGACGTGCTCGCCGCCGTGCAGAAGGAATATCCCGATTACACGCTCGAAGTGATACTTGACACGGATTTCAGCGAAAGCTGAGTCCCGGTTTGCATGAAAAAAAAGCCGTTCCGGACTGATTCCGGAACGGCTTTTTTGTTCGGTTGTTATTCGCCGTCGGCGGCAAGCTTTGCTTCGCGCATGGCCTGCAGCTCCTGCTGCATCTGTTCGGTCTTCTTCTTGCTCAGCGGATAAAGCAGAATCAGGCCGAGCATGGCAAGGATCATCAAAAACGGCACGAAGGTGGAAACGGTGTAGATGCCGTCGAGCACCTTCTGGCTCTGGGCGCCGATGGCGTTTTTGTCGTAGCCGATGGCGCCGATCAGCAGCGGCACGATGGCGGCCAGCGCCTGGCCCATCTTGCGCATGAAAGTGAACACGGCGTAGTTGGTCGCTTCCTCGCGCTTGCCGGTGACCCACTCCTGGTGGTCCACGATGTCGCCGCACATGGCCCAGACTTCAAGCACGACAAAGCCGATGCCGAGGTTGACGAAGAACGCTAGGACGATATAGATCCAGATGTTCTGGAAGTGGCCGAGCCAGGCGACCAGCGAGGCCGCGGCGGAAAGCGAGAAGCCCGCCACGCAGATGGCTTTTTTGCCCCATTTGCGGATCATCTTGTTGGCGAACGGAATCATGATCGCCATCGGCAGATAGGAGATGACCAGATAGATCGTGCCGAAGCCGCTCTTCTGATAGAAATCCTTGAACAGATAGACATTTGCGGAGTTGATATAGAGCTGAATCGCAATGACAAGGCCGCCGATCAGACTCATGGTCACAAAGGCGCGGTCCTTGAGAATATCCTTCAGTGTGGAGGTGATGTGCACTTCTTCGCTGGAAATCTGCAGCAGCTCGGGTTTTTCCTCTGTCCAGCGGTAGGAAAGGATGTAGATGAGCATCATGGCAACGGCAACCACGCACATGGCATAGAACAGGCGCTTGCCGTCCATCTGCTGGCCGTCGCCGCCGCCGGTCATCACGAGGATGGGGAACAGCAGCTGCGGAATGTTGCCGAAGCCGCCGCCGATGGCGCGGCAGACCGAAAGGTTGCTGCGTTCGTTGTCCTTGTCGGTCATGACCATGGCCAGCGAGCCGTAGGGCACGCTCATCACGGTGTAGATCATACCGTAGAGGATATAGGTGGCTGCAACATAGATCGTGTTGAAGGTGAGATTATCGGTCAGCCTGGAATAAACCAGCACGGCCGAGACGGCAAGCGGAAAGCCGGACCAAAGGATGAACGGACGATATTTTCCGCCCTTCCCGGGCTTTTTGCGCTGGACGATGGTTCCCATCATCGGATCGTTGATCGCGTCCCAGATGCGGGCGATCCAGAAGATCGCAGTGACCACGGCGCCCGTGATGCCCAGAATATCGGTGCAGTAGGTGGCAAGATAGGTGCCCATCACGCAGAACGCCAGGTTGTTGGCGCTGTCGCAGATCGTGTAGCCGATATAGTTTTTGGCGGATAGCTTGTCTTTCATTTTCTTCGTTCTCCTTTGCAAAGAAAACGGGGCTTGAAGGTGTTTCGCTTCAAGTCCCGGATCGAATGAAGTGTTACGCTACTGTGTTTTCGGAAATGAAGTCGCCGTCGAAGCAGGAGCAGGAAACGTAATTTTCACGGTTGTCCGCATCCTTGGCGTTCTTCTTTTCGATCAGCTTTGTCACGGCGATATAGACGCCGACGACGGCGGCAGCGATCGCGGCAACGATAGCGACGATCTTGGCGATTTTCTTGAATTTCTCCATAGCTGGTACCTCCGTTTGTTTGGTTGGTTTTATTATAGCATTCCCAAAATGCAAAGTCAACTGTTTTTCACAACTCAATAGGTGATTTTATAGAGCGCCGCGGCGTCGCCGTGCATGCGCGAGGTAACGCTCATCACGTAGGAGCCTCTGGCCGTTGCGTCGGTCACCACGAGGCGGTGCTCCATTTCGATCAGGCGGCCCTGAGCGTCCAGCATGGCGGTGATGGAGGAATAGTTGTAATAGACCGCCATTTCGTCGATTTTGGCCGCCGAGGGCAGACCCATCGAGTCCACCGTGAGCACGTCCATGCATCCGCTGTACTTCTTGGGCAGCTCGGTAGCCGTCTGCGTTTCGGAGCCGAGATTGATCTTCAGCATGCAGCCGCCGTCCGCCGAGGGCGTTGCCGTGGCGGAGGTCACGAGCGTCGGGTCCAGCGCGCAGTTCTTGCCGGCCGGAGCGATCACGTAGTTCGCCGATTTGCCGCTGGCGGAATCGGAGCCGTTCACAAAGCGGTAGGTCGTGGGCGCGTCCTTGGTGTTGCCCGCAATGATCTTGTTGGCCAGCGAGCGCATGGACGAGGGATTCATCTCATCGATCTGCACGTTGAGCGTTTCGGTCTTTTCCAGCGTGAAGTTCGGCGTGGCCTTCAGCTTGTTGACCGCGTCGACGTAGGTCTTGATCACCGTGTCCTTGCTTTGCGGAATGACGAAGCCGGAGGAGGCCGACGTCGGCTCGGTCGTGCCGGCGGTCGGGTCCGCGGTCGGCTGTGTGGTATCGTCCGCGTCGCCGAAACGGTTGCCGTCAATCGTCACCCGCGGCGCCTCGGTGGTCGGCGCCGCTGTGGTGGGCTGGGTGGTGGAAAGCGCGGGCGCTTCGGTGGTCTGTTCGGCGCGCTGCTTCTGGATCTTCTGCATGCCGATCGCCATAATCGTGGTGAACAGCGCCGCAGCCACAGCGATGATCGCGACGATCTGCAAGAGTTTTTTGTTGGTCATAAAAGGGGTCCTTTCGCGTCAGCGGGTAAAGGTATAGTCATAGGTCAGCTTGGTATCGACCGTCACGGTTGTCGGAATAAAGCCCACGGTCATACTGACGTTCATCTTATAGGGATTGCTGATTTCCAGCCGGTCAAGGGTATAGTTGCCGTTGATCGTTGCGCGGATCGTGCTGGCGCCGACCGTGGCGTTCGCGCTCTGCACGCCGCTGCCCTGCACCTGGAACGATTCCAGATTCTCCGGCGTCACCGCGGTGCCGACCAGACCCGGATGATAGACCATGCCGGTGCTCGTGGTCACGGTTTCGGGCTTGAGCGTCAGGGTGATGACCGTCTTGCCCCCGCTTTGCGAAACAGACACGTCGGAAACGAACTTCTGGAACGTGGACAGGTTGTGCTGGTCATAGAGATAGGTCGCGCCGTCGGAGGGCACGATGATGCTCATCAGCGAAGAGAACGCCGTTGACGTGGTGTCCTCCTTGCCGTCCTCCTGCACCAGCACGGTCGCGGTGCCCGTGCCGCCGGTATAGTTGCAGGTGATCGTCTTCTTGGTGTGGGTGTTCTCGCCCGTGCCGAGCGCGGAGGCCGTTGCGGTCTGCTCCGTCACGGCCTTCAGCCGGACGTTCGATTCCATGCGGGTGTTGTTGACCGCCTGGGTCAGCATCAGGGCGTAGGCTTCTTTGACGCCGGCGGAGGCGGACGAAGAGAACGCGGGCGCCTTCTGCGTCGTGAAGGTGTAGTCGCAGCTGGTCAGATAGGCGTTCTGAACCGTGTATTCCTTATAGGCCAGGCAGCTCGTGCCCGCCGCGTTGAGCGCATAGATGCGGAACACGACCGGGCCCACGGCGGAAACGCGGATTTTTTGTTTGGAATCGGGCGGCAGCCGCAGCTTGGCGCTCGTGCCGGTTGCGTTCACCTTGGTGATCCAGTCGCCGGTGTCACAGGTCAGCTCGTTGCGCACCTCATAGCTCGACGCGCCCGAAACGGCGCCCCAGCCGACCGTGGTGGCCTGGTCGGCGTCGGTGGAACAGGAAATGCCCATCTGGCTTTCGTTCACGTCCGGCGTAACGCGGGCGGAGGTCAGCTTCGAGCGCACAGTGACCCAGCGGCCCGACTGCGGGTCGCGCATCTGCACCGTATAGAACGCGCCGGAAACTTCGTCCCATTTCAGGGTGTAGTGGCGGCCGTCGGTCGCCTGCTTCACCGTGATACCCGTAATCGGCGTGCCGGACGTGGGCAGATCCTCGGCCGGATTGCCCGGGTCGGTCGGCGTGGAGCCGCCGCCGAGCGTCACCGAAACGGTGTTGGAGGGATTGGAAAGCACCGCGCCGCTGCCACTGCCCGTATAGGACTGGACGTAGAAGCTGTAGCTGCCGGCGGAAAGGCCGGTGGCGGTATAGGTCGAGGTCGTCACCCGCGTCAGCTCGCGCCAGGCGCCGTCGTTGATCATCACGCGGTAGCCGGAAACGCCGTTGACGCCGCTCCACGAAAGCGCCACGCTGTAGGTGCTGCCGGTTGCGGTCTGCGTCGCGGCCAGATTCGAGGGCGCGGCGGGCGTCGTCGGAGTGGAGGACGCCGCTTTGGTGGCGGCCGAAGCCGTGTCGGAATAGACACCGTATTGGGCGGCGCCCGCGTTGCTGTTCACGGCGCGCACACGGAAGCGGTAGGTCGTGGAGGCCGAAAGCCCGGTGACCTGATAGGGCAGCGCCGTAACGTGGGTATCGATATTGGCGATGGCCGCGCCGCTTTCGGTGACGGTCTGAATCTCATAATAGGCCGCGCCGCGCACGGGCGTCCAGTTGAGGTTGATCGTGTCGGACGACAATGCCGTGGCCGTCAGGCCGGTCACTTTGCCGGGCAGGGTCGTCACGGTGAGCACGGCGGGCATGCTCTGGGTGCCGTTGACGGCGTTATAGACCTTCACGGTATAGGTGGTGCCGGCGCTCAGGCCGTCCACCACGAGGGTCGTTCTGCCGCCGTCCACGGTCACATAGGGCTGCAGCGTGCGTTCTGCGCCGCCGCTTTCGCTGAGCTTGATCGCGTAATCGGTGGTCGTCTGCGGGCTGTTCCAGGAAAGCAGGAACATCGTTTCGGAAGTATTGGACGCCGCAATGCCGCTCACTGCGGGCGGCAGCGGTTTTTCCGACGCGGGATCGGAGGCTTCGCCGTAATACTTGACGCCGCCGAGCTCGTAATAGGCGCGCACGTGGTAGGTGTAGGTCGTGTCGGTCACAACGTCGGAATCGGCAAAGGAGCACTCGGACGTGTTGCCGATCACCTTCCAGGTATCGGCATAGAGGAATTTGCTGACCTCGTAGCCCTGGGCGCCGGCAACGGCCGGCCAGGTCAGCGAGATGCCGCCGGGCACGCTCTGCACCGCGACGCCGGTGACCTTGGCGGGAGCCGTCTGGGCCACAACGGGCTTTTCCGTGCCGAGCGCGTCGCCGTAGACCGGACGCACGTAGATGTAATAGACCGTGTTGACGGCCAGGCCGGTGATCGTGGCGACGATGCGGCCGTTTTCGTTCTTCCGGTCGGCCTGCGCCGGGCGCAGCTTGCTTTCCGGTTCGTCAAACGCGCGCAGATCCACGCGGTAGTCCGTGGCCGTGGCAATCGGGTTCCACGAAAGCGTGATGCTCGCGCCGGTAGCGTTCACAAAGCGCAGGTCGGAGACGGGCGCCATTTTGGTCTGCACCTTGCATTCGGCGGAATAGGCGCCGCAAAGCTTGGGGCCGTTCACGGTGTGATAGGCGCGGATTTTGAAGCGGTAGTTCGTCTGCGGCGCAAGATCGCCGACGGTATAGGAAGTGGTAAGCGAAGCGCCGATATAGGTCCATTTCAGCGCTGCGTCGTCATATTTCCAGATCTCATAGCCCTCCGCGCCGTCCACGCGCGAGAACGTCAGGTTGACCGCGGAATCGGTCACGCCGGCGGCAATCAGGCCGGCGGCCTGCTTCGGCGCGGTGCGCACGGAAAGATAGGAGGAATACTGCGAATAATAGTTGCGGTCGTTGACCGTCGTGCGCGCGCGCACGGCGTACATGTAATCGGTTGCGGCCGAAAGGCCGGTCAGCTTATAGGAGGTCTTCGTCGTTTTGGCAATCTGCTTTTGCGTGTTGGTGCCCACGCGGTAGACGTAATAGAGCTTCGCGGTGGAGACCTTGTTCCACTGCAGCGTCAAAGACGTGTCGGTCACCTTGACCGCCTTGAGCGACTGGGGCTTTCCGAGCAGCTCGGTGCGGGTCTTCAGCTCTTTCCATGCGCCGGACACGCTGCCCGTGAACGCGCAGACGCGGAAGCGGTAGCTCGTGTTGGGCGCGAGCTTTTTGAGCGTATAGTCGGTCTTTTTGGTGCTTTTGAGCAGATTGACCCACTGCTTGTTCACATACTGCTGCAGACGGTAGCCGGACGCGCCGGAGACCGCTGACCATTTCAGCTTCAGCGAATACGACGTCTTTTTGGCCGCCTTCAGCGTTTTCACCGTGGGGCCGGCCAGCACGCTGATTGCGGCGGACGGCGCGCCGTACTGCACGCCGCTCTTGCCCGATTTATAGGCGCGCACGCGGAACTGATAGGTGTTGCCGAGCCGCAGGCCGCCGACCTTTGCCGTCGTCTTGCCCGTTACGGCGACGCTCTTCCAGCCGCTGCCGCTCGCCTGCTGCACCTCATAGCCCTTTGCGCCGGACACAGCCGACCATTTGAGCGTGGCGGAATCCGCCGTAACGGCGGCCGCCTTCAGGCCCTTCACGGTACCGAGCGCCGCAAACGCGGGCACGGCCGTGGTGAAGACCAGCAGCACGCACAGCAGCAAAGACAGGATCACGTTGCCTTGTTTCTTCATGGAAAAGACCTCCTTGCCGGGAGCATTACAAAATAATACATGATAATCATACCATGAGAGCGCGTCAAAATGCAATTGCTTTTGCAGATTGTTTACATAAAAATAAAGATTGCGAAATAAAAAAGTGAAAAAGAAAAAGAGACGGAAAGGGCACCTTCCATCTCATCATCCGCAGCAGCCTTATTTCGCAGCTTTGATCACCAGCGCGGACTTTTTGCGCGCGGCGTTGTTCTTGTGCAGCAGACCCTTGGCAGCGGCCTGGTCGATCTTTTTGATCGCGGCTTTCACAAGCGCGTCCTTGTCTTCGGCGTTCGCCTCAATTGCGGCGTTGGCCTTCTTGATCGCGGTCTTCAGCGCAGAGTTGTTCGACTTGTTGCGCGCCTGCTTGGTTGCGCTGACGAGCACTCTTTTCTTCGCAGACTTGATGTTCGGCATCCGTGGTACACCTCCCCTTCAAAGCAGTGATAACTTACGTCAATGCATCATAACACTTTTCGCCGAAAAATGCAAGGTTTTTTTGCATATTTGGATAGACTTTTTGAAAAGCGAGCATAATGATACTACATTTTTGTTTATTTTTCAAGAGTTTGGGTGAGAAAAGATGATTTTTCGAACGGATCTTGCGCTGGAAAAGCAGGAAGCGCTGCAGGAGGAGACCCTGCGCGGCGTGCTGCACGCCGTGAAGCAGGACGGCGACGTGCGCGTCACCACGATCTGCGTGCGCAACGAAAAGGGCGCCGAGGCGCTGGGCAAGCCCAAGGGCACCTACGTCACGCTGGAATCGGCCGTGCCGCTGACCGACCGTCCCCTGCTGTCTTCCCTGCGGCGGCTGCTTTCGGCGGAGCTTCTGAAGCTGCTGCCCGACCACGGCACGATTCTTGTGGCGGGGCTCGGCAACGAGAGCATCACGCCCGACGCGCTGGGGCCGCGGGCGGCGCGGCGGCTGTTTGCCACCCGGCACATCAACGGCGAAATTGCGCGGGTCACGGGCTTTCACGACCTGCGGCCCGTGGCGGCGCTCTGTCCCGGCGTACTGGGCCAGACGGGCATTGAAACGGCGGAGATTCTGGAATCGGTCGTGCGCGGGATCAGTCCGAGCGCGGTGATCGTGATCGACGCGCTCTCGTCGCGGCGTCTGTCGCGTCTGGGCACCACGGTGCAGCTGACCGACACGGGGCTTTCGCCGGGCTCCGGCGTGGGCAACAAGCGCGCCGAAATCAGCCTGCGCACGCTCGGCGTGCCCGTGATCGCCATCGGCGTGCCCACGGTGGTAGACGGCGCGACCCTGATCGCCGACTGGCTGGACAGCTACGGGATCGACCCGCGCAGGGAGCCGCAGTTTGACCGCGAAAGCTTCATGATGGTAACGCCCAAGGAGGTCGATCTGCTGATCGACCGCGCCGCCGAGGTGGTCGCCATGGGCATCAACTGCGCGCTGCAGCCGACGCTGGACGAACAGGAGCTGCTGGAGCTCGTGCGCTGACGCATAACGGCGCGCCGCGGTTCATACACTGTTGCAGACCACCGAAAACGAGGGATGCCCATGAACCGCCGCACAAGCGCCCTGCGCGCGTCGGGACTGCTGCTTGCCGCCGCCGCGCTGTGTCTGCTGCTGTTGTGGCGGCACGCGGCGGCGCTGGATCTGCTTTGCCGGCTCACGGTGCGCGAGGCGGGCTTTCTGCTGCCGGCGCCCGCCGCGCAGAGCGCCGCGCCGCAGACAACGAAGGCGGAAACGACAACGGCGCCGACCGAACCGCCGCCGGAAACGACTGACGCACCGACGCAGGCGGCAAAAAGCGCGCAGGCGCTCACCGCAACGCCGGACGATATTGCAGCGCTGATCCAAAAGGCGAAGCGGACCGACACCGGCAAAAAAGCCGGCGCCGTTTTCACAAAGACCTACACGACCGAGGGCGTCACGGACGAAGCGGGAGCCGTGCGGATCAAGAACCTTTGCAAGGCGCAGATCGACCCCGCCGCCCTGCTGCGGCAAAAGGCCGACCTCACCGTGACGGACGGCAAGCCCTGCGTGCTGATCTTCCACACGCACACCACGGAGTCCTATCAATACCTCGACCGGGGCTATTACACAAGCGCCGTGCCCACGCGCGACAGCGACCCGGGGCGCAACATGGTCCGCGTGGGCGACGAGATCTGCGCCGAGCTGGAGGCCATGGGCTATAGGGTGCTCCACGACAGGACGATCCACGACGCGCGCTACACCGGCGCCTATGCCCATTCGCGCGAAAGCGTGCTCGCCTATCTGAAAAAGTACCCGTCGCTGCAGGTGCTGCTGGACGTCCACCGCGACGCGATTCAGCAGCAGGACGGCACGAAGATCAAGCCGACGGCGACGGTCGGCGGCAAAAAGGCCGCCCAGCTCATGATTATCAGCGGCTGCCAGGAGGGCGCGGTGACCGACTTCCCCGACTGGAAGCAGAACCTCGTCTTCGCGCTGCAGCTGCAAAAGAAGCTGGAGACCGCCTTTCCGGGGCTGACGCGGCCGCTGTTTTTTGCCCCGCGGCGCTATAACATGAATCTGTCGCACTGCTCGCTTTTGATCGAGGTCGGCAGTGATTCCAACACGCTGGAGGAGGCCGCCTACAGCGGGCGGCTGCTGGGCCGCGCCCTCGGGGAGCTGCTGGGGGATTACAAGCAGGAGAAAGCATAAATCAAAGGAGAACGGAAATGAACAGAAAGGACGCCTGGTTCTGGCTCACGCTCACGGCGCTGCTTTGCGCGGTGGGGATCCTTTACGGCAGCTGTCTCGCCGCCGCGAGGATGGCCGGGATCATGGGGTGAAGAAAAAAACGCCCTTGGCTTTTGCCAAAGGCGTTCTTGTTTTATTCTTATTCCGCGGTAACCTCTTCCGCAGCGGGCGCTTCGGCAGGCGCTTCGGCGGGCGCTTTTGCGGCGGCGGCTCCCTCTGCGGCGGATTCTTCCTTGATTCTGGCATAGAAGAAGTCCTTGCGCTCGGGCGTGTTGAGCACGATGACCGGCTTGATCTGGTTGAGCACGCGGCCCTGCGAAAGCAGCAGCTCGCGGTATTCGGCATAGGCGCCTTCCTTGAGCTCGAAGAACACCGAATCGCCGATCATGTTCCAGCGGCGGTATTTCTCATACTTCTCGTTGCACTCGCGGAAGAAGTCGTCCACCGCCACGCTCAGCTCCTTGCGCTGTTCGGCGGTCAGGGGCGCGTCGGGTTCGGCGACCATCACGTAGTGCGGCATGCCGACGTTGGTTTCGGAATAGAAGCTGTAGCCGCGGAAGGTGACGCCGTATTTTCCCTGCATCTTTTCGGCCACCCAGTCGAGCATCTGGGTCGTGGTCTTTTCGTTCGCGAGGTTCAGGCCCATGTTGGAACGATAGAGGAACTCGATCTTCGGGGTATTGTTGTGCTTGCCCGTGATCTTCACGATGTCCATGATGCGGTAGCGGTAGAGACCGGAGAAGTTCGTGATGATGATCTCGTAGTTCTTGCCGACCTCCACTTCGTTCAGCAGCAGCGGACGGGTGCCTTCGGGCGCGTCCTCCGGCAGGAATTCATAGACCAGTGAGCGCGGCAGCAGCACGGAGTCGTTGGCGTTCAGCTCCACCGGCATGGCCATGTAGCCTTCGGAGGCGGCGTAGCCCATGTTGTGCAGGGGGATGTCGCCCACATAGCGGCGCAGCTTTTCGACGTAGACGGCCAGCGTGGAGCCGATCATGCCGTAGCCCCAGACGAGCTTCGGCCAGATCTGTCTGCCCACGGGCACGGGGCCGTCGAAGCCGCCCTCAAAGATCTTGCGCAGCTCGGCGGCGCGTTCCGGGTTGGGCTTCATATGGCCGTAGTTCTTGCGCAGATTATCTGTGGCGCGGACGCGCGGGTTGATGGTGCCCTTTTCGATATCGTCGCAGACCATCTGCCAGTTTTCTTCCAGATATTCGAACATATTGGTCAGCAGCGTGATGACCAGCGAGCCGAGATAGGTCACGTCGGTGTTCACCAGCGCAAAGCGCAGCTGGAAGTAGGCGGTATCGGTATGCTCTTCATCCTCGGGGAAGAGAATGTCCATCGGCGTGGTGGTGATGTGCTTGAGCAGCGGGCGGATGTAATAGAACGGGATCTGCGCGGCGCCGTTGGCCATGAAGCCGTTCTTCATCTTGACGCCGTTGAGCGAAAGCACCAGCGGGCCCATGGCGGTGGGCAGCTTTTTGAGGCCCAGGTTTTCCTTGAGCCATTTGTTCGCGCAGGCCGGCGTGGCGGCAAGGCCCATGCACTGCATGTTCCACAGGTCGCGCGCGGTCTTCGGCTGCAGCTTCGGGATGCCGACGGAGCCGGAGGAGGAGCAATAGCGGTGAATCTTCTGCGAGGTGATGATCTTGCCGTTGTCGCCGTCGAGCATGCGGCCGATGTAGGGCAGATAATCCTCAAACGTAGAGATGGGCACCTTGTCCTGGAATTCGCGGAGCGTGTGGACCTCGTCAAAATGATATTTCTTGCCGAGTTCGCAGTCCGCGTTCCTCTTCATGATCTTTTGCAGGGTCTTCTCCTGCGTCGGCATTGCCTCCGTGGTGAAGTGGTTAAAGCCCTTATAGACGATGTTGCCGAGAAATACGCCGTAATCTGTGGTGAATGACATAAGGTTACCTCCGTCTGCTTTTTTTATTCTATGCTTTTATAATATAACACATCCTGCGCTTCATTGCAAGTATTATTTAACTGTGCAAAAGCGTTTTGTTTGCGCGTTCAGCGGCGCTCCGCGGTTTTGACGAAGGCCGCCGTGACAAAGCCGACCACGCCCTCATAGACAAGCGCCAGGCCGATCAGCCGCGTCATCAGGCTGGCGAGGCCGTTGGGGTTGCAGACGATCAGCACGCCGAGCACCAGTCCGCCGAGCGAAAGCAGAATCGTCAGCAGCTTGCCGAACGGCAGCTGCAGCGCCGAAAGCAGCTCGAAGCCCGAAATGACGATGAGCACCACGCCGAACAGGAACGGGAACACCCCCGTGACGAAGCCCGGCGCGAGCAGGAAGCAAAGGCCCAGCGCGGCGGCCGCCGCGGCCCCGGCAATCACCCACCCCGAGCGCGGCCGTCTGGTTTGCAGAAAATCCACCAGCAGCGTGACCGCCGCGGCAACCAGCGCGATGACGCCGATCACGCGGACGTAGAGCTCCAGCGTTTCCCGGGGCGCAAAGATCAGAAGCCCGCCGAGCACCAGAAACAGCGCGGAGGTGAACAGGATGTTGGAAAAGAGCTTTTTGAGCGTTGCCATCAGAATCTCCTTTTCTCCCTCGCCTTGACACGGCAGGGACAGTTTCGTATAATAAAGCCAGACATTGTATAGAAAGGATGACCCTCCATGCCGGACTTTTCTTCCGATTATACCCGCTCGGCGCACCCCGCTTTGCTGGAAGCGATTGCCGAAACGGCCGGCAGACAATATCTCCCCTACGGCACCGACGCGCCGTCGACGTGTGCGCGCGCACGCATCCGGGAGGCCTGCCGCGCGCCGGACGCAGACGTGTTTTTCCTGCTGGGCGGCACCCAGACCAACCGTCTGGCCGCCGACGTTCTGCTGCAGCCCTATGAAGGCGTGCTTGCCGCCGACACGGGCCACGTCGCCCTGCACGAAGCCGGCGCGATTGAACACGGCGGACACAAGGTGCTGACCGTGCCGCACCGGGACGGCAAGCTGACCGCCGACGCCGCGGCGGCGTTCTGCGCCGCGTTCTATGGCGACGGGAACCGCGAACACATGGTTTTCCCCGGCATGATCTACGTGTCGCAGCCGACGGAATACGGCACGCTCTATTCCCTTGCGGAGCTGCGCGCCCTGCGGGAGGTCTGCGACCGGTTCTCGCTGCGGCTCTATGCGGACGGCGCGCGGCTCGCCTACGCGCTCGCGTCGCCGCAGAACGACGTGACGTTGCCCGACCTTGCCGCGCTGTGCGACGCGTTCTATATCGGCGGCACGAAATGCGGCGCCTTCTGCGGCGAAGCACTCGTGGTGCCGAACCCGGCAAACACGCCGCGCCTGTTCACGCAGATCAAGCAGCACGGCTTTCTGCTGGCCAAGGGGTTCCTGACCGGCGTTCAGTTTGAACGCCTGTTCCGGGACGATCTCTATCTTACCATCGGCAAATCCGCCGTCGCCCTTGCCGACCGGATCCGGGAAGGGCTCAAAGCAAAGGGCTGCGTGCAGCCGATGATCGCGCCGACCAATCAGGTCTTCGTCCTGCTTGAAAACGAACGGCTGCAGGCGCTGCAGAAAACGCTGCGCGTCAGCTTTTGGGAGGCGGCGGACGACAGCCACACCGTGGTGCGCCTGGCAACCGACTGGGCCACGACAGAAGCCGACGTGGACGCCCTGCTTGCGCTGTTTTAAGGCTTTTTCCGCTTCGGCTTCGACCAGGTCAGCGCGAAGCTGGTTTCCAGCAGGGCGCGGATGTCGTCGTCCGCGGCCGTGCCGTCGAGCAGCAGCGTCAGCCAGTGGAGCTTGTTCATGTGATAGGCCGGCAGAATGCCCGGCTGCGAAAGAAAGGAGCCGCTCATCAGCGGGTCGCACTTGACGTTGACCACGTCGACCGTTCCCTCGCCCGCAAGGCCCAGCCGGTCGCGGCGCACGGTCATGCCGACCGCGAACCATTTGCGGTTGGCTTCATGCCGCAGCACGAAGGCGTCGGGCGTTTCCGCCCAGGGGTATTCCGGCTCGGCGCCGAAGGCGTCCGCGGCAAACTGCAAAAACGCATCTTTTGTCATGGCTTCTCCTCAGACACAGGGAAAAACCGACCGGGAACCCTCGGCCGGTTTGTTGTTTTGTCAGGCGGCAAAGAACGCGTCGCGCTGGGCGCAGAGCCAGGCTTTGACGGCGGGCAGACTTGCCTCTTCACAGTCGAAGGTTTCGCGCGTGATCTCTTCTTCGGGGCAGACGGAAAACGAGCGCAGCCCCGACCAGACCGCCGCGCGCAGATACTCGGCGTCGTCGATCTTTTCGATATAAACGGCATAGTTGAACACCCGCTGACCCCAGGCGGCCTCTGCGGGGCGCTCGGTCTGCGAGCCGTAATAGCGGTTATAGCCGCCGCCGATCCGCGAGCCGCCGACCAGCCATTCAAACAGCGGGACGAATAATTCCTGATTCATGTCATGCTTCCTCTCTTTTCCGGCGCAGGGCCGGTTGAGTTTATTATACCCTCTTTTTGCGGCAAGGTCAAGAGCGCGCGGGCAAAAGAAAAACGTCCTGCGGGTTTGGGCGCAGGACGATTCTTGTTTCTTACATCATGGTGTAGGCGCCGGAGAACGCGTTGTTGTACTGGGCGCCGCTGCTCGTCTGCAGGAAGGCGGCGGGCACGGTGAACTGCACGTTGGAGCCCTCGGGCACCGAAAGCTCGCTCAGGTCAATCGTGATGTACTGATAGCCGTCGGCGTTCTTGGCGCCGCTGCGGACCGAGCAGGGCGCGCTCTTGGCAACGCCGTCCACCTTGATGCTGATGGTCTGGCTGTTGTTCTGGAACGAGCCGTCCCAGCCGTTGGAATCGATTGTGACGACCATCTTTTTATCGGAGGTCGTGGCAATATCGTTGATGACGACCGTCTTGGCGCGGCGCGTGGCCGAGGTGGTCGGCTGCGTGGTCGTGGGCTTGGTCGTCGACTGCGTCACGGTGGGAATCGTCACGCTCGTCGGCTGGGTCGTCGGGTTGTAGCGCGTGGTGGTCAGATAGGGGTTCACCGTCGGCTGCGTGGTGAGATAGGGATTATACCGTGTGGTATAGGTCGGAAGCGTCGGGCTGACGGTCACGTAGGTCACGCCGCCCGAATTGTTCGAGGTAATAACCGACGGGGTCGTCATGGTCGGCACGGTCAGCGAGACGTTCGGATCGACGGTGCTGGGCTGGGTCGTGGTGACCGGCTCCGGCACGAAGCGCGTGGTCGGCACGGTCTGCATGGTCTGGCCCGGCGTGGTTGTCAGAATCACGGTGTTCCCTTCGCCTGTCTGCGCCGAAACCGAAACGTCGCTGCCCGACGGGTCGGTCGAGCTGTCCGCCCCCGAAAAGGACGTGCCCGGGTCAAAGCTGAACGACGGCAGAGAAGGCTTGTTGTCGTTTCCCGTGCAGGCCGCAAACAGCACTGCCAGCGACAGCACCAGTACGACTGCGATGATTTTCCTGCGCATCGGAAACGCCCCCTTTCCTGAACCGATTGGATGATCGATTCATTATACAATAGATTTTGTATTGTGTCAATCATCATTTACAACAAATTGTGCCGGATGAGAACGAATATATTCTGCACCCTGCAGCTTAATCTTAGTTAAAAGACCCATCGCTTCAAACGCTTCGTCGGCGTTTTCCACCGCTTTCCAGTCGAGCGAGGTGGTCTCGTCGTTCTCGTCGAACATGGTGCAAAGCGTCGTCATCCGGTCGTCCGCGTCATGCAGACCGATCAGATGCAGCGCGGGCAGCAGCCGCCCGGAAAGCAGGGCGCTGCTCTCTTTGAAAAAGACCGCCGCCTTTCCGTCGGAGACGAACACGTCCAGCACGTAGATCAACTGCTGCGCTTCGGGCAGCGCCGCGAACGCGCGCTCGGGGTCGTCCTGCTTCTGCAGCGGGATCTGAATCGACAGCGCCGTGCCTTCCAGCAGCTCTTCGGCCGGCGCGGCGGCAATGGCCGCCTCCGTCAGCGGGTAATAGGTTTTTTTCAGCTCCACCAGCCGGCGCATCTGCGCCTCCTCGGCGTGGAACCGCTTTTGATGATCCCGATAGGCCCTTGCGGCCTTGCGGAACAAAAACGACGCGCCCACCGCAACAACAACGAGCGCAACGGCATAGGGCCAGTAATCCCGGAACCAGGCGATCACGTTATCCATCTGTTTCTTCCTCCGTCAGCAATGCTTTATAGATCTCCGCTTTTTTGAGGCCGCTCTCCCGGGCGGCTTTTTTTGCCGCGGCGGAGGGCGCGAGGCCTTCGGCCACGTAGCGCGCCGCAAGCGCCTGCGCTTCTTCCGGCGTGAAGGCGGTCTCCCCTTCTTCGGGCTTTCCGGCAACGACCAGCACGAATTCGCCCTTCGGCTGCGTCGTTTCGTAATAGGCGCACGCCTCGCCGAGCGTCAGGCGCAGCACCTCCTCGTGGATCTTGGTCAGCTCCCGCACCAGCGCGATTTCGCGGTCGGGGCCAAAGGTTTCCTGCAGATCCTGCAGCGTGCGCGTCAGCTTATGCGGCGCTTCATAGAAGAGCATGGTGCGCGTTTCCTGCTGCAGCGACGCGAGATGGGCGCGGCGGGTCTGCCGGTTCATGCTCAAAAAGCCCTCGAACGTGAACCGCCCCGCCGGCATGCCCGAAAGCGCCAGCGCCGAGGCGAAGGCCGTGGGGCCGGGCACCACGCGCACGGGAATCCCCCGGTCGTGGCACAGCTTCACCAGATCTTCGCCCGGGTCCGAGATGGCCGGCATGCCGGCGTCGGTGACCAGCGCGCAGCTTTCGCCCGCGGCGATCCGGTCGGCAATCTGCTCGCCCTTTTCGCGGCGGTTATGTTCAAAATAGCTCGTCATGGGCTTTTTGAGTTCAAAATGGTTCAGCAGCTTGAGCGTCACGCGCGTGTCCTCGGCGGCGATGAAATCCGCCTGCGAGAGCGTTTCCAGCGCGCGGGGCGACAGGTCGCCGAGGTTGCCGATCGGCGTTCCGACGATGTAGAGCGTTCCGGACATAGGCATCCTCCAAATTGCAGAGTGCGGTTATTGCAAAACAAGCAGCGGCGCGACCTGCAGGCCGGGGTTTGCGCCGCGCTTCGCTTCCACGAGCACGAGAAACGGCGCTTTCCCGGCGGCATGCGCCGCGAAGCGCAGCCGCTTGGGCTCCAGCTTGTGCGCGCGCAGGGTGCACAGCACGTCCGTGAGGCGTTCCGGCTTCTGGCACAGGCAGAACCGCCCGCCGTTTTTCAAAAGCCGCGCCGCCGCTGCGACGGCGTCCTCCAGCGTGCAGGCCGTTTCGTGGCGGGCAAGGCGACCGCTTTCTTCGGCGCTTTCTTTGCCCGTTCCCGCCGCGTAATAGGGCGGATTCATCGTAACGAGGTCGAACCCGCCCGCGGGCAGCAGAGGGTGCTTTTGCCGCAGATCGGCGCAGACCACGGTGACGCGGTGTTCGAGCTTGTTCAGCGCAAGGCTTTTTTCGAGCTGAACGCAGGCGTCTTTTTGAATGTCCACGGCCGTGATCGGGCCGCTCTCCCCTTTGCACCAGAGCAGCGGAAGGATGCCGCAGCCCGTGCCGAGGTCGCAGGCTTTGTCGCGTTTGCGGATGGCGGCAAACTCCGCCAGCAAAAGAGAGTCGGCCGAAAAGGTGTGTGCCGGGGAAACGACGATCTGCAGACCGCCGCGGAGGGGCTCCAGGTGTTCGTCGGGCAGCAGATTGGGCATGGAAGCACCTCCGGTGGTCAGGGATTAGGGATTAGGGGATGAGGGATTCAGTGATTTTTTAGACGCGGGCAGGACACAGTATTTGTTGATCGTTTTCCCGCGTCA
Source organism: Clostridiaceae bacterium (assembly GCA_016290665.1). Classification (GTDB taxonomy): domain Bacteria; phylum Bacillota; class Clostridia; order Oscillospirales; family Acutalibacteraceae; genus UBA6857. The sequence continues at coordinate 19,917 of JAEEUW010000006.1, read as the reverse complement.
CTTCTCCGCTCAATCCCTTTCGTCCCTCAGTCTCTCAAACTCAAAAATCAAACAAACTGATCTGCCGCGTTTCGGGCATCCCCTTGAACGCGCCGACCAGACGCAGCGCGTCGATCACGGCGGAGGAGGCGCCGCTCCTGGCCGCGTAATCATCGACGGAAACGAAGGTCTCGCCGTCCCTGCGCGCTTCCGCCAGCGCGACGGCGGCGTTTTCGCCCACGCCGGACAGCGCCGAAAACGGCATGCGGATTTTGCCGTCCTCGATCTTGTAGGTCGTCGCTTCGGACTTGTAAATATCAACGGGAAGGAATTCGACGCCGCGGGCCATCATCTCGTTGACAACCTGCAGGCCGGGATACATGTTCTGCTCCTTCGGCGGGGCTTCCTTGCCCTTTTGCTTGATCTCTTCCATCAGGCGTTTGACCGCTCCCCGGCCTTCCAGCACGGCAGCCGCGTCGATATCGTCGCCGCGGACGGTCATGTAGGCCGCGTAGTATTCCACCGGATAATAGATCTTGTACCAGCCCAGCCGCAGCGCCGCGCTGACGTAGGCCGCCGCGTGCGCCTTCGGGAACATGTACTGAATCTTCATGCAGGAATCGATGTACCACTGCTCCACGCCGTGCTCCTTCATCGCCTGCTTGTGCTCGTCGGTCAGCAGCTTAGTCGCCTTGCCCTTGCGCACGATCTCCATGATCTTGAACGCCATGCTCGGCTCCACGCCCTTGTGCATCAGATAGACCATGATGCTGTCGCGGGTACCGATGACGTTACTGATGTCGCAGGTGCCGTTGCGAATCAGCTCCTGCGCGTTGTCAAGCCACACGCCCGTGCCGTGCGACAGGCCCGAGACCTGCAGCAGGTCGGAAAAGTTCTTCGGCTTCGCGTCCAGCAGCATCTGGATCACAAACGGCGTGCCCATTTCCGGAATGGACAGCGTGCCGGTCGGGCAGTCGATGTCCTCCGCCGTGACGCCCAGCGGTTCGGGCGAGGCCATCAGCGCATAGACCTTCGGGTCGCAGATGTCGGTCTGCATGGCCGGGATGCCGGTCAGATCCTCCAGATGCTTATACAGCGTGGGCACATCGTGGCCGAGGTTGTCGAGCTTCAGAATGGTATCGTGCAGGGCGTGGAAGTCGAAGTGGGTCGTAATCATGCCCTTGGTCGCGTCGTCGGACGGGTGCTGCACGGGCGTGAAATCCTCCGCGTCGAACTTCTTGGGCACAACGACCATGCCGCCCGGGTGCTGGCCGGTCGTGCGCTTGACGCCGGTGCAGCCGATGGCCAGCCGGTCCTCTTCGGCGCGCGAGACGGTCTTGCCGCGCTCTTCCAGATATTTCCTGACAAAGCCGAACGCCGTCTTGTCGGCCACGGTGGCGATGGTGCCGGCCTTGAACACGTGGGTAACGCCGAACAGCTCTTCGGTGTAGCGGTGGGCATAGAACTGGTATTCACCCGAGAAGTTGAGGTCGATATCGGGGCTCTTGTCGCCCTTGAAGCCCAGGAAGGTTTCGAACGGAATGTCGTGGCCGTCACGCTCCATCATCGTGCCGCAGTCCGGGCACGCCTTGGGCGGCAGATCGTAGCCGGAGCCGACCTCGCCGTTCAAAAAGAATTCCGTGTGGCGGCAGTTCGGGCAGCGGTAGTGCGGCGCCAGCGGGTTCACTTCGGAAATGCCCGCCGCGGTGGCCACGTAGGACGAACCGACGCTGCCGCGCGAGCCGACCAGATAGCCGTGATCCTCGGAGTTTTTGACCAGCTTCTGCGCGATCATATAGAGCACGCCGAAGCCGTGGCGGATAATGGAATCCAGCTCGCGGGTCAGGCGCTGCGAGACGTAGTCGGGCACGGGGTCGCCGTAAAGCCGCCTGGTCTTTTCCCAGCAAAGGCGCTTGAGCTCTTCGTCGGCGCCCTCGATAGAGGGCGGGAAGTTGCCGCTCGGAATCGGCATCAGCGGTTCGATCATGTCGGCGATCAGATTCGGGTTGGTGACCACGACCTCTTTGGCCGTCTCTTCGCCCAGATAGGCGAATTCCGCCAGCATGTCCCCGGTATTGCGGAAGAACAGCGGCGCCTGCTGGTCGGCGTCCGGGTACCCCTGCCCCGCCATCAGAATGGCGCGGTAGACGGCGTCCTCGGGGTCGATGAAATGGACGTCGCAGGTGGCAACGACCTTTTTGCCCAGCGCGTCGGCCGCGTGGATCACCTTTTTGTTGAGCCGCTGAATATCCTCCACGCTGTTGACGTTGGGGAAATTCTCCGAGCGGATCATGTAACCGTTGTTGCCGCAGGGCTGAATTTCCAGATAGTCATAGAACGAGGCGATCTTCAGAATCTCTTCGTCGCTCTTTTCCTGCGCCACGGCGCGGTAAACCTCGCCCGCTTCGCACGCCGAGCCGATGAGCAGGCCCTCGCGGTGCCGGACCAGCTCGCTTTTGGGAATGATCGGGCGGCGGTGGAAGTATTTCAGGTTCGATTTGGAAATCAGCTGATAGAGATTCTTGAGCCCGGTGTTGTTGCGGGCCAGCAATATCATGTGGTAATACTTCGCTTTTTTATCCTTTTTCCACTCGTCAAACGACGTTTCGGTGTCGTCAATGTAATAGTTCTCTATGCCGAGAATGACCTTGATCTTTCCGCCGGCGGCCGCCACGGCTTCGGGATAGGCCTGCACCACGCCGTGGTCGGTGATGGCGATGGCCTTGTGGCCCCAGGCGACGGCGCGCCTGACCAGCACGGCCGGGTCGGTCATGCCGTCCATCATGGACATCTTGGTATGCAGATGCAGCTCCACGCGCTTTTCTTCGGCGTCGTCCACGGGCGGAATCTTTTCCACCAGCGAGATGGCGCGCGGCGAAATCACGTTTTCGCCGGAGAATTTGTCATAGGTCAGGTCGCCGCGGATCAGCACGGTGACGCCGTCCTTCAGCTTGTTCAGCAACTGGTCGCAGTTTTCCTTGCGTTCAAACACTTTGCAGGAATAGGCGTAGGTGTTGTCGCTGATGTTGAAGGTGATGATGCACGAGCGCCTGTCGCGCGTTTCGCGCGAATCAAAGCGGAAGATCGTGCCCCAGACGACGCACGAGCCGTCCTCAACGGAAATCTGCGCCAGCGGCGTGGGATCCTTCGTGATCTTGTTGCCGTAGATCGGCTTCGCGGTTTCCAGATACAGCGGAATGCCCTCCGCGATCCGGTGGGCCTTGGGCTTTTCCTGCATGGCGCGCGCTTCGCGCGGGTCGACGCCCTTGCTGCGCAGGTTGTCGTCCTCCGCGGTGCGGATCATATGGACCACGTCGTCGTCGGTCGCTTCGATCTCGCGGCCCTCAAAGAACACCTGCACGGCGCGCGAAAAGCGCTGCATGACGAGCTTTTCCATCAATCGGTCGCATTCGCAGCTTTTGAGGATCTCGGCGCCGCCGTGCTGCAGCGTGATGATGAAATCGTTGCCGCGCAGTGTGCAGACCGCGTCCTTGAAAAAGCCGTTGCTGGCGGCCACGGCGCGGTTCACCTCGCCCACGAGGGTGGAAAAATAGGCTTCGCTGAAGCTTTCGGGCGGCATCTGCACGTCGATTTCAACCTTATCGAGCTGCAGCGCCTTTTCCAGCGCCGCGGCAACGTCCTCCACCGCCGTGCCCCGCACCAGCACCGGGAACGCCAAAGCCAGCCGCATCAGGCGGCTGTCCTTGAAAATCTGCACGCGCTCCACCGTAGTACCGGCGGGCAGGCGCGTCTGAACCGCTTCGTCGGGAATGGCCCCGAACAGCGTCAAGAATTCACAACTCATGCTATGTATGTCCTCTTTCTTTTTCTCACAACTGCGCAATTTCTTCCATCAGCGCGTCGAGGAGCCTGTCCTCCTCCACCTTGCGCAGAATCTCGCCTTTTTTGAACAGCAGGCCGCAGCCGTCGCCGCCCGCGATACCGATGTCGGCCTCCCGGGCTTCGCCGGGGCCGTTGACCACGCAGCCCATGACCGCCACGGTGATCGGCTTGTGCACCGTGCGCAGCCGCTGCTCCACCTCGTTGGCCAGCCCGATCAGGTCGATCTTCGTGCGCCCGCAGGTGGGGCACGAGACCAGCGTGGGCCGGTCTGGCAGCAGACCGACGGCCGCGAGAATGTCGAACCCGGCCTCCACTTCCTTCACCGGGTCGGCGGTCAGCGAAACGCGGATCGTGTCGCCGATGCCCTGCGTGAGCAGCGCGCCGATGCCGACGGCGGATTTCACAAGGCCCATGCGCTGCGTGCCGGATTCCGTGACGCCGAGGTGCAGCGGGTAGGCGCACTGCGCGGCGACGAGCTTGTAGGCTTCAATCATATTCCCCACGTTCGACGACTTGATCGAGATCACGATGTCGTCGAAGTCGAACTTTTCCAGAAGACGCACGTGATACAACGCGCTTTCGGCCATCGCCGCGGGCGTCGGTGCGCCGTATTTCGCCAGAATTCCCTTTTCCACCGAGCCGGAGTTGACGCCGATGCGGATCGGCACGCCGGCCAGGCGGCACTTGTCGGCCACGGCTTTGACGTTTTCGTCTTTGCCAATGTTGCCCGGATTGATGCGGATCTTGTCGACGCCGGCGTCCACGCAGGCAAGCGCGATTCTGTAATCGAAATGAATGTCCGCCACGATGGGCGCTTTCACTGCTTCTTTCAGCGCGGCGATCGTGGGCACGGCGGCGAGGTCTGGCACCGCGGCGCGGATGATCTGGCAGCCGGCTGTTTCCAGCGCCTTCGCCTGCCGGACGTTGCCGGCGACGTCGTGCGCCTCCACGTTCAGCATCGACTGCACCGAAACGGGCGCGTCGCCGCCGATCGGAAGACCGCCGACCCTGACTTGTTTTGTTTTGCGTCGTTGTATCATATTATCTCAATTCCTTTTTCATGAATCGGGGTTGATATTCCACATAGCCGTGTTTCGGATAGAACGCATGGGATTCGAACCACTGCTCCCTCGGCGCGCCCAGATGCACGAGCACCGCCGCAACGCCGTTCTTTCGCATGGCGGCCTGTTCCCTGTTCCCTGCACACTTAATAAAACCCGACGCCCGAAATCCACTTCCAGATGTCGCTGGCGGAGATCACCGCCATGAACGCAAGCAGCAGCACCATGCCGACCGCGTGCACCCAGCCCTCATACTTCGCCGGGATCGGCTTGCGGAAGATCAGCTCGATGAACATGAAGAACAGCCGTCCGCCGTCGAGCGCCGGAATGGGCAGAAGATTGAACAGCCCGATGTTGATCGTGATCATCGCCATAATCATGATGATGCCCGACCAGTCGGCCGTCTGCACGCTCTCCTGCGCCACGTTGGCGATCACCGACACCGTGCCGATGGGCCCGGCCAGCTCCGACAGGCCGTAGTGGCCGCGGATGAGATCGAACAGCGAAAGATAGACGAGGCGCGACATGGTCAGCGCGTATTTGACGCCGCCGCCGAGCACGCTGAACACGGTTTTCTTTTCGCCGAGGATGACGAAATCGAACACCGTGACGGTCATCATCTTGACCTTGTTGACGTCCAGCGTTTCGCCGTCGCGCTCCACGGTGTAGTCGATCACGAAGTCGCGGTCCGCCCCGATGGCGGCGGCAAGGGCTGCGTTGTCCGCCACCGCTTCGCCGTTGACGGCAAGGATTCTGTCGCCGTTTTTGAGCCCGGCTTTCTTCATCCGGGCGCTCAGATCGCCGATCGTGTTGTCCTCCGCGTAGGAAAAGTTGCCTCCGGTGCGCACCTGGAACGGCACGGCGGGCAGGTCGACCTTTTTGCCGTCGCGGCGCACCACCATGTGGTATTTGCCGGTGTTGTTGCGCTGCATCAGGAAGGTGACGTCGTAATCGGAAAACACGCGCTTGCCGTCGATTCTGAGAATCTCGTCGCCCGGCATCAGACCGCCCTCGCTGTTGCTGATCGCCGTTTCGTGGAAGCGCAGGATCGTGCGCGTGCCCACGTAGTCGCCGTCGGTGCCCACGAGGATGCAGCAGATGACGACGCCGAGAATCAGGTTGAACGTGGCGCCGGCGGCCACAATAATCATGCGCTGCCAGAGCTTTTTGTTGCAGAAGGCGCGGTCGTCTTCGCTTTCTTCGTCCTCCCCTTCCATGGCGCAGTAGCCGCCGATGGGGAACAAATGCAGGGCGTATTTGGTCTCCTTGCCCTGTTTTTTGAGCAGCGTCGGCCCCATGCCGAGCGCAAACTCGTTGACACGCACCCCGAAGAGCTTGGCAAAAAAGAAATGGCCGAACTCATGGATGAAGATGATCAGCCCGAAAAAGAGAATGGCGATCAGAAACGGCCAGGCTTTTTGCCAGATCGTACCGAGCGTGACGAGGAAGGGTAGGTTCATGGGTGTACCTCCGGGTGCGTTGTTGGTTCATTGGGAATTCGGAATTCCGAATTTGCTTATGTGCGCACGCACATAAGCGCGTGCCGCCGCGTCCGCGTCAAACACGTCCTGCAGGGCGTAGGTCTCTTTGCTTTCAACCGCCTCGAGCGCGCCTTCCACGAGGTCGGCGATATCGAGGAAGCCGATCTTCCCCTGCCGGAACAGGGCGTTCGCCTCTTCGTTGGCGCCGTTGGCGATGCACGGATACAGTCCGCCGCGCTCGATGGCGCCGCGGCACAGCGCGATGCAGCGGAAGGTGTCCTCGTCCGGGCGGCTGAAGGTCAGCTTGCCGTAATCGGGCAGCGAGAGCTTTTTCACCGGCGACGGACAGCGCGCCGGAAAGGTGAGCGCATATTGGATCGGGATGCGCATATCGGGCACGCCGAGCTGCGCGATCACGGAGTTATCAACGAATTCCACGGCGGAATGCACCACGCTTTCGCGGTGCACCACCACCTCGATCTGATCGGGCCGCACGCCGAACAGCCACACGGCTTCGATCAGCTCCAGCCCCTTGTTCATCATCGTGGCGGAATCCACGGTGATTTTGGCGCCCATGCTCCAGTTGGGGTGCCTGAGCGCTTCCTTGACCGTCACCCGGCGCAGCTCCTCCTTCGTTTTGCCGAAGAACGGGCCGCCCGACGCCGTGAGGAAGATCGACTTGAGCTCCTCTTTGCGGCGCATCCCCTGCAGCGACTGAAAGATGGCGGAATGCTCGCTGTCCACGGGCAGAAGCTCCACGCCGTTTTCCTTTGCCTTCCGGGTCACGAGCGCGCCGCCCGCCACCAGCGTTTCCTTGTTGGCAAGGGCAATCTTCTTTTTCGCCTCAATGGCGCAGAGTGTGGGCTGCAGGCCCGCCATGCCGACCACGCTGGTCAGCACGGTGTCGGCCTCGTCGTCCGCCGCACAAACGCAAACGCCCTCCATGCCGGAAAGGACCCGGATGGAGGTGTCGCGCAGGGCGAGCCGGAGCCGCTTGGCCGCGGCCTCGTCCACGAGCGCGACCGTGTGCGGCTGATATTTTCTCGCCTGTTCTTCCAGCAGACGGTCGTTGGAATGCGCCGTCAGACAGCAGACGCGCATGCCCAGCCGTTCGGCAACGTCAAGCGACTGTGTGCCGATCGACCCCGTGGAGCCGAGAATGGAAAGACACTTTGTCATACGATCACACTTTCTTAAAACGCCAGCCGATCGGCAAACAGAACCACGAGCCCGTAGAGCGTGGGCAGCACGAACGTGCAGCTGTCAAAGCGGTCGATGATGCCGCCGTGGCCGGGCAGGATATTGCTGAAATCCTTGACGCCGACGTTGCGCTTGAGCACCGACGCCGAAAGGTCGCCGAACATGCCCACCACAGACAGCAGCGCCGACACGGGGACGATATAGAGATATTTTATGCCGGACCGCATGAGAAAATAATCGTAGCCCATGGCTTTGGTCGCAATCAGGCTGTAGACGAACAGAATGGCAACGTTGAGCGCCGCCGTAATCAGCGTGCCGAACACGGCGCCCTCCCAGCTCTTTTTGGGGCTGATGTGCGGCGCCATCTTGTGCTTGCCGATCTTGCGGCCGACCAGGAACGCAAACACGTCCGTCAGCCACGTGCAGCCGAACGCGAGCCAAAACAGATAAAGCCCTTCCAGATGCGTGAAGCGGTCTCTGAGATACGGCAGATCGTTGAGCCGGACGGCGCAGGAAAGCGCATAGGTCAGGCCGACCGAGCCGAACAGGGCCATCACCGCGTCGATATATTTGATCGACTGATTCAGCACGACCGTCATGCAAAGCAGCAGCAGCGCCCAGAAGCAGACGACAACGCCGAAATGCGGCACCGCCACGTGATAGCCGACCGAGAAGGTATAGAGCACGGAAACGCCGCAGGCCGCGGCGATCAGCGCCTTGCTTTTGCCGCCGACCACGTAAATCAGCTCATAGGTGCCCATGGCGCAGATCAGCGCCGTGATCAGCGTGTAGCCGATGCGGAAATTGAAATGCAGCGTCAGCAGATACACGATCAGAGAAGATGCGATAATGAGCGTGGACTTCGTCCGCTCGCCCTTGAACCGGAATTTTTCCTTTTTCTCTTCTTTCTTTCCCATAACCCGATTTCCCTTTTTCTTATTTTGCGTTGCCGAAGCGGCGGTCGCGGTTCTGATAAGCTTCGATGGCGCGGTCGAGATCGGCCGGCGTAAAGTCGGGCCAGAGCACATCGTCATACCAGAACTCCGCATAGGCCGACTGCCAGATCAGAAAGTTCGACAGCCGGAACTCCCCGCTCGGGCGGATCACCAGATCGGGGTCGGGCTGACCCGCGGTATAGAGCGCGTCGGAGAGCAGCCGTTCGGTGATGTCCTGCGGCTGCAGCGTTCCCGCCTGCACCCGTTCGGCCAGCGTGCGCGCGGCGCGGACGATCTCGTCCCGGCCGCCGTAGTTGACGCAGAGATTGACGAACATCCGCGTTTTGTCTGCGGAGCGTTCCTCGACCTCGTCCATCAAGCGGACAATGTCCTGCGGCATGCCCTCGCGCGCGCCGAGGAAGCGGATGCGGTAGCCGCCCTCCTTGTTCTCGTCCTCGCGTTCTTCCATTTCGGCCAGATAGTGCCGCAGCAGGTCCATGATCGCGTCGACCTCCTGCGCGGAGCGCTTCCAGTTCTCCGTGGAAAACGCATAGAACGAGAGATACTCGATGCCGAGATCCGACGCGTAGCGGCAGATCCTGCGGAACACCTCGGCGCCCTGCTTGTGGCCCTCGGTGCGCGGCAGACCGCGCTTCTTGGCCCAGCGGCCGTTGCCGTCCATGATCACCGCGATATGCCGCGGCAGGCTGTTTGTCTCACGCATGGGCTTCCCCCCTTAAACTGCAAAAAGCGAACAGCACCCGGGGATCTCCCGGCGCGCTGCCCGCTGTACCCTGCACTCAGATTTCGAGAATCTCCTTTTCCTTGGCAGCGGCGATTTCGTCGATGTCCTTGATGAAGTTGTCGGTGATCTTCTGGATCTCTTTTTCGCCGTCCTTCAGATCGTCCTCGGTAATGTCGCTGTTCTTCTTCATTGCCTTCAGCTTTTCCATGCAGTCGCGGCGGATGTTGCGGGTGGCAACCTTTGCTTCCTCGGCAATCTTCTGCACGTCCTTCGCCAGTTCCTTACGGCGGTCCTCGGTCAGCGGCGGGAAGGTCAGGCGGATCACGCTGCCGTCGTTCTGCGGGTTGATGCCGATATCCGACGCCTGAATCGCCTTTTCAATCGGCTTGAGCACCGATTTGTCCCACGGCGCAATGGTCAGCACGCGCGCTTCGGTGGCGGCCACGGAGGCCAGCTGGTTGATCGGGGTCTGCGTGCCGTAGTAGTCGACGGTCAGGCGGTCGAGCACCTGCGGGTTGGCGCGGCCGGCGCGGATGGCGCCGTATTCGCTTTGCAGCGCATGGATGGTTTTGCCCATTTTGGTTTTCGCGGTTTCAAATACTTCTTTCATCATAATGCCCTCTTTCGTCGTATTGCATGCGCCCGGCGGCGCATATAATAAGTTCCTGTTTATTTTAACATATTATCCCGCGGGTGGCAAGTGGTTTTTGCAGGATTCCGAAAAATAATTCGGAAGGGCGAGGGGGCGCAGCGGGACGGAGGGAAAAGCAGCGGCGCCGCGGAAGCCCGCAAAAAAACGGCCGCAGCTTTCTCTGCGACCGCTTCATCATTCATAATTCTTAATTCTTAATTATTCCTTCACCACCGTGCCCACGTTCTCGCCCTTCACCGCGCGGACAATGTTTTCCGGGTCGGCCAGGTTGAACACGAGGATGGAGATGCCGTTGTCGCGGCAAAGCGAAGCGGCGGTGGCGTCCATGACGGCAAGGCCCTTCTGCAGAATCTCGGTGTGGGTCAGCGTGTCGTATTTCACGGCGTCGGCGAACTTGTTCGGGTCCTTGTCATAGACGCCGTCCACGTTGGTCGCCTTGAAGATGATTTCGGCGTTGATCTCCGCCGCGCGCAGGGCCGCCGCCGTATCGGTCGAGAAGAACGGGTTGCCCGTGCCGCAGCCGAAGATCACCACGCGCCCCTTTTCGAGGTGACGCACCGCGCGGTTGCGGATATAGGGCTCCGCCACCTGCGGCATCGGGATCGCGGTCTGCACGCGCACATCGACGCCCATCTGCTCGAGCGCGTCGGCCAGCGCCAGCGCGTTCATCGTGGTGGCCAGCATGCCCATGTGGTCGGCGCGGGTGCGGTCCATTTCGCCGCTGCTGCGGCCGCGCCAGAAGTTGCCGCCGCCGACGACAAGGCCGATTTCCACGCCGAGCGCGGCGCAGTCCTTCACGGCTTTGCAGATGCTGGTAACGGTATTGAAGTCAATGCCCTTGCCGTCCGGGCCGGCCAGCACCTCGCCGGAAAGCTTGAGCAGAATGCGTTTATAGATTGCCTGCATAATAACCCCTCCCTGAAAACGTCCTTGTGTTTATTGTACTCGATCTGCCGGAACGTGTAAACCCCTTTTGCAAAATTCTTAGCGGAAAAGTCCCTGCAGCTTTGCAAAGACGTCTTTGAAGAACGCGGCGAGCTTCTGGAAGAAAGTCTGCGGCGCCGGGGTCTCTTCGGTCGGGACCGTCACGTTCTGCGTCAGCGAAAGGAGCTTGCCGGTCTTGCGGTCCAGCTCGGTGAACTGCGGATAGCGCGCGTCGGTGTGGATATCCACCGGTTCGTCGCTTGTCAGCAGCCAGACGCCCAGCTTGCTCGTGTCGTGGGCATAGGCGAATTCCACGTGGCTCATGCCCTTGACGATCCAGGTGTGCTCGGGCAGCAGGCCGACCGACGCGTCGATCACACCGTCGGTGGAGAAGTGATAGTGGCTCTTGTTGCCGCAGCCGCCGCCCACGGTGTAGCCGACGTCGGAGAGCGTTTTGCCGTAGGGCGCCACGGCGCAGTTGCCGGTCATCAGACAGGTGTCAATCAGCATATCGGTGTGGTTGACATAGGCTTCGCTGACCGGGATGCCCGCAAAGCCGTAGGCGCCGACGATGTAGATATTCGTGCCGCCTTTGCGCGCCTGTTCAATCAGCCCGGGCGTGCTCTTCTGAATTTCGATCATCCGGTCGGCCTTCTGCCAGAAGGCGTCGGAGACCGTGGTGTAGTTCTTGCTGTAGGCCTTGCATTCCTCATAGTTTTCGGCGGGCACAAAGCTCCACACGCCCGGGAAGCGGGCAAAGGTGTCGCGGAAGATCTTTTGATACATCGGATCCTGCACCGCAGCGATCGTGCGCGCCATGATGCCGTTCACGGTCTCCATGCCGTCCTTTTCGGCCTTGTCGTAGGCCACGCCGAAGAGCTTTGCCAGCGCGGGCAGATTGGCGGACTGCAAAAACGGCACGAAGTATTGCAGCAGCCCCTGCGTGTTGAGGAACAGCTTGCCCGAAAGCAGCGCCGCCACCATCTCCACGCCGAGGAAGGCCGTGGAGGCGTAGACCGCCGTTTTGAGGCTGTCGGAGCCGAACTGCGAAAGATACGCGCTGAGCACGCAGCCGCCCATGCTCATGGCAAAGAGTGAAACCTGCCTGGCGCCGTGCTTTTCCTTCACGAAGGAGATCATGTCATTCAGATCCTGCGCAATATCAATCGGGCTCATGCGCCAGTCATAGTTGAAGAAATAGGTGTTCTCCCAGCCGTGGGCGTCGGCCACGGCGCGCACGAAGCCGCACTCGTTCTTTTCTTCTTTTGTGAACACGTCGCGGTAATGGTCGACGGAATCGGGGAACAGCGTGGAATCGATCTGTTTGACGGATACGCCGTTCTCGTCGCAGGCCAGATCGCTGAACATGCCGTAGATCGCGTCGGCGCCGTATTTGTCAAAGAGGATCCCCTTGCCGAAGAGGATGGCCGTCAGAATGGGGCCGAGGCCGAGCGCGACGCCCTTGATGATGTTGCCGGTGGCCGGCGGAAAGGCGCGCTTGCCCGTGTCGTGCACGGTCATCTCGCGCGAGCCCATGCCGCTGACGATGATGGCCGGGGTCTTCTCTTCCTTTGCAAACGCCGCCGAAGCGCAGCAAAGCAGCAGCGCCGCGCAAAGCAGCACGCTGACGATTCGTTGAAGCCGTCTGGTTTTCATGATGATTCCTCCCGAAGCTTATTTTTGAAACAGGGACTGCACTTTATGCCAAAGATCGACAAAGAATTTGCAGAACCGGATGAACAGGTTCGATTCCCGGTCGAACAGTCTTGCTTTCTTTTCGCCGCCGGTGAGCGACGTGAGTTTCCCCGTGACCGGGTCAAGGTCGGTGAACTGCGGAAAGCGTTCGTCGCTTTGCACCGTCAGCGCTTCCTCGCTCGTCACCAGCCGCGTCAGCAGCTCCGCCGCGCCGGAGCCGACCGGGAAGCCCACGTGCTTCATATGCTTGATGAACCACGTCTGTTCGGGGAAGGCGCAGGTGGAGGCGTCCACGATCCGGTCGTCGGAGATATGGTCGTGCGCCGGGTCGGCGCAGACGGGGTTCTGCGGCGCATAGTCGGCCGGCAGCGTCTGCCCGTAGGGCGCGACCGTGGCGCCGAACGAGGCGTTGTGCGTTTCGATCAGGCAGTCGCCCTGCGTATAGGCCTTGTTCGTGACCGGGAAGCCCACGAAGCCGTAGGCGGCGGTCACATAGACCGCGGTGCCGCTGTCGATCGCGCGCTGCATCAGCGCTTCCGACTGCACCTGCACGGCGTGATAGGCGTCGATCTTTTCCAGAAAGACCGGGTTCGCGCCGTCGGGGAACATGCGCGCCTTGTCGGCCTCATAGTAGTCGTCCGGCACGAACGCCCACAGCCCCGGCATCGACGCGAAGGAGCGCAGCAGAATGTCGCGGTAGGCGCGCTCGCTCGTTTTTTCCAGCACGGTCTGCAAAAGCTTGTTGACCGCCTTCGTCAGCAGCGGGTTGAGCTCAAAGCTCCCCTTGAGCGCACCGAGCAGCGCCTGCAGGGCGATGTTGCCGTTTTCAAAGTTGAACAGCCGTTCCAGCAGGACGTTCAGATCGATTTCGATGTTCTGCCCGAACAGCTCGCCCACGAGGTCGATCCCCTTGGAGGCCACAAGGCAATAGACGATCCTTGCGATCCCTTCGCTGCCGTAGCGCGCAAGATAGCTGTTGACCACCGTGCCGCCCATGCTGCAGGGCACGAGCGTCACCTTTGCGGCGTGCTGCTCTGTTTTCACGCGTTCGATGAACGCATGCAGGTCGTCCACATGCTCCTGCGGACTGAGCCGCCAGTCGTAGTTGAAGAAATAAACATGCTGCGCGCCGACGGCGGCCGCCAGCGTTTTGACAACGGCCACCTCGTCCTCGGTCTGCTCGCTTTGCAGCAGCAGGTCTTCATAATGATCGGCCGACTGCGGGAACTGCACGGTGTCGATCGGGTGCAGCGGCGCGCCGGTCTCGTCGCATGAAACGATCTCGAACAGCGTGTTGTAGACGTCGTCGAAGCTCTCGTCGGCCAGAATGTCGAGGTCGCGCTTCACAATCGCTTTGGCCGTGGGCAGCAGCGCCCGCCCCACAACGCCGAGGATGTCTTTTGCCTTCGGACCCCAGACCTGCTCGCCCGTTTCGCCGTCATAGAGCGGGAACGAGTTCATGCCGCTCACCACGATCACCGGGGTCACGGGTTCGGCCGCGGCCGCGCAGGGCGCAAGCGCCGCGCAAAGCAAAAGCAGCGCAAGCGCAAACGCAAGCAAACGGTTGGTGTGTTTCATCTCTGCGCCTCCCAATGTCAGATTTTTTCCAGCTTGGCGTAGTTCGCCATCAGCTTTTTGGTGCCGGCCTTTTCAAAGGCGATCTCCAGCATGCTGTCGCCGCCCATCGGCCGGACGGAAAGAATCGTGCCCTGCCCGAAGGCTTTGCTGACCACGGTATCGCCGATCCGGTAGGAGACGGCGGGCGCCTTGGGCTTCGGGGTCTGCACCTTGGCGCGGCTGCGCTCCTTTTGCAGAAAGCCGGTGCCCTCATAGCGGCTGTAGCCGCCGGAAATGTGGTTGTCGTTGTCAAAGAGATTCACCTGGCTGAACACGCTGCGGCGGCCGGTCTTTTCGGTCAGGTTCTCCGGAATCTCCACCAGAAAGCGCGAGGGCATGTTGCGCGACGTGGAGCCGAACAGCAGCCGCGTGTTGGCGTGGGAAAGATAGAGCTTCTGCTTGGCGCGGGTGATGCCCACATAGCAAAGGCGGCGCTCCTCCTCCACCTCCTGCGGCGAAAACATGCTCTGCACGCCGGGGAAGATGCCCTCTTCCATGCCGGGAATGAACACGACCGGGAACTCCAGTCCCTTGGCGGAATGCAGCGTCATGAGCACCACGGCGTCGGCCTGCGCGTTATAGTTGTCGATGTCTGTCATCAGCGCCACCTCTTCAAGGAAGCCCGAAAGCGTGGCGTCTTCGTTTTCGTTTTCATACGTCACAAGGTTCGACGCAAGCTCGCCGAGGTTTTCGATCCGGTCCTGTCCCTTTTCGGAGTCGGCCTTCAGATAGCTCAGATATTCCGTGCGCTCGATGATCTCCTTGAGCAGGTCGTCCAGATGCATGGCATCGGCCCGCTCGTGCAGCTCGGTGATCAGGCTGCAGAACTTCATCAGCCGCCCGGCCCCGCGCGAAAGGGTCTCATACTCGTCGGCGTGGGAAATCACCTCAAACAGACTGACGCCCAGACCGGTGGCGATTTCAAACGCGCGGTTGACCGAGGTTTCCCCGATGCCGCGCTTGGGCACGTTGATGATCCGGCGCAGGCGGATGTTGTCGTGGGGGTTGCTGACCACGGTCAGATAGGCCAGTGCGTCGCGGATTTCGGCGCGTTCATAGAAGCGGTAGCCGCCGATCACGCGATAGGGCAGACCGGCGCGGACCAGCGCGCTTTCCACGGCGTTCGACTGGGCGTTCATGCGGTAGAGCACGGCGTGGTCGGAGAAGGTAAATTTGCCGCCCGAAACGTTTTCCTCAATCGTGTCGGCAATGAACCGCGCCTCGTCCTGCTCGTCATAGGCGGTGAATTCCACCACGCGGTCGCCGACGCCGTTTTCGGTCCAGAGGTTCTTGCCCTTGCGGTTCTTGTTGTTGGAGATCACTTCGTTCGCCACGTCAAGAATCGTCTGGGTGGAGCGGTAGTTCTGCTCCAGCCGGATCAGCGTGGTGCCCTCGAACTGCGATTCGAACGAAAGGATGTTTTCAATCGTGGCGCCGCGGAAGCGGTAGATGCTCTGGTCGTCGTCGCCCACCACGCAGATGTTGTTGCGCGGCGCGGCAAGCAGTTGCGTCAGCCGGAACTGGAGCCGGTTGGTGTCCTGATACTCGTCCACCATCACGTAGCGGAACCGGCGCTGATAATAGCTGCGCACGTCTTCGTCGGTTTCCAGCAGCTGCACGCAGTTGCAGATGATGTCGTCAAAGTCCATGGCGTCGGCCTTTTTCAGCTCTTCCTGATACATTTTGTAGGCCGCGCCGATCTTCTGCAGGCGGATGTCCTTGCCCGCCTGCTTCAGGAACGCCGCCGGAGAGATCATCTGATCCTTGGCCTTGCTGATTTCGGCCAGAATGGTCTTGTGCGGCAGTACGCTGTCCTTGATATCGAGCTGGCGCTGGCACTCCTTCATCAGCCGGCGGCTGTCGTCGGTGTCATAGATCGAAAAGTGGGACGTATACCCCAGCTTTTCGCCGTCGCGGCGCAGGATGCGCGCGCAGCAGGCGTGAAACGTGCTGGCCCAGACCTCTTCGCCCGCGGTGCCGAGCAGGGCGGCAAGCCGCTCCTTGAGCTCGTTGGCCGCCTTGTTGGTGAAGGTGATGGCAAGAATCTGCCACGGGCGCGCGGCGTCCACCGCCAGCAGGTCTTCAATGTCGAACAGCACGCTCTTGTCGCCGTCCAGATAGCGCTGCATCAGCTTCATCTGCTGCGGCGTGGGCTCCTCGCTCACCTCGCCGCTCGTGTAGGCGCGGCCGTATTTGACCAGGTTGGCAATGCGGTTGACGATCACGGTCGTCTTGCCGCTGCCCGCGCCGGCCAGAATCAGCAGCGGGCCGTCCACGTGAAAGATCGCTTCCTTCTGGCGGTCGTTCATGCGGGCAAAGTCCTGTTCGATGATTTGTTTTCTTAACGCAAAGAATTCCTTGGATGCCATGGTTTCACTCCGAAAGTTCAAACTATTTCATTTTATTGTATAATATCCGGCCGAAAAAGGCAAGAGACAATGTGACGAAATGTCGGGCGGAAAACTGTGCAATATAAAAAGCCCTTGACGGATGGCGGTCAAAGGGGTAGAATAGTGGGCGATCAAACGGAAAAGAGGAAGCGTTATGGCAATTGAAAACGTGCGCGCGTTTCTGGCGCAGTTCGGCATGGAAGGCCGCATTCTGGAATCCGAGGAATCGAGCGCAACCGTGGCGCTGGCGGCAATCGCCTTCGGCACGGAGGAGCGGCGGATTGCGAAAACGCTGTCGTTTCTTCTGGGCGACAGGGCGATCCTTGTTGTGGCGGCGGGCGACGCGAAGGTCAGCAACCAGAAGTTCCGCGCGCAGTTCGGCGCCAAGGCGAAGATGCTCACGCCCCAGCAGGTGCACGACATGGTCGGCCACGACGTGGGCGGCGTGTGCCCGTTTGCAATCAACGACGGCGTAGACGTCTTTCTGGATGAATCCCTGCGGCGTTTTCCCACGGTGTTCCCCGCCTGCGGCAGCAGCAACAGCGCCATTGAGCTGACGCTCGGCGAGCTGGAACGGCTTTCGGGCAGCAAGGCCTGGGTAGACGTGTGCAAGCTGCCGGAGGAAGGCTGAGGGACTGTTGCGTTTCGCGAAGAACAAAAGGAAGACAGTATCATGATCAAAGAAACAGGACGCCGCAAAAACTGCGCGTCCTGTTGTTCGTTTTCGCTTGTATCTTTTACGGCTGTTATCCTTACGAAGCATTCACACAGAGAAAAAAGCGGCAAAGCCGCTCTTTTTATGCATCCAGCGCCGTTAAATCCTCGAACGTTTCGCGGCGCACGGCGACGTAATTGCCGTTTTCGCCGAGCATCACCGTTGCGGGACGGCACAGGCGGTTGTAGTTCGACGCCATGGCGTAGTTATAGGCGCCCGTGGTGCAGACCGCCACAAGGTCTCCCCTGCCGACGGACGACGGGAACGGCACCCGCTCCTGAATGATGTCGCCGCTTTCGCAGCAGCGTCCCACGAGCGAGGCTTCCATGTCGGGTTCCTCGTCCATCCTGTTCGCCGCAAAGCAGGTGTAGCTGGATTTATAAAGCGCAAAGCGCGGGTTGTCGGCCATGCCGCCGTCGATGGAGACGTAATTCTTGTAGCCCGGGATGCGCTTGACCGCGCCCACGGTATAGAGCGTGAGGCCCGCGTCCGCCACGATGGAGCGCCCCGGCTCCATGGCGATGCGCGGCACGGGAATGCCTCCTTCGGCGCAGGCGGCGTTGATGACGCCGGCGAGGGTCGCGATCTTTGCGGGAATGTCGATGCTGCCGTCGGCTTCCACATAGGGCACGCCGTAGCCGCCGCCGAGATTCAAAAGCTGCGTGGTGAAATCATACGCCTTCTTCATCTGCGCCATGAAGGCGATCATGATGACCGCGGCGCGCTCAAAGACGTCCTCTTCGAACACCTGCGAGCCGATATGGCAATGGAAGCCCAGCAGCGCGATATGGTCCTTCTGCAGAGCGCTCTTCGTCAGCGCTTCGGCCTGCCCGGTCTCGATGGCCGCGCCGAACTTGGAATCGACCTTGCCGGTGTTCACCGCCGCGTAGGTGTGGGTGTCGATCCCGGGCGTCAGGCGCAAGATCACGTTCTGCGTTCTGCCGCGGGCCGCCGCTTCGCGTTCAACGGCGCAAAGCTCCTCCTCGTTATCAACCACGAAGCAGCCCACGCCGCAGTCCATGGCGAAGGCGATATCCACGTCGGTCTTGTTGTTGCCGTGGAAAAACGCGCGCGCCAGATCAAAGCCCGCGCTTTTGGCGGTGAAGATTTCGCCGGGCGAAACCACGTCGACGCCCATGCCCTCTTCGGTCATCAGGCGGTAGATCGCCTTGCAGGCGTTCGCCTTGCTCGCGTAATGCGGCAGCGAGCCCGCCGGAAAGTGGGCCTTGAACGCGTCGAGATAGACGCGGCAGTTCTGGCGGATGCGCGCCTCGTCCAAAAGATACAGCGGCGTGCCGTACTGCGCGGCGAGGGCCGCCGTGCTCTGGCCGGCAAACTGCAAAACGCCGTCCTTGACGCTCAGGTTCTCACAGGGAAAATAGGGTTGTTTCACGTCCTTGTCCTCCGTCCTTACAGCAGATGGGCGCGCAGCTCTTCGCCGGAAAGCGCAGACAGATCCGCCGGGGCGATGTCAAACACGGTTTTGCAGCCGGTTTCGCCGCGGGCCTTCATTTTAAGCAGCGCTCTTGCGCAGGCCACCAGCACGCTCGAGGTGAATTCCGGGTTGGAATCGAGCCGCAGGGAATATTCGATCGTGGCGGTGTGGTCGCGCTGCAGGCCGATCTTGCCGGTGCGGATCACAAAGCCGCCGTGCGGCAGCGCCGCGTGGTCGCGCAGCATCTCTTCGGTGGTGATGAAGGTCACGGTGGTGTCGTAATCGGAGAAGTAGTTCGGCATCTCCTTGATCTCGCGCTCGATCCGCGCCTTGTCGGCGCCCTCGGCGGCCACAACGTAGCATTCGCGCAGGTGCTTTTCGCGGGTCGAAAGCTCGGGCATGGTGCCGGCGCGGACCGCGTCCAGCGCAGCCGGAATCGGCACGGTATACTGCCGCGCATCCAGCACGCCGTCGATGCGGCGGATGGCGTCGGAATGGCCCTGGCTCACGCCGCGGCCCCAGAAGGTATAGTTCTTGCCCTCGGGCAGCACCGCAGAGGCATAGAGGCGGTTGAGCGAAAACAGGCCCGGGTCCCAGCCGGCGGAGATCAGCGCGATGTTGCCGTTCTCCTTGGCGGCCTTGTCCACCGCGGCAAAGTGATCGGCGATTTTCGCGTGGGTGTCAAACGAGTCGATCACGTTGAAGTCTTTGGCCAGCGCCGGGGTCATCGTCGGCAGATCGGTGGCGGAGCCGCCGCAGATGATCAGCACGTCGATCTTATCTTTAAACTGCGTCACAGCGTCCGCCGCATAGACGGGCACGCCCGTCAGCGTTTGGACCGAAGCGGGGTCGCGCCGCGTGAACACGGCGACCAGCTCGGCGGCGTCGTTCTGCCTGACGGCGCATTCCACACCGCGGCCGAGGTTGCCGTAACCGTAAATGGCGAGTTTCATGTTGCATCGCACCTTTCAGAAATAGCTCTTTATCGCATTAAAGTGATTATATAGCAGACGCGGCGGTTTGTCAAGGGGAAAGGAGGGATTAAGGGAATAAGGGAATAAGGGAATAAGGGATTAGGGGATTGAGGGATTGAGGGATTGAGGGATTGAGGGATTGGAGAACAAAAGCGCCCCGTCGTGCCGATCAGTGTTCGGCCGGGCCGCGGGCAGATCGTTGCCGCAGCGCTGCCGCGCACCGTTCACGGCGGGGCACAACAATGGCGTCCCTGTTTGCGAAGCAAATGGG
>JAEEUW010000072.1 GCA_016290665.1 Clostridiaceae bacterium | reverse complement strand
GCCGGAAAAGAGCCCCGAAGAGATTGCCGCCGCCAAGAAGGCCAGACAGGGCGGCTATCCGAAATGCCTGCTCTGCCCCGAAAACGAGGGCTACGCCGGCCGGCTGAACCACCCCGCGCGCCAGAATCACCGGATCATTCCGATCACCGTGGACGGCTGTGCCTGGGGGTTCCAGTATTCGCCCTACGTCTATTACAACGAGCACTGCATCGTGTTCAACACGCAGCACATCCCGATGAAGATCGACCGCAGCGCGTTCAACAAGCTGCTCGATTTCATTGCGCTGTTCCCGCACTACTTCGTCGGCTCCAACGCCGATCTGCCCATCGTGGGCGGCTCGATTCTGACGCACGAGCATTTTCAGGGCGGCCGCTATGACTTCGCCATGGCCAAGGCCCCGGTGGAAACGCCGTTCACCGTGCCCGGCTTCCCGGCCGTCGCCTGCGGCGTGGTGCGCTGGCCGATGTCCGTCATCCGCCTGAACAGCGCCGACCGCGCGCAGCTGGTTGACCTTGCCGACCGTATTCTGCTGAAATGGCGCGGCTACACCGACGAGGCGGCCTTCGTGTTCAGCGAGACCGACGGCGAACCGCACAACACCATCACGCCGATCGCCCGGATGCGCGGCGGCAACTATGAGCTCGATCTCGTGCTGCGCAACAACATTACCACCGAGGAGCACCCGCTGGGCGTGTTCCACCCCCACAAGGAGCTGCACCATATCAAAAAAGAGAACATCGGCCTGATCGAGGTCATGGGTCTGGCCGTGCTGCCCGCCCGGCTCAAAAACGAGCTCGGCGCGCTGGAAGAAGCGATCCTCAGCGGCGCGGACCTGACGCAGGACGAAGCCCTCCGGAAGCACGCCGACTGGGTGGAAGCGCTGAAAAATAAGTATACCTTCACGCCGGACAACGTGACGGACATCCTGAAAAAGGAAGTCGGCAGCGTGTTTGCCGAAGTGCTGGAGCACGCCGGCGTGTTCAAACGCGATGAGAGCGGCAAGGCCGCGTTCGCGCGCTTTATTGCCTCCATCTGAGAAAGGAGTTTTTTACGATGAAACAGACCAACAAAACCGCCAACCGCCTGCTCGCCGTCCTGCTGGCGGCGCTGATGCTTTGCTCCGTTGTGCCCGCCGCGACCTTCACGCTGGCGAGCGCCGCAAAAGCGAGCACGTCCGCCGCCGCGGCCAAAAGCCTTTCCAAGGCGACGGTCGCCTACGCCAAAACCCAGTATTACAACGGCAGCGCCAGAAAGCCGAAGGTCACCGTGACCCTTGGCGGGACCAGGCTGAAAAAGAACCGCGATTACACGGTCAGCTACAGGAACAACACCGACTTCGGCGTGGGCGTGATCACGATCAAAGCCAAGGCGGGCTCTGCCTATACCGGCAGCAAAACCGTGAAATTCAAGATCGTGCCGGCCCGCGTCAAGGGGCTCAAGACCGCAAAGACGACGACCTCCGCCGTCAAGCTGACCTGGCGCGCGGTGCCGGGCGCCAAGGGCTACGTCATCTGCCGCTATGACGCGAAGACCGGAACCTACACCAAGATCAAAACCGTAAAGAAGCTGACCTATACGGTCCGCGGCCTGACCCCCGCCACGCTTTATCGCTTTGCGGTGCGCGCCTACGCCCGGACGAACAAGACCTTCTACGGCCCCTATTCCAAGGCGGTCAAGGCAAAGACCCAGGCCGTGACGCCGGACGAGCCGATCATTCCGATCATCCCCGACGAGCCGACGACGCAGGTGTCGCCGACCGACCCGACCAACCCGACGAATCCGACAAACCCGACCAATCCCACGAATCCGACCAATCCCACGAATCCGACCAATCCGACCAATCCCACGAACCCGACGAACCCGACGAACCCGACGAACCCGACGAATCCGACGAATCCGACCAACCCCACCAACCCCACGAATCCGACCGTGACGGTTGCAAAGGTGGCGGGCCTGAAGGCGGAGATCAACGAGACGAACGCGACCTTCACCTGGACCGCGGTCAGGGACGCCGCGGGCTATGAGCTGGCGCAGTATGACGCCGCGCAGAACAAGTATATCCTGAAATCCGCCGTTGTGGGCACGAACGCGAAGCTGTCGAATCTGGAAGAGGGCAAGACCCATCTGTTCGCGGTCCGCGCCTATGTGACGGAAAGCGGCACGAAGGTTTACGGCCCCTGGTCCGATCAGGTCAGCGTGAAGATCGAAGAGGCAAAGCCCGCCGATCCCTCCGGTCTTGTGAAACCGACCGGTCTGCACGCGGCAAAGACCGACGCGACCGTCAACCTCAGCTGGACCGCCGTTGCCGGCGCCGCCGGCTATGAGGTCGCGACCGTGGACGGCACGGCCTGTCAAAAGGTGACCGAGGTGACCGGCACGAGCGCGAAGCTCACGAATCTGGAACGCCACAAGGAGCTGAACCTCGTCGTGCGCGCCTTTGTGAAATCCGGCAAGAACTACGGCTACGGTCCGTATTCCGATCCGGTCAAGGTGATCGTCTATAACGCCGATTATTACGGCGCGCTGCTGCGCAGCGGCAAGTTCCGCATGACCATGTATGCGGATCTGGACGGCACCGGCGAGCAGCCCATCAACTTTGCCATCCGGAACGGAGACCTGAATTTCTCCGGCACCATGGAGGTGTTCGACGGCAAAAAAACGCCCGTGGAATGCCGCGTGCTCAAAAACGGCACGAAGCTTTATATGAAGCTCGGCAGCGGTCTTGGCGCCACATGGCTGGACGCAAGCGAGCTGTTCAAGGAGGGCGGCGAATTCAGCGATATGTCCGACATGATGAACATGTCGAGCATGTTTGAAGGCGTGGACTTTGACACGAGCAAGGGCGTTGCCATGTCGACCGAAACCAGAGGCGGCGTTACCTATGAAGTGGAAACCCTGCAGAACGGCAGCCAGGTCACGAAGCTCTATACCGTCAACAACGACCTGCGCATGATCGTCAGCCAGGATCAGTACGGAACGCAGGAAATCAGGATTCAGAACCTTTCCGGCGACGTCAGCGACAGCCTGTTCACCGAGCCGGTCGGCGCGGTCGATCTGAGCATCTTCATGGCGCTCGCGGGCGGCTGAGCAGACAAAAACAAACAACGGCCTCGACCTTTCGGTCGAAGCCGTTTTTCTGTGCTTTTTATCTGCGGTCAAAGGCGCTCCGGGCCGTGACCGGCTCCGTCAGGTCCGCCATGGCTCCCTGCAGTTCCACGGTCTTTTCATCGCCCGCAAACAGGGGAAAGCCGTTTTCCGAAAAGGCGTAATCGCCGCAGCGCAGCGTCACGTCCGGCGCAAAGCAGGCCGCCTTCACGGTGACGCAGACCCGGCCCGCGCGCAGGAAGGGCGTCACGGTCAGCTTCGGGTCCTGCAGACGCCGCGGCCGCAGCTTTTCGCTTTGCCAGAAGGCGCGGCAGACCTCGTTGCCGTCTTCGTCCGACAGAATCATGCGCAGCAGCTCGCGCGTTTCGCGCAGTTCGCGCCGGTCAAAGAAGATCAGCTGCGTTTCGCTTTGCGCGGGCACGGTCACTTCGTCGCACAGATCGCCGTGGGTCGTGCCGTCCGTCCGCTCCACGAAATAGCGCACCGAACCGCGGAAGGGCAGGGCGCCGTCGTTTTTGAGAAAGACGGCGATCTGCTTTTTGTCGGGCTTTGCAAACAGGGTGACCGGCGCGTTTGCGTCAGACACAGGCGGGGAAGGCTGCATCGTTGTCCTTTCCGGCGTCCTGAATCATCAGCAGGGTGAAGCAGGCCGACCAGTTGAAATCGGTGATGGCGTGCATGCGGATGCGGTAATCGGGCACGGGCGGCTGCGGCCCCTTGCGGTTCAGGCGCCACGGCGCGGTCTCGTCTTCCGCGTCATAGAACTCGAACACGTTGCCGGTTTCCCGGAACCAGCGGTCCACGCACTGCAGCGTGCGTTCCAGCAGCCGCTGCGCCTCGTCGTCAAAGCCGTAGCGCCGCAGGCCGAGCAGGATGAAATAGTTGAAGTTGAGCCACACGCAGCCGCGCCACATGTCGGCGCCGTAATCGGGGTGGTCGCGCGAGATGGACGCCACCGGCAGCGGCGTGGCAAAGGTCTTTTCGTTGTGCAGGTGTTCGACCAGCCTTGCCGCCCGTTCCGGCGTGCAGACCCCGGCGAACAGCGGCAGGAAGGAACAGACGGAGAGCACGTGCGTCAGCTTGCCGGAAAGCGTGCGGTCGCAGTAGGCGCCGCGGTCCTCGTCCCAAAGCAGGTCGTTGATCTTTTGCGCCATGTCGTCGGCAATCTGCCGGAACCGCGCCGCCTGCGGCTCGTTTTCGAGCACGCGGTAGATTTCCGCAAGGCAGCGGCAGTCGTGCACCATGAAGCACGAGCAGTCGATCGCGTCGAGCGTTTCGGTGGTGTCAAAGCGCGGGGAATTGTCCATGCCGCTTTCGTCGCAGCGGCAGCGCACGTTGCTGTAATCGGTCTTCCATTCCAGAAGGCCGTTGCCGTTCAGGTCGCGGTGTTTGAGGAACCACAGCTCGAACGCGGCGATTTTTTCCGCGCAGGCAGCGAGAAACGCCCGGTCCTTTGTGGCGCGGTAGACCGTCAGCGCCGCCCAGGCGATCACCTGCGGCTGCGTGATGGCGGACGTGTCCGTCACGCTTTTCATCATGTGGGGGATGAAGCCGTCCTCCCGCTGCGCTTCCAGCACGGCGAGGAGAGCCTCCTTCGCCATCTGCGGGTCATACTGCGCGAAGGTCATGGCGTGGAACATGGAATCCCACAGCCACATCTGCTTGTGCGGCAGACGGTCTGGCGTGGTGAAGCGGCAGGAAAAGCCGTCCTGCGGGCTGTAGACGTTGACCCGGTTGACGGAAAGGCATTTGTAATAGAGCTGCTCATATGCCTCCCGGCGGCAGGCGGGCTTCGTTTCATAGTAAGCAAGAATCGCGTCGCGCAGCGAAACGACGTCGCGGCCGATGGTTTCTTTTGCCGCGGCAGCCGCGGCTGCGGGCGTCGCTTCGCGGCAAAAGGCAAAGCGGCCGTTTTGCACCAGCAGCGCATAGCACCACCCGTCGGCGCAAAGCACGTCCGCGCCGTCGACGACGGATCGCGCGGCTTCCTGTTCGGCAAACATCCGCACGGGGCGGTCGGTTTTGCCGACGAGGGCGCTTTTGGCGGCAAAGACGAGCAGCAGCTCCCTGCTTTGCAGCGCGTCGGACAGCACAAAGTCCATCCTTGCGTCGGTGACGTCCACCGCCAGCGTGACGGGGTTCGTCTTTGCGTCAAAGCGGATCTGCACCGGCGTCGGCATCAGCATGCCGGCAAGATCCTGCATGTGGCTGTTTTCGCCGTCCATGCCGCTGCAGGCGAAGAGGGTTCCGTAACAATAACGATCAGGCAGTCTCATGCATTCTCACCAACCGGTTCCAACACGTCCGCTGCTTCCGCGGACTTTCTTTTTTCTCTCATCTCGTTGAGTTCCACGAGAATCGCGTCTCTGCGCTTGCCGGTGAAGCGGTCAAGCGAATACATGACTGCGGGCAGGAAGTTGCCCAGCGCGCCGCAGAGCGCGACCACAAAATAGATGCCCTTCAGCGTGGTGGGCGTCTGCACGACCTTGATGGTCTGGCCCGCGGCGTCCTTTTTGCCGCTCTGATAACCGATGGCCAGAAGCGAAAGGTTCTTGACGTTGACGCGGATGAGCGTGTTCAGCCGGCCCACGATGCTCTGGACCGCGACGAGCATGCCGTCGGAGCGGATCGCTTCGCCGAGGAAGCGTTCGCTGTACCACTCCATATAGTCGGTGGAGTCGGCGACGATGATCTTCCGCGAGGCGTCCATACCGGAGTTCGGCATGCCGGAAAGGCCGATCAGCACGCCGACGAGATAGCGCCATTTGCGCACGCGGGTCAGGTCGAATTTGGAGCCGAGCAGAGCGATGACGGAATAGAACGCGGTGGAATACAGGTGGCCGCCGACGAGCATCGACCGCGCGGAGACTCTGGCGCCGATGATCGGGACCAGGAACAGGCCGACGTAGGAAAGCGAGCCGCTGATCATGTCGATGATCGCCTTCATGCCGTAGTTGTCGAAGGTTTCGCGGTACAGGTCGGGCAGCAGGTCATAGGCCACCTTGCGGACCGTTTCAAACATCGAAGCGACCATGGCGATCATGAACGGCTTGTTGTGCAGAATCGCGGCAATCTTCTTGCGGTTCCACGTGACCTTGGGTTCGCCCTCCTTGGGCGTGACGTTCACTTTTTCGTTCAGCGTATAATAGGGCGCGTGCATGACGGCGACGCCGAGCATGCAGAAGAACAGCGCAACGAAGAAATGGGCCCATTTCTGCTGGTTGATGTCGCTGAATTTTTCAACGACGATCGGCAGCAGCCAGCCGGGGAGCATGGAGCCGAGCGTTCCCGCAAGGGAGGACAGCGTATAGAAGTTTTTGCGGTCCTTTGCGTTCGTGGTCATCCGCAGCGAGATGGTCGTCATGGCCATGTCGAAGAAGGCGTCGACCGATTCAAACAGAATGGTGAAAATGAACGCCCAGATCAGATTCATCAGCGGGCTGTTCGAGGGCACGACAAACAGCAAAAGGCTCGTCAGCGCAAACGGGATGGGCGTGACGCGCAGAATGGTCTTCGCGGTGCTTCGTTTGCCGGGTGCGGTCGGTCTGTCGAGAATCGGGCCGGCGATCGGCGGAATCAGGAAGGAGAAGACGGCCGACACGTTTTCCAGCAGGTTCAGCCGTCCCGCGTCAATCATCTGAAAGTCGCGGTTGAACTTGCTGGAATAGGTGTAGACGCAGTCCTGTCCCATGGTGTTGCCGAAGATGCCGCCGGAATAACCGAGCTGTTCCTTCACCGTGAAGGAAGGATTGTTCTTGATCGCCTGGATCGTGTCTTTCAGCTTAGACATCAAAAGAAACCTCCTTTGTTATGGGTGGGCTTGCCATGCCGTAGGCGTTTTCCGCCCGGACGGCGACGGTTCGGATGCCGGATTTTGCGGGAAGGGAAACCGTATAGACGGGTTTTTCGTGGGTGAACCAGTATTCGTGCAGGGTATAGCCGCTGCAGACGACGGCGCCGGCTTCGTCTCTGCCCTCGGCAACATAGCGGAACACCGGGAAGGCGTCGCCGCTTTTTGCGGCGGGGCAGGTGCAAAGCAGCGCGGTTTCGGTCTGCTCGAGCTGCAGCGCGGCGTCGTCGGGGAACCGCGGCGGCGCAGAGCGGGCTTTTTGCCGCGCGGGCGTGAACGGAAAGGCCGCTTTGTCTGCCGGAAACCGCAGCACGCAGGTGCAAAGCAGATCGCCGGACAAAAAGTCATAGCCGCGCAGCACCGCGGTGTTCGCGCTGTCGACCTCCACGATCCAGCCCTGCGAGATCTCCTCGCACTGCGGCGGGTGCACGGTGCGTTCCGCGCCGACGGTGAATTCTGCGTAGCTCAGCGCGCCGGTGCCCACGGCGGTGAAGTCCTTCTGAAAGACCGACCGCGGATCGTTGAGCGGGTAATGGGAGTGGCCCGAAAAATGCACGAGGTTCGGATACTTCGCAAAGACGCGGCTGAAATACGTCAGGCCCCAGCCGTCAAACAGACTGCTGCCGTAGACCGTGTTCCGCACGTGCTCGTGCTGCATGAAAAAGACAGGCGCGTTCGGGTTGTCCCTTGCGGCTTCCTGCAGCGCCCGCTTGAGCCACCGCTTCTGCCCCGCGTCGTAATAGCGGTCCTTTTCGCTGGTGGAAACGGCGATGAAATGAAAGGGGCCGATCTGCAGATGCGTGTCGGTCGAAAGCCCGGTGATCGCGCGGTAATGCCGCAGGCCGGTCTTTTCGCCGCCCTTGCCGAACTCCCAGTTGTCGTGGTAGCGCGGGATGCAGGCGAGCACCTGCGTGCCTTCTTGCAGTTCGCTTTGCACCGTGTTCCAGAACGCGCGGAACTGGTCCGGCCTGCCGCGGTCGGTCAGATCGCCGGCAAACAGGAACGCGTCGAGCTTCTGATAGAGCGGGTCGGCCTTTGCGATGGCGTAAGACGTTTGCATCAGCTGCCGCTGCCGCTGCACGTGGCCGTCGTTTTCTTCCTTGATATGCAGGTCGGAGCACACGCAGAAGCGCAGCGCCGGACAGAAGCCGGCCGGCCGTTCCAAAAGGGAATCCGCCACAGAACCACCCCCGAAAAAGAGTATTCTGCTTTTATTATATAAGGAAATGAGGGAAAGTCAATCACAACGCGAAAAAAATGGCCGTCAGCGATTGCTTTTTTTGAATAGTTCGTTATAATGAAAGCAAGAGAAGACGCGAAAGGAAGCGATAGAATGTCCAAAAAGAAAAAAGTGCTGCTTTGCTGCCTCGCGGCGGTGCTGGTGATCGCTGCGGTCGCCGGCGGCATCGTCTGGAGCAAGCTGCCGCACGCGCTGAATTACCCGATCGACAAGATCGAACCGCTGGGCAAAACCAACGTGACCCTTGTCTCGGAGGACGCCGACACCGTCACGCTGCAAAAGCAGGACGGCGGCCCGTTCAAAGTGATGATGTTCACCGATCAGCATCTGGACGGCAACAACAAGACCGGATATAAAACGGTCGACCGCATGGTGCAGTGCATCCGGACCGAGCAGCCCGATCTGGTGCTGGTCGGCGGCGACAACGTGACGAGCGGCATGAACAAAAAGCGCGCCCATCAGTTCGCCGAAATCTTTGAACAGCTCGGCGTTTACTGGGGCGGCGTGCTCGGCAACCATGAGGGCGACAACCCCTATTCCGTCACGCGCAGCGAGATGGTGGAGATCTTCTCGTCCTATGACCGCTGCATCATGCGCCGCGGCGTGGAGGAGATCGACGGCGACTGCAACTACGCGATCCGTCTGCTCGGCAATGACGGCAAGCTGATGGAAACCGTGTTCTGTCTCGACAACTTTGACGAGATCAGCGAAGAGGAAGCCGCGGCGAAGACGCTCTATGACAAGCGCACGCCCTATGACGGCGCCCACGAAAACCAGGTGCAGTGGTACCGCGACAAGGCGGCCGCGCTGAAACAGACCGACGGGGACTATCGCTCGATCCTGCTGCAGCACATCCCGCTGCACGCCTATGACGAGGCGATCGAGACCGAGGCGTTCCTCTATGGCGACAAGCGCGAGGACATCTGCTCCACCGTCTATGACAACGGGCTGTTCGACGCGATTCTGGAAAGCGGCGTCACGCAGGCGGTGTTCTGCGGCCACGACCATCTGAACAACTTCGGCGTCAGCTACAAGGGCGTCCTGCTGAGCTATATCCAGCCCTCGGGCTACGGCGCCTACGGTCTGGACCGCCGCGGCGCGCCCGAAAGCGACTGGCTGCAGGGCTACACGACGCTGCAGATCCTGCCCGACGGCACGTTTTCGCAAACGCAGGTGCGCTATGCAGAGGTGTTCGGTGACTGATGGACAGATTTGAACGCTTCGACCCGCTGCAGAGCGCGGCGCTGGTGCATCATTACATCACGAATATGGTGGACAAGGCGCAGGACAACCTGCCCTATTGGCTGCTTTTGCCCAACAAGAAGCCCGCGGAGGCGGCCCACTGCCGCGTGGACGACGCGGAGCTGGTCGGCTCGTGGTACGAGGGTCTCTGCTGCGCCATGGAGATGCTGGGCACCGCCGACGGCGACGACGTGAAGCAGTCGCTGCGGCGCCACCTGATGAAGTCGTGGGGGCCGCACGGGCTGCGCTATTGCGAGCCCTATCCGTGGACGCACACCGTGCACGCCTCGTTCCACGAAATGGGCTATATTCTGCCCGCGCTGAACAAAATCACTGAAGAATACCCCGACGACGCCGAGGCCGAACGCCGCACGCGCGAACTGATCGCCGGCATGCGCAGCCTCGTCATCGAGCGCAAGGTGCGCACATTCTGGTCGGGGGATTACCCGGAGCCGGAAAAGCTTTATGAGTTCCCGAACGACGTCTGTCTGCTGCAGGGCGGGTTCGATCTCACGCGCCACACCGGCCGCGGCGAGCAGCCGATCCGCAACGCGCTGATGCTGCACGCGCTGGCGCGGCGCTATGACCTGACGGGGGACGAGGCCGCGCTGGATCTGGCGGTCGGCATTGCGAACTTCGTGCTCGGCCCGTCGCGCTATTTCAACTACAAAATGGAATTCTTCGGCCACGTCCATTCGGCGGCATGGTTTGCCTGCGGCCTTGTTTATCTCGGCCGCCTGACCGATAACGATACCTATATACAGAAGGGCAAAGAGATCTACGACTATATCCGGTCGATCTCGTCGTCGTTCGGCTGGGTGCCGGAATACGCCCAGTGGCACCCGCCCGAGGAAGAACACTGCGAGACCTGCTGTGTGCGCGACATGATCCTTTGCGCGCGGGAGCTGACAAGGTGCGGCTTCGACGCCTATTGGGACGACGTCAACCGCTTTGCCCGCAACCAGCTGATCGAAAACCAGATCCGCTACACGGGCTACGTCACTGTGGACAACACGAAGCCGGACAAGGACGGCATCACCTACCGCGACATTGACAAGCGGATGCTCGGCGGCTTCACGGGCGGCAGCGAGCCGAACGCGATTTCGCTGCAGCGGTTCCGCTCCGTGGCGGGCTGCTGCGTGGGCACGGCGCCCACGGCGCTCAAGGAGGTCTGGGACAGCGCGATCACCGAAGAAGACGGCGTGTTCGTGGTGAATATTCCCCTTGACAAAGAAACCGCCGCGCTGGCGCTGACCTCGGCGCTGCCCAACGAAGGGCGGCTGACGCTGCGGGCAAAGCAGGCCTGCAGGGCGGGCTTCCGGCTTTACCGCTGGATGGACGGCAAGCTGACGTTTACGGTCAACGGCAGGCCGGCGGACATGACGCGCAGGGGCGCGGTTGTCTTTGCTTTGCTGCAGCCCGGCGACGAGCTGACGCTTTCGTTCCCGCTGGAAACGCGGGAAGAAAAAGAAACCGTGGCCGGCCGCGCATTCACGGTCGTCCGGCGCGGCTGCGACGTGGTGGATCTGCTGCCGCGCGGCGAACACGTCAGGCTCTATCAGCGCGACAAGACAAAGCCGAAATATTACCCCACGCCGGACGACGTGGTCTATACCGGGGCGGCGAACTACGGGCCGACCCAGCAAAAGGGCGGCGCCTGAAACGGGCTTGCCGCAAACATACTGCAAGGAGGCTTTTATGCGATACGGAGTGAGTTTCAGTCTGGAGCTGCCGCAGCAGGTGCGGATGGCCAAGAAGGCCGGATTTGATTATGTGGAATGCGGGTTCGGCGTGCTTTCCCGTGCGGACGACGCGGCGGTTGACGCCTATCGCCGCGCGCTGGAGGAAAACGACATCCGCTGCGAAGCGGCCAACTGCTTCATCCCGGGCGATCTGCCGATCATCGGCACGGACTTCGCGCGGCAGGAGATGCGGGACTATATCGAAACCGGCTTTCGCCGCGGGGCGGCGCTCGGCCTCAAAACGGTGGCCTTCGGGTCCGGCGGCGCAAGAAAGGTGCCGGCGGGCGTGCCGTTCGGCGAAGGCTTCCGCCAGCTCGGCGCGTTTTTGCGCGAGGTGGTGTCGCCGCTGGCCGCCGATTATGGCGTCACCGTGGTGATCGAGCCGCTGCGCAAGGCGGAATGCAACATCATCCACACGCTCGACGAGGGCGTGATGCTGGCGGCGCTGGCCGACCGGGAGAACATCGCGTGTCTGGCCGACGTCTATCATATGTGGGGCGCCGGCGACAGCTTTGACGACATCCGCCGGCTGCGCGGGTGCATCGCCCACGGTCATATTTCCAACCCCGAAACGCCGATCAAAGAAGCCAAGCGCACCTTCCCGCTGGACAGGGACGAATTTGACTATGCGGGCTTCGTCGCTGCGCTGGAGGAAGCGGGCTGTCCCCGCTGCTCCATCGAGGCGCGGGTCTATGATTTTCCGGCGGAGATCAAAAAAGCCGGCAAGGTGCTGCGCAGCCTGTAAAAGATGCGCAACGCGCAAACAGAGGCGCCGAAGCAAATGCTTCGGCGCCTCTCTTTGCTTTGACGATTACACTTCGGTTGCCCCTTCGGTGTACTCCTTGTGCTCGCGCAAAAAGCGCTTTTCCTCCGGCTTCAGGTCCAGGCCGATCGTGCCGCCGGGATTCATCAGGCCGGCGGGGTCGAAATAGGCCTTCAGCGTTTTCAGCACGCCGTATTCCGTTTCGCCGAGGTAGCCCTCCAGCCACGGGGCGAACATCTTGCCGATGCCGTGGTGGTGGCTGATCGCCGCGCCGCTCTTCTGAATGGCGTCGAGAATCGTGGCGTGATAGCGGCGGAATTCCTCTTCGTCCTGCATCTTGGTCATGAAGATGAAATAGAGGTTCGCGCCCTGGGGATAGCAGTGCGACATGTGCGTGGTCACGATGGTGTTCGGCAGCGCGTGGCAGACCTCGCGCACCTCGCGGTGGACCCTTGCCATGTTGGACCAGTTGACCGTGCATTCCAGCGTGTCGATCATGAAGCCGAAATCCATCAGCGTGTCGCGCAGATACGGGTCGTTGAAGCGGCCCTTTTCCCAGCCCTTGCAGACAAGGCCGGTCATCGGCAGCGCGCCGTGTCTGCGCGCGATGCGGGAAATGTTTTTGGCCACGTTTTTGGAAAAGCCCTTTTCGCCGTCGGTGAAGCCGAGGAACAGGCAGCGCTCAAAGTCCTTGTAGCCGAGCTTTTTGAGCACCGGCGCCAGCGGCGTTTCGTCCACGTTAT
>JAEEUW010000071.1 GCA_016290665.1 Clostridiaceae bacterium | reverse complement strand
GTCGTAGCCTTCTTCGCCTGTGCGTACCTTGATGACGTTTTCCACGTCATAGACAAAGATCTTGCCGTCGCCGATGTGGCCGGTATAAAGCACCTTCTTTGCCGTTTCGATCACGGCGCGGACCGGCACCTTGCTGACCACGATCTCCACCTGCACCTTCGGCAGCAGCGTTGCTTCCACCTGCACGCCGCGGTAGTATTCGGGCTTGCCCTTCTGCACGCCGCAGCCGAGCACGTGCGATACCGTCATACCGGTGATGCCGATGGAAAGCATGGCGCTTTTGAGCGCTTCCAGCCGCGCCTCCTTGCAGACGATTTCGACCTTTGTCAGCTTCGGAATGCCTTCTTCAAAGCTCGGCAGCTTTTTGACCGGAACCGCCTCGGCGACCGGAATGTCGCCGCTGACGAGAATCGGCGTTTCGTCGGCGTCAATGGTTTCCGGCAGCATGGAGAAGCCGGCATAGGCGGAAGGCAGGCCGTGCTCCGTCCGGTCAAGGCCGACAAGCTCCTCTTCCTTGGAGGCGCGCAGCCCGACGAGCTTTTTGATCAGCAAAAACGTCAGCGTAATCGTCACCGCCGTCCAGGCGGCAACCGAAGCAAAGCCGAGCAGCTGCAGGCCGAGCAGCCTGAACCCGCCGCCATAGAACAGACCGGTCAAGGTCTTTCCGGCGGAATCGGCGATTGCATAGCCCGGCGCGGCGTCCGTGGCAAACAGACCGACGGCGAGCGTGCCCCAGATGCCGTTCATACAGTGGACGGCAACCGCGCCGACGGGGTCGTCGATGCGCAGCTTATAATCGAGCAGCCAGACGCCGAAGACCACCAGCAGACCCGCCACCGCGCCGATGCAGATTGCGCCGAACGCATCCGTCACGTCGCAGCCCGCGGTGATTGCCACCAGACCGGCAAGCGATGCGTTCAGGCACATGGAAACGTCCGGCTTGCCGTATTTCAGCCAGGTGAAAACCATACAGACCACCGTCGCAATCGACGGGGCGATGGTTGTTGTCAGAAAGATGGAACCGAGCTGCGGCGTGGTCGTTGCGGCGGCGCCGTTAAAGCCGTACCAGCCGAGCCAGAGGATGAACACGCCCAGCGCGCCGAGCGCGATGCTGTGGCCGGGAAACGCGTTGACCCTGGTCACCTTTCCGCCTGCGTCGCGGTTGAATTTGCCGATGCGCGGGCCGAGGATCTTTGCGCCGATCAGCGCCGAGATGCCGCCGACCATGTGGATGGCGCAGGAGCCGGCAAAATCGTGAAAGCCGAGCTGACTCAGCCAGCCGCCGCCCCAGATCCAGTGCGCTTCAATCGGATAAATCAGCGCTGAGATCACACCGGAATAGATGCAGTAGGACAAAAACTTTGTACGTTCCGCCATGGCGCCGGAAACAATGGTCGCCGTGGTGGCGCAGAACACAAGGTTGAACACGAACGAGGAAAAGTCGAAGCTGCCGTAGGCGGTGAACAGGTCAAAGCCGGGCTTGCCGATGAGGCCGAGCAGATCCTCCCCCATCAGCAGGCCGAAGCCGATCAAAATGAAAACCACCGTGCCGATGCAGAAATCCATCAGGTTCTTCATGATGATGTTGCCGGTGTTTTTGGCGCGGGTGAAGCCCGCCTCCACCATGGCAAACCCCGCCTGCATCCAGAACACAAGGGCTGCGCCGATTAAAAACCAGACGGCAAACACCTGATCGCCGACTGCCTGCTGAACCACTGTCACGATGTTGTCAGTCATACAGATCACCTCAAAAGGAATAACCGCCGACAAGGTTGTCATACGTCGGGGAAGTCAGACCCGGGAGAGAATCCCCCTGCCGGCGGTTATTGTCAAAAGTTATACCCCGAACAGCAGGTCGCCGTAGGTCGGGAACGGCCAGTCTTCCTTGGCCGTCATGGTTTCCGCTTTGTCGCAGCCTTCACGCAGCGCGTCCATGGCGGAGAGCAGCGCGTCACGGATGGCAAAGCCCTGCTCCGCCACGTCGTCGATCGCTCTGCACTTTGCCGTCACGGCTTCCAGCTCTGCCGTGCGCTGCGCAATTGTGTCGGTCAGTTCGCCGAGCGAAGCCAGCGTTTCGGTTTCATAGCCGCAGGCGGCGCCCGGCAGAACGGCCTTCTTCGCCGCCACAGCCGCGGCCAGTTTGCCGCAGTAGCCGCTGACGGCAGGCAGAATCTCCCTGCGCGCCATGTCGGCCATCGTGTTCGCCTCGATCAGCACGGCCTTGTTGTAGTTCTCCAGCGTGATCTCGTGGCGCGAACGCAGCTCCGCTTCGGTGAAGACCTTGTTGGAAATCAGCATCTCCATGTTCTTTTTGTCGAGCAGATGCGGAATCGCGTCGGGCGTGGTGCGCAGATTGCAAAGGCCGCGTTCTTCCGTCGCTTCCTTGATCCACGCGTCGTCATAGCCGTTGCCGTTGAACAGGATGCGCTTGTGATCCTTGATCGTCTTGCGGATCATCTCGTGCAGCGCCGTTTCAAAATCGTCGGCGGTCTCCAGCCGGTCGGCATAGATTCTGAGGCTTTCCGCCACGGCGGCGTTGAGCATGATGTTCGTGCAGGAAATGCTGTTGGCCGAGCCGAGCATCCGGAACTCAAACTTGTTGCCCGTGAAGGCGAACGGCGAGGTGCGGTTGCGGTCGGTCGCGTCCTTCTTGAATTTCGGCAGCGCATGAACGCCGAGACGCAGCGTTTCTTTTTCCGCGCCGCTGTAGGGCTCGTCCTTCTCGATCGCTTCCAATATCGCGGTCAGCTCGTCGCCGAGGAAGATCGACACCACGGCGGGCGGCGCTTCGTTGGCGCCCAGACGGTGGTCGTTGCCCGCGGTCGCTACGGCGATGCGCAAAAGATCCTGATAGTCGTCCACGGCCTTGATGACCGCGCAAAGGAAGAGCAGGAACTGCGCGTTCTCATAGGGCGTTTCGCCGGGCGAAAGCAGGTTCACGCCGGTGTCGGTGGCGATCGACCAGTTGTTGTGCTTGCCGCTGCCGTTGACGCCGGCAAACGGCTTTTCGTGCAGCAGGCAGACCAGGCCGTGCTTGAGCGCCACCTTCTGCATGATCTCCATCGTCAGTTGGTTGTGGTCGGCGGCCACGTTGGTGGAGGTATAGATCGGCGCCAGCTCGTGCTGCGAGGGGGCGACCTCGTTATGCTCCGTCTTGGCCAGGATGCCGAGCTTCCAGAGCTCTTCGTTCAGCTCTTCCATATAGGCCTGCACGCGCGGCTTGATGACGCCGAAGTAGTGGTCGTCCAGCTCCTGTCCCTTGGGCGCGGGCGCGCCGAACAGCGTGCGGCCGGTAAAAACGAGGTCCTTGCGCTGCTTATACAGCTCCCGGTCAATCAGGAAGTATTCCTGCTCGGGCCCGACGGAGGTCTTGACGCATTTGACGTCGGTGTTGCCGAAGAGCTTCAGAATGCGCATCGCCTGACGGTTGAGCGCCTGCATGGAGCGCAGCAGCGGCGTTTTCTTGTCGA
Source organism: Clostridiaceae bacterium (assembly GCA_016290665.1). Classification (GTDB taxonomy): domain Bacteria; phylum Bacillota; class Clostridia; order Oscillospirales; family Acutalibacteraceae; genus UBA6857. The sequence goes on along the minus strand of JAEEUW010000071.1, from coordinate 9,275 downwards.
GCGCTTCGCCGCCGTAGGCGCAGAACGCCGTGGGGATGCAGAGCGTTTTTCCTTTGATAAAGGCGTAGGAAGTCGGATCCCAGGCCGTGTAGCCGCGCGCTTCAAACGTGGCGCGCAGACCGCCCGAGGGGAACGACGAGGCGTCCGGTTCGCCCTGAATCAGCTCCTTGCCCGAAAACTCCATGATGACGCCGCCGTCCGGCGCGGGCGAAATGAAGCTGTCGTGCTTTTCGGCGGTGATGCCGGTCAGCGGCTGGAACCAGTGGGTGAAGTGGGTCGCGCCGTTTTTGACCGCCCATTCCTTCATTGCCGCCGCCACCGCGTTGGCGACGCTGGGATCGAGGCTGACGTTTTCGTCAATCGTGTGCCGCAGCGACTGATAGATCTTTGCGGGCAGCATCGCCTTCATCACGCGGTCGTCAAACACGAGCGAGCCAAAGGTTTCCGGGAGTTGTTTCATGATCAGGACTTCCTTTCCGTCTTAGAAATATGAGAGAACGGCGTCTTCACATCAGGTGCGAAAGACGCCGTTGCCTTTTCAAATAGAAAGCGAAGGTCTTTGAGCGGTTGCCCAAAGACCCCATTGCCTTTAGAAATGAAGCGGGGTCTTTGAGCGTTTTGCCCAAAGACCCCGTTGCCTTTTTGTGCATTATAACGCCGCAATTCGCAAATGTCAACCCCTTGCGCGAAAAAAAGCAAAAAATTTTTTGGGTTGACAAATGGAGCGCAGAGGACTATAATGCAAGCAATGAGCAACGGCGTTCGTTTTTGCGTACCTTCGCAAAACGGACGTCTTTCTTTATTCGGGGAGGTTGAAAAACATGAAGAAGGAAGGGCAGATCCGTATCCCTGCCGGGTGTGCCATTGCCGCTGTGATTTCAAAGGAAGGAAACCGCATGACCGGCAAAGCCATCATTGACGCCATGCGGCCGATGCACGCGCGCTCCAACGGGCTCGGCGGCGGCTTTGCCGCCTACGGCATCTATCCGCAGTACCGCGATTTTTACGCGTTCCATCTGTTTTTTGACAGCCGAACGGTGCGCAAGGAATGCGAAGCGTTTCTCAAAGAGCGGTTTGAGCTGGTGCATGCGGAAAGCATCCCCACGCGGCAGACGCCCGCCATTACGGACGCGCCCAAGATCTGGCGCTATTTTGCTTCGCCGCTGCAGTCCGCCGTCGCGGCCATGCAGGTGGACGAAAAGGAATACGTCATGCGCGCGGTCATGGAGATCAACACAAAGCTGTCCGGTTCCTATGTGTTTTCCAGCGGGAAAAACATGGGCTCGTTCAAGGCCGTCGGCTACCCCGAGGACGTCGGCGCGTTTTACCGGCTGGAGGAATATGAGGGCTATTGCTGGACGGCGCACGGCCGCTATCCGACCAACACCCCCGGCTGGTGGGGCGGCGCGCATCCGTTCTCGCTGCTCGATTATTCCGTGGTGCACAACGGCGAAATCTCCTCCTACGACGCGAACCGCCGCTTTATGGAAATGTTCGGCTACAAATGCACCCTGCAGACTGACACGGAGGTCATCACCTATATTCTGGACTATCTGGTGCGCCGGCAGGGTCTGACGCTGCAGGAGGCCGCCGCGGTGATTGCCGCGCCGTTCTGGAGCACCATTGAAGCAAAGAAGGACGCGCGCGAACGTGAAAGAGCCGCCTTCCTGCGCAAGGTGTTTCCAAGTCTTCTGATCACCGGCCCGTTTTCCATCGTGCTCGGCTTCTCCGGCGGCCTGATGGCGCTGAACGACCGGCTGAAGCTGCGCTCCATGGTCGTGGGTGAACAGGACGACAAGGTCTATATCGCCAGCGAGGAAGCCGCGATCCGCGTGATGGCGCCGGACGTGCAAAACGTCTGGGCGCCCGCCGGCGGTGAGCCGGTCATCGTCCGTGTGAAGGAGGGTGCGTATTGATGAATCCGTTGTATCTGACGCCGGAATTTGAAGTGATCCGCAACGAAAGCCGCTGCATTGCCTGCCGCGTCTGCGAGCGCCAGTGTGCCAACGAGGTGCATGCCTTTGACGAAACGCGCGGCGTGTTCCGCGTGGACGAAAGCAAATGCGTCAACTGCCAGCGGTGCGTCTCGCTTTGCCCGACCCATGCGCTGAAGATCGTGAAAAGCGACTGCCGCCTGCGCGAAAACGCCAACTGGCAAAACGACACGATCCGCGAAATCTATAAACAGGCAAACTCCGGCGGCGTGCTGCTGTCCTCCATGGGCAATCCGAAGCCGCTACCGGTCTATTGGGACAAGATTCTGATCAACGCCTCGCAGGTCACAAATCCCCCAATTGACCCGCTGCGCGAGCCGATGGAAACGCGCGTGTTCCTCGGCAAAAAGCCGGGCACAATGCGCCGCGACGCGCAGGGGAATCTGATCTGCGATCTGGACAAGCAGCTCGAGCTTGCCATGCCCGTGATGTTTTCCGCCATGAGCTACGGCTCCATCAGCTACAACGCGCACGCCTCGCTCGCCCGCGCAGCAACGGAGCTCGGCATCCTCTATAACACCGGCGAGGGCGGTCTGCATGAAGACTTTTATCCATACGGCGAACACACGATTGTCCAGGTTGCTTCGGGGCGCTTCGGCGTACATGAGGACTATCTCAACGCCGGCGCGGCCATCGAGATTAAGATGGGCCAGGGCGCAAAGCCCGGCATCGGCGGCCACCTGCCCGGGGCCAAAATTGTCGGCGACGTTTCGCGCACGCGGATGATCCCCGAGGGCACCGACGCCATCTCCCCCGCCCCGCACCACGACATCTATTCCATCGAAGATCTGCGGCAGCTGGTTTATTCTTTGAAAGAGGCAACGAATTATACAAAGCCGGTCATCGTCAAGGTGGCGGCCGTCCATAACATTGCGGCCATCGCCAGCGGCATTGCGCGCTCCGGCGCAGACATCATCGCCATCGACGGCTTTCGCGGCGGCACCGGCGCGGCGCCGACCCGCATCCGCGACAACGTGGGCATCCCGATCGAGCTTGCTTTGGCCGCGGTCGATCAGCGTCTGCGGGACGAGGGCATCCGCAACGACGTTTCGCTGGTCGTGGGCGGCAGCATCCGTTCGGCGGCGGACGTGGTCAAGGCCGTGGCGCTCGGCGCCGACGCCTGCTATATCGCCACAGCGGCGCTGCTGGCGCTGGGCTGCCACCTGTGCCGCACCTGCCAGAGCGGCAAATGCAACTGGGGCATCGCCACGCAGCGCCCGGACCTTGTGAAACGCCTGAACCCCGAAAACGGTACAAGGCGGCTGGTCAATCTGATGACCGCCTGGCAGCATGAGATCAAAGAAATCATGGGCGGCATGGGGATTAACTCCATTGAAGCATTGCGCGGCAACCGGCTGATGCTGCGCGGCGTCGGTCTGAACGAAACGGAGCTGAACATCCTCGGCATCGCCCACGCCGGCAGATAAGGAGGCGCAGAGATGAAAAGAGTTTATGTGAACGAAGCGTGGTGCCTCGGCTGCCATCTGTGCGAATACAACTGCGCTTTTGCAAATTCCGGCGAAGCGGATATGGCGTTTGCGCTGAAGGGTAAGCCCCTGTATCCGCGCATCCATATTGAAGAGGGCGACAAGATCTGCTATGCGGTTTCCTGCCGCCACTGCACCGATCCGCTCTGTGTCAAAAGCTGCATCGCCGCGGCGCTGCAGGTCAAAGACGGCGTCATTACGGTCGATCAGAGCCGCTGTGTGGGGTGTCTGACCTGCGTGCTGGTCTGTCCCTACGGGGCGCTGGCGCCGAACGAAAACGGCGTGATGCAGAAATGCGAGCTTTGTCTGCAAAATGCCTGCGGCGCGCCCGCCTGCGTGCAGGGCTGTCCGAATCAGGCCATCGTCTATGAAGAAAGGAGCGCCGCCGAATGAAGCAGTATGTCATTCTCGGAAACGGCGTTGCCGCCGCACACTGCATCGAGGGCATCCGGAGCGTGGACAAGGCAACGCCCATCACCGTGGTTTCCGCGGAAAACCATCCGGTCTATTGCCGCCCGCTGATCTCCTATTATCTGGAAGACAAGGCCGACCCGGCGCGGATGAATTACCGGCCGGAAGGCTTTTACCGGGAAAACGGCTGCACCGTGCTTTACGGAAAAACAGCCAAAGCCATTGACCCGGCACAAAAAACGGTTATCCTGGATGACGGCGAATCGTTGCCTTATACCGCCCTTTGTGTGGCAACAGGATCGTCTCCGTTCGTGCCGCCGGCCGAAGGGCTGGACAGCGTGGAACAGAAATTCACGTTTCTGACGCTGGATGACGCGGCTGCGCTGAAACGGGCAGCCAAAAAACAATGTCACGCGCTGATCGTCGGCGCCGGCCTCATCGGCCTGAAATGCGCCGAAGGGCTGCGCCCGCTGGTTTGGGACATCACGGTCTGCGATCTGGCGAATCGTGTGCTGTCGAGCATTCTGGACAACGACTGCGCCTCACGGATCCAGGCACAGCTGGAGCAGCACGGCGTCCGCTTTTTGCTGGGCGACACCGTTCAGCGCTATGAAAAAAACACCGCTTTCATGAAAAGCGGCAAAACGGTTGCGTTCGATCTGCTGGTGCTTGCCGTCGGCGTGCGCGCCAACACGGCGCTCGTGAAAGCCTGCGGCGGCAAAACCGAGCGCGGCATTCTGGTGGACGAGCGGATGCAGACGTCGCTGCCGGACATCTACGCCGCCGGCGACTGCACACAGGGCACGGACGCCTCCACCGGGCAGCAAAGGGTGTTGGCAATCCTGCCGAACGCCGCGCTGCAGGGGCGCTGCGCCGGCATCAATATGGCGGGCGGCAACGCGGTATTCGACAACGCGATCCCGATGAACGCAATCGGCTTTTTCGGTCTGCACGCGCTCAGCGCCGGCAGCGACTGCGGCGGCGAAACGTATGAAGAAAACGACGAAAAGCATCTGAAGCGCCTCTATTGCAAGGACAACCGTTTGACCGGTTTCATGCTGATCGGCGACACTGCGCGGGCGGGCATCTATACCTCCCTGATCCGCGAAAAGACGCCGCTTGATTCCCTCGATTTTGAACGGCTCAAGCAAACCCCGACCACGACGGCGTTTTCGAAGCAGGAACGCAGACACAAGTTTGGAGGTGCGGTCTGATGGAGAGAATCAATGCATCCGGGCTGGATTTCAAAGCGCTGAACGAAAAGCTGCGGCAAAGCGAAACGGACTGCGCCATGGAGAATTGCTGCGGTCAGCGCTTTCTGGCCGCGGGCATGACGGACGTCAGGCTGACGATCGACGGCGTGCCGGGCAACGCGCTCGGGGCCTATCTGAACGGCGCAGAAATCACGGTGAACGGCAACGCGCAGGACGCGGTGGGCGACACGATGAACGCCGGACGGATCGTCATCCGCGGCAGTGTCGGCGACGCGGTGGGCTATGCGATGCGCGGCGGCGAAATCTTTGTGCGGCAAAACGCGGGCTACCGCGCGGGCATCCACATGAAAGCCTATCGCGACAAGGTGCCTTCTCTGGTGATCGGCGGACGGACGGGCAGCTTTCTGGGCGAATATCAGGCCGGCGGCCGCATTGTGGTGCTTGGTCTGCACACCGACGGCAAGCCCATCGTCGGCAACTTCCCCTGCACGGGGCTGCACGGCGGAAAGGTGTATTTACGCGGCGATCTTCGCGGCGTCCGCTTCCCGCCGCAGGTGAACGTGACGCCTGCTTCCGCGGAAGACCTTGCTGAAATTGAACCATTGGTGCAAACGTTCTGCGCGCTTTTTGCGCTGGATGCGGCAGCAATACTTGACGCGCCCTTCACCGTTGTGACGCCCGACCAAGAAAATCCGTTCCGGCAGATGTATGTTGCAAACTGAAAAGAAACACGGCAGGCAGAGCCGCAATCACAGCCGAAACGATATTGCCTTTTCCCTTTGTTATCACGCTCTGCTTTATCGAAACGAAAAAACAGCCCCTTCGTCCGCGGCAAAAGGGCTGCTGCATACAGGGAACAAGGCGATCCCTCCCCATCGCAGGGAAGGACCGCCTTGTTTTTTTATATCTGTGTCGCTGTGCGCTCAATACGTGCTGCTCATATCCCCCTGCACCTGTTCGTTCACGGTTTTGACGAAGGTGGAGTTTTTGATGCGCTCCTGCAGCAGGTCATAGTACCGGTCTTCGTCGAAGGGAATGGTCACGGTCTCGCCGAGCCACGACGACAGGAACGCCGCGTTGGAGATCGTCAGGCCGCGGATGCCCTCTTCGCCGGCGGCCACCAGCGGTTCGCCGCGCAGAATATGCGCCGCAAAGGCGTTGAGCACGCCCGGGTGCTGCGGGTTCTGCCCGTCGGTTTCCACCTTCCGCCAGGCGCCCTTGGGCTTGCTGAAGCCGTCGGCCGCGGTCTTGATGTATTCCTGCGTGCCGGTTTCCAGCTCATAGACCCAGACGTCATAGGCGCCGGTGCGCGTATCGTTTTCGCAAAGGATCTTGGCCTTGTCGAGCGTAATTTCCAGCCGGTTGGTGCCCGGGCAGTCGCCCGTGGAGGTGATGAAGGTGCCGGTGGCGCCGTTCGGGTAGGTCGCGTAGATCGTCACGTCGTCCTCCACCTCAATGTCGTGCCACTTGCCCACGTGGCAGAACGCGCGGATCGTTTCGGGCATGCCGCAGATCCACTGCCACAGATCGAGCTGGTGGGGGCACTGGTTGAGCATGACGCCGCCGCCCTCGCCCGACCAGGTGGCGCGCCAGCCGCCGGAATTGTAATACTGCTGGGTACGGAACCAGTCGGTGATAATCCAGCTCACGCGGCGCATCTCACCGTAGACGCCGCTTTGCACCATCTCGTGCACGGCGCGGTAGACGCAGTTGGTCCGTTGGTTGAACATGATAGCATAGGTTGCCTTGCTCTGCTTTGCGACGTCGATCAGCTCGCGCACCTGTTTCGTATAGACACCGGCGGGCTTTTCGCTCATCACGTGAACGCCCTTCTGAAGCGCGTAGATGGCGATGGGCGGGTGGAAGTAGTGCGGCGTGGCAATCAGCACCGCGTCGCACAGGCCGCTGTCGATCAGCGCTTCCGCGGTGGGGAAGCAGACCACGTCGGGCAGCAGCTCCTTTGCCTTGTCGAACTTTTTCGGGTCAATGTCCGCCACACAGGTGATTGCGATCTCGGGCATTTTGCCCTTGACCGCGTTGTTGATATGGCCGAGCCCCATGTTGCCCACGCCGATGATGCCGAGTCTGACTGTGTTTGCCATAAGCTTACCTCCGTTTTTCGGGGATTGGGATTGATTCCATTATAGCGCGGCGGCGGGAATTGTCAAGCCTGCCGCGGGGTCTGAAACGTGATTGTCAGCGGGTCGCCCGCCTTGCGCCAGCTGTTGAGCGGCAGAATGCGCACCGTGTAGGTCCTGCCGGGCTGCAGGTGCTCAAAGGTGTGCGACAGCGTCTGCGGCATCGGCTCAAAGTAATACTCGCTGTAGAGCTCTTTCTTCTGCAGCGTCTGCCGGGGCTGCGCGGCGTCGCAAAGCAGCAGCCGGTAGCCGTAGACGCAGACCGGGCTGCCCGCCTGCGGAAACGTCACCTTTGCGGCGCTTTCCGTCACGTCGGAAACAACGGCTTTCGCGTCGGGCGCGAACTGCGGCGCGGGGTCGGTCTTTTTGCGCGCGCCGGTGTAGGCGTAGGTGCTGCGGTCGCGCGGGTTTTCGATGAAATAGACCAGCTGGCGCGACGGGTCGCCGGGGTCGCGGAAGAAGGCGTGGGTCAGAATGTTATAGGGCTGCACGCGCACGCGGTTCTGCATGTCGACCTCCACGATCAGATACTGCGCGGCGTTGTCGCTGCCCGGCGGCACGGTGTCGTCGCCGATGTCGCGCTCCATCTCAAAGTAGTTCAGCGTGCCCGCGCCGAACGAGGTGTAGCGGCTTTGCCACACGGTGAACGGGTGGTTGACCGGGCCGTGGGAATGGCCGGAAAAGTTGATCACCTGCGGGAACCGGGCGAAGAGCGGGTGCATCAGAACGCTCATCTGGGTGTACCAGCTGCGGCTGACGTAGACGCTCTTCCAGATATGGCCGTGCTGGAAGGTGAAGATCGGCTTGTTCGGGTCGTCCTTCTTTGCCTTCCGAAGCTCTTTTTGCAGCCAGATCAGCTGCTTCGGCGTGTGCCAGGTGTCGTTCGGCATTGGCGACAGGCCGATGAAGTGATAGCCGTCCACCACCTCGTGCTTGTCAAGCCGGTCGTCCAGGTTTTTGCGGTAGCCTTCAACGCCGGTGCCGCCGTAGTCGTGGTTACCCATCACGGTGATCACCTTCGTTTCGGGGCGCACGCTTTCGCGCAGCACGTCGTTCAGGATGTCATACTGCTCCTGCGCGCCCCAGTCGGTGTTGTCGCCCGAAAAGATCACGGCGTCCAGCGTCGGGTGATGCTTGTCCGCTGCGCTGCAGGCATAGGCGGTCGCAAACATGTCGCGCAGCCGCTCGGCGCAGACGGGGCGCTCCGCATTGATATGGACGTCGGTGACGGCCGCAAAGCGGAACACGGGCGTAAAGGAGCCGTCGATCAGCCGGCGCACACGCGCTTCGCGGCGCAGCTGTTCCTGTTTGCCGGGGGTTCTGCAGAACGCGTCGGCCACGGCGGTATAGAAATTGGTCTTTTGCTGTTTGGTCATGGTTCGCTCCCCTTATTGCGCGGAGAAGGAATGCTGCAGCGGATAGGTCATTTCACACAGCGGTTCGTCGTCCTCCCAGGTATCGCGGTACCATTCGCCGGTGACGAAGTTGCGTCCGCGGATCAGCACTTCGTTCTCATAGACCTCGACTTCGATCCCGACACCGGTGCCGCTGCCGTATTCGCGATCCTCGCTGCCGTAAAGCTCGGTCAGACGCGGCAGATAGATTTCGGGGAAGCCGTCGTAGTCGTGGAACGACCAGAAAAGGTGCAGCGGCATATGCGTGTGACCCACAAAGGCAAAAACGTCGTGCGCTTCGGCATAGGCGGCAAGCAGATCCACCAGCCGGTCGGTGGAAAGACCGGTCTCATCCTCGGCATAGTCCATGGGATAATGGGAGAACACGAACGCCGGCCTGCCGCTTTCGGCGGCCTTGGCCAGCACGTCCTCCAGCCACGCGATCTGCGCTTCGGTGGTCACGGTCTCGTCGTCATCCTGCAGCGCCTCGATGCCCAGCACGATGAAATAGCAGCCGTCAATCACTTCATAGTAATAGGGGTGCTCCAGCTGTTTGCCGAAATAGGCGGCTGTGTAATCGAGCCAGCGCTTTTCCAGCTTTCTGCCCTGCCCGTTTTCGTTGCCGAGGTCATGGTTG
>JAEEUW010000005.1 GCA_016290665.1 Clostridiaceae bacterium | reverse complement strand
CGATCAGTAGCTGTTCGGTCTCGTTCAGCTCCAGATGCGCCGGGTCTTCGCCGTTGTCGATCAGGATCTTGCGGAAGAACGTGCCGCAGATCAAGCAGTCGTTGCCGGTGGAGATGGCATAGGAGAAGATCGACAGCGCGCGGTCACCGAAAACGGGCTTCAGCTCGTCATAAAGCGTGTACCAGTCCATGTAGGTCTTGAACGTCTGCACGTCGTGGAGCATGGTGCGCTTCATGTTAGTGATGCGGCCGTGCTTTGCGATCTGGTCGTCATATTCGCGTTTGACCTCTTCGCTCGCGGTTTCATAGTCCGTCATGGGAATCAGCGGATTCATAAAGAGCCCTCCTGTTCAGATACTTTGCAATGATTATATACCTTTGAAAAGGGGTTGTCAATGCGCAGGGCACGAAAAAGAAACGACGTCCTTGCCTGTCTCAGGATCGCGCATCCATCTTTCACCGCGGAAAGAACCTCGCAGCGGTCGGCTCATGGCCGACTGGAAATAGCGCTGATTCACAGCAGCCCACGGGACTGCCGCTACAATCCTAATCCCTTAATCCCTTAATCCCTTAATCCCTTAATCCCTCAATCCCTTAATCCCTCAATCCCTTAATCCCTTAATTCCTCTATCCCTTAACCCCTTCCTCTCCCTAACAACAAACCCGGCTGCCGAAGCAGCCGGGCCGTTTCTATGCGAACGTTTACTTCTCGATCAGTTCCTTCACGCTGGCGGCAAGGCCGGCGACGGACTGGATCTCGGACGGGATGATGAGCTTCGTGCTCTGGCCGTCCGCCACTTTTTCGAGCGATTCGAGCGAACGCAGCGCGATCACGCCTTTGCCCGGGTTCGCTTCGTTGATCAGACGGATGGATTCGGCCTCGGCCTTCTGGATGGCAAGGATGGCCTGCGCTTCGCCGTCCGCTTCGCGGATCTTCTTTTCGCGGATGGCGTCGGCCTGCAGGATCGCGGCTTCCTTGTCCGCCTGCGCGGCAAGGATCTTGGCCTCCTTCTGGCCCTGCGCCACAAGGATCTTGCTCTCCTTGTCGCCTTCGGCGCGCAGAATCGCTTCGCGGCGTTCGCGTTCGGCTTTCATCTGCTTCTCCATCGCGTCCTGAATCTCACGCGGCGGCAGGATGTTCTTGAGCTCCACGCGGTTGACCTTGATGCCCCAGGGATCGGTCGCTTCGTCCAGAATGCCGCGGATCTTCGCGTTGATGGTGTCGCGCGAGGTCAGCGTATGGTCGAGCTCGAGCTCGCCGATGATGTTACGCAGCGTGGTCGCAGTCAGGTTCTCGATGGCGGACAGCGGATGCTCCACGCCGTAGGTATACAGCTTCGGGTCGGTGATCTGATAGAACACGACCGTGTCGATCTGCATGGTGACGTTATCCTTGGTGATCACGGGCTGCGGCTTGAAGTCGACCACCTGCTCCTTGAGCGAGACGATCTTCGCCACGCGCTCGAAGACGGGGATCTTCATGTGCAGGCCGGTCTGCCACGTGGCACTGTAGGCGCCGAGGCGTTCAATGACGTAGGCGCGGGACTGCGGCACGATTTTGATGTTGGCCGCGATGATGATAAGTACGAGCAAAACGATTGCAAGCAGTACGTAAGTGAAGGGACCCATAGTTATACCTCCTGATTGAAATGAAGTGAAAATGGTTTGTTACGCTTCGGGTTGGGCGTCGTCCGGCGCAACGATGAGCTTGACGCCCTCGATGGAGAGGACCTTGACCAGCGCGCCGGGTTCAATCACGGCGCCGTCGCTGCTGCGGGCGGTCCAGACGGTGCCGCGGAGCTTCGCCTGCCCCGTGCCGTCGAGGTTGCTGATGCGCTCCGTGACAAGCGCCTGCTGGCCGATGCACATATCCAGATTCGTCGGCTGCACCTTTGTTCGGGTAAATCGGCGCAGGTAAGGCCGCGCAATCACCAGCGTGAGCAGCGACACGGCGACGAACACGACGACCTGCACGGTGGGCGAAGCCCCCAGCGCATGGGCGACGATCGCCCCGATGCTGCCGATGCAGAACCAGATCGTCAGGATCTGCGCGGTAGCGGCTTCGATCACGGCGAACACGACAGCCGCCGCAATCCACAGAATCAAAAGCCGATCCATGCCATTCACCTCCTTTGTTGTACGAGTTCACTATACCACGAAAGAGGTTCGTTTGTCAATAGCTTTTCAAAAAATATTTTCAAGCACCGGCTTCTGGCTGTCGGCAAGGTCCTGCAGCACCGCCATGCAATAGCCGATCTGCTGCACGGCGAGGGCCGGATCGTCCGCCGCAAAATCGCGCAGATGAAAGAGCGTATATTCATATTGATTGAAGAAGTTGTGGTCGATGAAGAGATAAAACGGCAGGCTGGTTTTCTTCCAATTATGTTCGCACCCGGCAAGCGCCCGGTCGATCGCGGCTTCGTCCCCTTCCCGCACGGTCTGCTGCGCGCTTTGCAGCAGCCGGATTTCTCCGTCCGCCACGCGCGCAAGGCCGATTCGCGCACACACGCAGACGCCGGCCGCAAACAGCAGCAGCGCCGCGCACACCCAGAGCCGCTTCATGGCTTCACCTGCTTTTCCACAATAAAATAGGTGCCGTCGGAGGCATAGGTCATCAGAAAAACATCCTGCGGCCGCTTGTTTTCTTTTTGCAGAATCGTCTGCAGCTTTTCGCCCGTCAGGCCGCAAAGCGCAAACTCCTCCGGCACGATCTTGCCGTCGCTGATGACAAGACACGGCAGCACGGCAGAGGCGGGCTGCGGGGCGGGCGGCTGCGGCTTTTGCAGCACGCTGATGGAGCCGTTGGATTCCACATAGACGTAGGCCGCCTGCGAAATGTCGAACACGTCCTTCAGCCGCAGGGCTTCCAGCACGTCGTCCACGGTGTAGCGGATCTTGCGCAGCAGCGACTGGTCGAGCGTGCCGTTTTTGACGATCGGGATCGCGTGGCCCTGCACGAGCGTGCGGAATTTGCGCGATTTCAGGCTGAGCACGGAAAACAGCAGCTCGCACGCCACAATCACAGCAATGATCATGAGCGGCTGCAAAAGCGGAATCTGCATATCCTGCAGCGGCATGGTCGCCACGTCGGAAATCAGGATGGTTACCACGAGCTCCTCCGGCTGCAGCTCGCCGATCTGCCGTTTGCCCATGAGCCGCACGCCCACGATCACGGTGACGTACAGGATCAGGCAGCGCAAAAACAAAACCGTCATCGTCTCACCTCAAGAAAAGGGTTGACCGGATGACGGCGGATTATGCAGTTTCTTTCAGGAACGGCTGTTTTGCGGCGTTGACTCGGTTGATTTGCTTATCGAAGCAAAGTAGCGCAGGACGGCCTGCCGCTCCGCTTCGGACAAGCCGCGGTAGAGCGTGATCAGCCGGGCTTCCTGGCGCGTTTCCACCTGCGGCTCCGGCAGCGTTTTCGGTTCCATGGGCTCTCTCCCCTTTCGCATCCACATCATAGCACGGCCCCGACGAAAAAAGCGTCGAGCGCTGTCGAACCGTTTCAAAAGCGGGAAAAGAGCGGCGCATTCGCTTGCTTTCACCGGATCGTTATGGTAAAATAAGAAAAAAGCCGTCCGCGGCTGTCACCGGAGGCAGAGTATGAAAACGAAAATGAAAAAGAAATTCGTGGTCTTCGCAGTCCTTGCGCTGCTTGTGTTCGCCTGTCTGTTTGAGCTGGGCAAGAACACGCTTTGGGGCTGGGCGGTGCTGCTGGCGCTGTTCGTCTGCGCCTTCGTGCTGCACAAGACCGTTTTTGCGGGCAAAAAGTTCCCGCTGCGTCTGCTCGCGTTCGTCGTTTTGCTGGTGCTGAGCGGCGTCGTGTTCCGCGTTTCGGGCCCGCCGCAAAAGCAGATACCCGCCGTTTCCGGGAAGGATCCCGCCGTGACCGACGTCGTCCGCGTCAAGCAGGGCGCGCTGACCGGCGTGTTCAACGAAGACAAGAGCGTGGAGGTCTATGCAGGCATCCCCTATGCGGCCCCGCCGGTGGGCGAACTGCGCTGGAAGGAGCCGCAGCCGCCGGCAAGCTGGGACGGCGTGCGCGTCTGCGACACGTTTGCGCCGCGCTCGATGCAGCCGGATTCCTCCGTCATCATGAATACGCTGACGCAGATGGTGGGCTACCATAATTTCAGCATCAGCCTCAAAGACAACTTCGTGGAAGCCATGAGCGAGGATTCGCTGTATCTGAACATCTGGAAGCCCGCCGGCGAGCTGAAAGACTGCCCGGTGCTGTTCTTCATCCACGGCGGCTCGCTCACCACGGGCAACACGTCCTACAGCGAATACAACGGCGAATCGCTGGCGAAGCGCGGCATCATTGTGGTCAACTGCGCCTACCGTTTGAATGTGTTCGGCTATTATGCCAACGATCTGCTGGAGGAAGAATCTCCCAACCACACCACCGGCAACTACGGTCTGCTGGATCAGATTGCCGCGCTGCAGTGGGTCAACGACAACATCGCCGCGTTCGGCGGCGATCCGAAGCAGATCACGGTTGCGGGCGAATCCGCCGGCTCCTCTTCGGTCAACGCGATCTGCGTTTCTCCGCTCGCCAAAGGGCTGTTCCGCTACGCCATTGCCGAAAGCAGCGGCATCACCGCCGTGCGCCCCTACCACACCTTCCGCAGCTTCAAATCCGCCGTTACGGCCGGCATTGCGCTGCAGGAGGAGTTCGGCGCGGACGATCTTGACGCCCTGCGCGCGATTCCGGCGGAACGGCTGGTGCGCACAAAGCAGAACAACGCCTCCATGACGGTGGACGGCTACGCGATCACCGAGCAGCCATATAAGACCTATGAGAAAGGTAAGAACAACGAAAAGGCGCTGCTGAACGGCTTCAACGTGCACGAGGCGGACTACTTCACCTTCCTGCAGAAGGTAACAAAAGAAAACTACGAGGAATCGCTCCGCGAGGTGCTCGGCGATGACGCAAAGGAGGCGGCCGAGCTGGTCCCGCCCGCGCCGGTCGACCCCGCGTACAAGCTTGCAATCGTGGAAATGGGCGGCGACGCCAAGGGCTCGTTCAACAAGGTCTACTCCGCGGCCTGGTTCTCCTACAGCCATTACAACTGGTCGCACCTGCTGGCGGCAAGCGGCACGCCCGTGTGGCTCTATTATTTCACCAAGGACAACGGCTCGCTCGGCTCCGCCCACGGCGGCGAGATGCCCTATGCCTACGGCAACCTCGACGCGCACAAGACGAAGTATGACGACAGCGACTACGCGCTGAGCGAACACATGATGGACTGCTGGGTCAACTTCGTGCGCTGCGGCGACCCGAACGGCCCCTATCAGGAGCTCGGGGATCAGGCCTATCCGCAATGGAGCAGGTTCAACGATGCGCCGGACATGGTCTATGAATTCGGCGAGCGCGTCGGCATGACGGAAGACCCGAACCGGGAGCTGCACCTGCTGATCGACAAATACCAGCAGTCGCTCCGATAAACAAAAGCAAAGGCCGCACGGCAGACCATCCCGTGCGGTCCATTTTTTGCAAATGGACTTGCATAAACCGCAAAAAGCAGATATAATAAGAAAAAACGCTTTCGGAGGCATCCATGACCAGACAAGGCAAAAAGCTTCTGCTTTCCATTTCGCTCGCCGTCATCGGCATTTTTCTCGTTATCCACTACTGGGCGACCATCGCTTCGTGGATCGGCGACATCTACAAAGCGCTTCTGCCGTGTCTGATCGGCGCGGTGATCGCTTATCTCATCAACATTCTCATGCGCTTTTACGAGCGGCACTATTTTGCAAAAAAGAATCCGCCCTTCGCGCAGAAATCGCGCACGGCGGTCTGTCTTGTTCTGGCGATTCTGACGATCCTGTGCGTGATCGCGGGCATCATCGTGCTGATCGTGCCGCAGCTCATCGACTGCGTCAAGCTGATCGTGCAGCAGGCGCCCAAGGGCGTGGAGGCGCTGCTCAAGAACGACAAGATCGTGCAGTATCTGCCGGAAAGCGTTTATGACTGGCTGGCGAACTGGCGCGAAAAGCTGACCGACCAGGCCTTCTGGTCCGAGATCGTGACCAAGGCGACCGCCATTCTGAAAACCGGCATCGGCACGGCGGGCGGCAAAATCACCAGCGCGCTTTCCTCCACGGCGTCCACCCTCGGCGCCGTCGTCATCGGCATCGTGTTCTCGATCTATTATCTCGCCTGCCGCGGGCAGATCCAGCGCAACGTGCAGCGGCTGGCAAACAGCTATCTGCGCCCAACCGTGAAAGAAAAAGTGTTCCACTATGCGGCCGTGTTCAACAACTGCTTCCACAAATATATCGTTGCGCAGTGTCTGGAGGCGCTGATTCTCGGCTCGCTCTGCCTTTGCGGCATGCTGATTCTGCGTCTGCCCTACGCGCCCATGATCAGCGCGCTTGTCTGCCTGATGGCGCTGATCCCCATTGTCGGCGCAACGATCTCCGCCGTCATCGGCACGGTGATGATTCTTGCCGTCTCCCCCTGGCAGGCGCTGATCTTCTTTGCCATGCTCATGGTGGTGCAGGTCATTGAAGGCAACCTGATTTTCCCGAAGGTGGTCGGCAAATCCGTGGGCGCGCCGGGTCTGATCGTGTTTGCGGCCGTCACGGTGGGCGGCAGCCTGTTCGGCATTCTCGGCATGATGGTGAGCGTTCCGGCGGCAACCGCCGTGTTCAACGAGCTGCGCGCCGACATGAAACAGCGGGAGGCCGCCGCCGTTGCCGCCGCCGCACCGCCGGAAGAATAAAGCTTCACCCGATTTGCGCCTGAAAAAAAGAGGTATGATTTATGGTTAAGATTTCCCCGTCCATCCTGTCTTGCGATTACGCAAAAATGGGAGAAGAATTCGAACGTATGAAGCGCTGCGGCGCAGACTGGCTGCATATCGACGTCATGGACGGCCATTTCGTGCCG
Source organism: Clostridiaceae bacterium (assembly GCA_016290665.1). Taxonomy (GTDB): domain Bacteria; phylum Bacillota; class Clostridia; order Oscillospirales; family Acutalibacteraceae; genus UBA6857. Next base: position 39,899 of record JAEEUW010000005.1, on the reverse strand, counting down.
AACATCACGCTCGGCGCGCCGCTGGTCAAGTGTCTGCGCAAATGCAGCGATCTGGTCTTCGACGTGCACCTGATGATCTCGGACCCGATGAAATACGCGCCGGATTTTGCCAAAGCCGGCGCAGACGTGATCTGCTTTCATATTGAGTCCGACTCTCCGACGGAAGCAACCGTGGACCTGATCCGGTCGCTCGGCTGCGTGCCGGCCATCGCGCTGAAGCCCGCCACGCCCGCCGAGGCGGTGTTCCCCTATCTGGACAAGCTCGGCATGGTGCTCGTGATGACCGTGGAGCCCGGCTTCGGCGGTCAGAGCTTTATGGCGGACATGATGCCGAAGGTGGCTGCCGTCCGCGCCGAAGCGGATCGCCGCGGGCTTGCGCTTGACATTCAGGTGGACGGCGGCGTCAATCTGGAAACCGCCGCGGTCTGCGGCAAAGCCGGCGCCAACGTGCTGGTCGCCGGGTCCGCAATCTTCGGTTCGCCCGACCCGAAGCAGACCATCGCCCGGTTACGCGCCGCCGCACAGAACTGACAGCGGTTTTTGCCGCAGCAGCGGCACGCAGCGTTCGGAAAGCACGGCCTCAGCCGCCGCGTCCGGCGCCGAAAAGCGCATGAATTCCGAAAGCAGCCGTATCAGAGACTCCGGCAAAGGGTCCGTCAGCAGATAATAGCCCGCTGCGTCCCGCAGCAGCGTAACGCTGATTTCGGCCTTTGCTTCGGCGCAGGCGGCGCGCGCCGCATCGATCAGGTCGTTTTCCGTTTCGGCAAAAAAGCAGCACCGCTCCGCGGCAGGCTGCTCTTCCAGTCCGGCAATCATCAGCATGCAGCCTCCGGCGCGGTCCGGCAGCAGCTCCGCACGTACCCGTCGCTGCAGACGGAAGCGGCGCCCGGAAACGGCCGCAACGCCGGCAAGAATCCGCTGCAGCGTGCGGCGCAGGTCTCCGGCCTCAGCGTCTTCCGCAAGCAGACCGTATTGCTGCTGCTCCTGCGCGCTCAGCTCCACCAGAATCTGATGTGCCGTTGCCAGGGCGAGCTTCATGGCTCTTCCTCCTCTCGCCACGGTATTCCGGCTTTCATTATAGCGTGATCCGGCACGCACGACAATGCAAAATTACTGGAAACCCGGTTCACAGAAAGGTCGCTCATGAAAAAGAACCCCGACAAAGTCATCGTGCGCAAAAGCTATTATACCTTTTCGCGCGAATACCCCGCCGGTCAGATTGACACCGGGCGGCGGCACAGGCGTCACCGCAGCAAAAAAAGAACGGCTCTGCTTTCCCTGCTTTGCGCCGTTCTGTTTTGCGCTGCCGCGGCACTGAGCTTTTTCTGGACCGACCTGTCGCTGAAGATTTCCAACCGTGCGCCCGCGCAGGAGGAAACGGCCGCGGCCGTCACCGACGAAAACGGCGCGGTGCGGACAATGCTGACAGACGGCGGTCTGCGCGCGCTGGCGGTACCCGCGGCATCGATCCGCGACCGCGCTTCGGTCAAGGCGGTGATCAAACAGCTGCGCCGCAGGGACTGCAACGGCGTGATTCTCGATTTCAAGGCGCGGGACGGACGGCTGTTGTTCGCTTCGCTGGAGCAGCCCGCCCTGCTTGCCAAGGCCTCGCTGTTCAGCAACGAGACGGTCCGCAACGCGATCAAACAGCTGCGCAACGCGGACATCGGCGTCATTGCGCGGGTCTTCTGCTTTGAAGATCCGCTGATCGCCGCGCAGGATCCGGCGTTCGCCGTCACCTATATGGACACGCAGGTGCCCTGGCTCGACAAGAAAGAGGAGGACGGCGGCAAGGCGTGGCTCAACCCCTACAGCGGCAAGGCGCGCGGCTATCTGCTGAAGCTGCTGCAGGAAATCAACGCGTTTGCGGTCAGCGGCGTCATTCTCGAATCCGTCTGCTTCCCCGTCGGCGAGAACCCGGAAACCGCCACGTTTTCGGGCGAAAGCGGCGGCGCGGCGCGCGGCGGCGTGCTGGAGCGCTTTTTGCAAAAAGCGCGGGCGGCCGTACCTGCGGACCGGTTTATGCTGGTCGGCATGACCGCGGACGACCTGCGCGGCGGCAACGCCGACCGCTACGACGGCAGACTGTCCTTTGAGGCGGCGGACGGCGTGTTCGTCCACACCGCGGACGCCGGGAACGAGGACGACCCGCCGAAGGATTACGAAGCGCAGGTCAACGCTTTTTCCACGCTGGAAAGCCGCCTCACCGCCGGGCAGAAGCTTGTGCTCGATCTGCCGCTTGCACAAGCCGGCCGCAGATATCTGCGCGCGCTGGAACGGGAGGGCTTCGCGTATTTCGCCTTCACGCAGGAGGAAGCCGCGGCGTGAGGATTGCCCGCCAAAACGAAAAAAAACGCACCGTCTGGTCTTACGCAGACGGTGTATTTTTTAAGGGGAAAAATAAGGGATCATGCTGAGGGGATCACGCCAGGGGTATCTGCCAAAAGGGTAACTGCTTAAGGGGAAGGGTGCACGGAAAGCCGGCAGCTGTCAAAAAAACGTTGACCGACGATTCGCGTTGAAACGATTTAATCGTTCTGCTCTTCTTTCATCTTTGCAAAGCATTCGCTGCAATAGACAGCTCTGCCTTCTGTGGGCTGGAAGGGAACCTTCGCTTCGCCGCCGCATCTTGCGCAGGTGGCAATGAACATTTCGCGCTCGGGCTTTCCGGCGTTCTTTCTTGCGTAACGGCAAGCCTTGCAGCGCTGCGGTTCATTCTGGAACCCCTTCTCTGCGTAGAATTCCTGTTCACCGGCGGTGAAAATGAATTCCTGTCCGCATTCTTTGCAAACCAGTGTTTTGTCCTCGTACATGTTTTTTACCTCACTTGATTATTTTGCCCTCGCCGGGATTGCACCGACCCCTTACATAGGCGCTCTGTAGCATTCAGGCATGTTTTTTATGAAAGCTGCTGACGCAGTTTTTTCCTTGCGCGCTGCAGTGCGGCGTCCACGGCCTTGGCCGAAAGCCCCGTCTGCGCTGAGATCTGCTGATAGCTGCCGCCGCCCGCAAACAGCAGGAACACCTCGCGTTCCCGCTTGCTCAGGGCGGAATCCACGATCTGGCCGATCCGCTGCGCTTCCTGCTTGGAAACCAGCGCGTCTTCGGCAGACGCCGTCTGCGGCGCTTCGAAGCCCGCTTCGATCGAGACCAGTCTGGACGGCGGGATCTGCCGTTTGTTCTGCGCCGCGCGCACCGCGTTGCGCATCCGGTTGCGCATGCAGGTATAGGCGTAGGTTGCGAACGAAGCGCCCGTTTCCGACGAAAAGCCGTCGACCGCAGAGAGCAGACCGATCATTCCCTCGGCGGCAAGATCCTGCCCCTCCAGAAAGCCCTGCGGCATCCGCGACGCCAGCTTGCGCGCCGTCGGCAGATAGCGTTCGAACAGGATGTTCCACGCTTTTTCGTCGTCGGCCTTGCACTTTGGCAGCAGCGATTCATCGGAAAGGGAGAGATAATCCGCCATCGAAATGTCCTTTCTCACCATTATACCATGTATTGTAATCGATCAAAATTGCTTTGTCAAGTTGCTTTTCGACCAAAAGAAAAAGCCGCCTTTTGTTCAATTAGAACGAAAAGACGGGTGATTTTGTAAATAGAACTTAATAATTCCTGGACTTATTTTCTCAAAAGAATTAAACGCCGTCGATCGTTCCGCCGCCGACCACAAAGTCTCCGTCATAGAGCACGACGGCCTGCCCCTTTGCCACGGCGCGCTGCCCTTCGTCAAACGCCAACCGGAAGTGCGTTTCGTCGGTCTGCTCCACGGTCGCCCACCGGGCCGCCTGCTTATAGCGCACCTTGGCCTGCACGCGCATGGGCCGATCCAGCCGTTCCGCGGCGATGAAGTTGGCGTCGCGCGCCGTCAGCGTTTTCGTAAACAGTTCTTCGTCGGGACAAAGCACGACACGGTTGTTTTTGAGATCCTTTTCACAGACGTAGAGCGGCGCCGGGAGCGCGAGCCCGAGGCCGCGCCGCTGGCCGACCGTGTAGCGGATGATGCCGCGGTGCGTGCCGAGCACCCTGCCGTCGCGGGTAACGAAGTCGCCGGCGGGGAACGTGCGGCCGAGGTGCCGCTCGATGAAGCCCGCATAGTCGCCGTCCGGCACGAAGCAGATGTCCTGGCTTTCACGCTTCTTCGCGTTGACAAAGCCGAGCGACTGCGCCAGCTCGCGCACCTCGGTCTTCTGCATGCCGCCCAGCGGGAACAGCGTGCGGGAGAGCTGCTCCTGGGTCAGGCAATAGAGCACGTAGCTCTGGTCCTTGGTCTCGTCCGCGCCCTTTTGCAGCAGCCAGCGTCCGCTTCCGCTGTCAAACGAGACCCGGGCGTAGTGCCCCGTGGCGACGCGGCCGCAGCCGAGCTCCAGCGCGCGGCGCAGCAGATGGTCAAATTTCAGGTGGCGGTTGCATTCGATGCAGGGATTCGGCGTTTCGCCGTCGACATAGGACTGCACGAACGGCTCGATCACGTGCCGGCGGAACGCGTCGGAAAAGTTGAACACATAAAACGGGATACCGAGGCGCAGCGCGACGGCGCGCGCGTCTTCGGCGTCGTCGAGCGAGCAGCAGGTCTTTTCGCGGCTGAAGACGTCGTCATTGGAAAAGAACCGGCAGTTGACGCCCATGGGTTCATAGCCGGCCTGCTGCAGCAGATAAGCCGACACGGCGCTGTCCACGCCGCCGCTCATGCCGACCAGCACACGGTTGTCGTTCAAAGGATTCAAGCTGCTCGCCTCCCTGCGCTTCTGTTTTGCCTATTCTATCATACAAAGGATAAAAATGCAAATAAAAAAGCCGTGGGCGGTCACACGGCAATGTGGTTCATGATGTATCGTATCGTCTGCGCCTCGTCCAGCCCGAGCGCATAGGCAAATTCGCGGTGAATCATCTGCTGCGCCTCCTGCAGCAGCCGTTCGTCGCCGGCCGGCATTTTCTTGCCGGCCGCCCGGCGCGCGTCTTTCCACTGGTGCAGCAGCGCAATCATTTTGACAAGCTGCGCGTACGTCCCCTTGCGCAGCAGCAGGGAGAACTGTTCGGCACGCTCCTTTTCGTTTTCCGGCCAGCGCACCTCGGACGCCGACACATTCTGCAGAACCGTCTGCACCTCCCGCTTCGACAGCGGCCTGCGCAAAAGAATCTTCCCGCAGTCGACCGGAACATAGATCCGATTGCCGCCCTTGTCCTGCGTCGAAGCGATCACATAGTAGAGCTGCGGCCGGTCGCCGAACCGCTCGTTTCGAATATCCAGAACCCGACAAACACCTGCAAAAGGATGCACGACGGTATCTCCCGCCTGAAACATTGCTTTTCCCTTCGTTTCTCTTTGTTTTCTGCTTCTATTATAGCAGAAAGGAAAAGCGCGCGCAAAGGACATTTTTCACAAAAAAATGCTGCGCAGTGCGCAGCAAAAAGCCCGATTCAGCTGATATTCCGTTCCTTGAGCCGGAAGGAAAAGCCGTGATCCTCCAGCTGTTTCATGTGCTGCAGCGCATAGCCCGCGCCCTTGGCGGCGCAGTGCTCGCCGTCGGGCGCCACGCGCACCGGCAGGTGCAGCTTTTCGGCCAGCGCGGTATCCAGCCCATAGAGCTTTGCCGAACCGCCGCAAAGTGTGACGCCGCCTTCGCAGATATCGGCAAACAGCTCCGGCGGCACCTCCTCGAGCACCGCGAGCACGGCGTCGGCGATGGCCTCCACGCCGTCCCTGAGCGCTTCGCACAGCTCGGTGCTGGTCACGCTGAACTGCAGCGGCATCTGCCGCACGGCGTCCTTGCCGTTGGCGGCCGCCTCAAACTCCTCTTCGCGCGGCGCGGCGCAGCCGATCGTGTGCTTGAGCCGCTTTGCCGTCGGCAGACCGATCTCCACGCCGCGGGTACGGCGCAGAAAGCGGACGATTGCCTGATCGAAGTCGTCGCCGGCCAGGGGCAGACTTCTGCAGTAGGCGACGGTGCCCATGGTGATGACGGCGATATCCGTGGTTCCCGCGCCGATGTCGATCACCAGGACGCCGCGGGGCGCTTCAATGGAAACGCCGGCGCCCAGCGCGGACGCGATGGGATCTTCCAGAACGGAGACACGCGCGGCGCCGCAGGCGCAGGCCGCCTGCAGGATCGTGCGCCGCTCCAGCGCGCTCAGCCCGCTGGGAGCGCTGACGATCAGATTCGGCCGCAGCACGGCGTTTTTGCAGACGCGATCCAGCAGCGCGGTCAGAATGTCGCACTGCACGGAAAAATCGGAGATGACGCCGCCGCGCATCGGCGTTTTCAGCGTGACCGAATCCGGCGTCCGGTCCAGCATGGCCAACGCTTCGTTGCCCACGGCCAGCACGTCGCCGGAGCGGCTGTCGCAGGCGATCGCGTTCGCTTCGCAAAGAACAATCCCCTTGCCTCTGGCATAGGCCGTGATACAGGACGAGCCGAGATCGACCCCGATCTGCATGCCGAGCATAGGCGCACCTCCGTTCGTTTTGGTTTCTTCTGCTCTATTCTATCGTTCCGGTTCGGATTTGTCAAGCGCCGGCCCGCCGTCGTCCTTTGTCAGAAAATGGCACAGCGCGGAATAGCGGCGCGTTTTTTTGTCATTGTCCACCATCGCCTCAATCGTGGCGCGGGACCCGACCACGATCATCCGCGTCTTAGCCCGCGTCACCGCGGTATACAGCAGGTTGCGGTAGCAAAGCTGCGGCACCACGCCGACGGCCGGCATCAGCACCGCTTCGAACTCGCAGCCCTGACTTTTGTGCACGGTCACGGCATAGGCGTGCTCCAGCTCCCGGATATGCTCAAACGGATAGAGCGCCGTTTTGTCGTCGAAGCGCACCTTGCAAAGGTTGGCCGTCGGGTTCACGGCCTCGATCACGCCGATGTCGCCGTTGAACACACCCTCCCCCGTCCGGCCGTCCCTGGTCCAGAGAATGTCGTAGTTGTTCTTGGTCTGCATCACCTTGTCGCCCACGCGGAACACCCGCCCGGCCGCCTGCACCTCGTCCTTGCCGTCCGCCGGCGGATTCAGGATGCTTTGCAGCGCGTTGTTGAGGCTGACGGTGCCCGATTCGCCCTTGCGGGAGGGACAGATGATCTGGATATCGTTGATCGGGTCGTAGCCGTAGGCCTTCGGCAGGCGGTTGGCATAAAGCTCCACGAGCGTGGACGCCGCGGCAGACACCGTGTCGCGCTGCAGGAAAAAGAAATCGCGGTCTTTTGCATCCAGCACGGGATATTCCCCGCTGACGATGCGGTGCGCGTTGGTCACGATCAGGCTTTCCATGGCCTGGCGGAACACCTGGGTCAGCGCCACCACGGGCAGCAGACCGGACGCGATGACGTCCTGCAGCACGTTGCCCGCGCCCACGGGCGGCAGCTGGTCGCTGTCGCCGACCATAATGAGCCGGCAGCCGAGCGGCAGCGCGTCGAGCAGGCTCCAGAACAGCTGCACGTCCACCATGGACAGCTCGTCCACGATCACGGCGTCGGCCTCCAGCGGATGCTCCATATTGCGCGCGAAGGTCTGGCGGTCGTTGTCGCCGAACTGCACCTCCAGCAGGCGGTGGAGCGTTTTGGCCTCGCGGCCCGTCACCTCGCTCATGCGCTTGGCGGCGCGGCCCGTCGGCGCGGCCAGCAACACGCGGAGTTTGCGTTTTTCATACAGCGCAAGAATGCCGTTGAGCGTGGTGGTCTTTCCGGTACCGGGGCCGCCGGTCAGCACCAGCAGGCCCTGCTTGACCGCCGTCAGGATCGCCTGACGCTGTTTTTCTTCAAAGCGGATGCCCTGCGCCTGTTCGATCTCGTCCAGATCGCTTTCCACGGGTCTCCCCTTCGGCGGCGGAAACCGCAGCATGACGCGCATCCGGTCGGCAATGTTCTTTTCGGCAAGATAGAGCGCCGGCAGGAACAGAAAGTCGCGGCCGCCGATCGGCTCCTGCACCAGCTCCCTGTCTTCGAGCAGGTCGTCGATCACGCTTTGCACCTCGGCTTCCTCCAGGCCGAGCAGCGCGCCGGCCGGTGCGGGAAGCTTTTCGCGCGGGAGGCAGGTGTGGCCGTTCTGCAGGTTATGGCTGATGATATGAAGAATTCCGGCGCGGGCGCGGCAGCGCGGGTCCACCGAGGGGTTCAGCTGCTGCGCAATCTCGTCGGCGCGGTTGAAGGAGATTCCGATCTTCGCCGTGCACAGGCGGTAGGGATTCTCCGTCACGCGCTCGATGCAAGCGGCGCCGAACGCCTTGTAGGTGTTCAGGCACTCCGACGGCGTCATGCCGTATTTTTCCAGATAGATCATGATTTCGCGCACGGCAAACTGCTTGCGGAACGCGTCGCTCATCTCGTCTGCTTTTTCCCGGGAAATGCCCTTGATCTCTGCCAGCCGGTCGGGCTGGGTTTCCAGCACCTCAAAGGTTTTGTCGCCGAAGCGGTCCACGATCTTGCGCGCCGTTGCGGGGCCGATGCCCTTGATCGTGCCGCCCGAAAGATAGCGCAGCATGTCGGCGGCGCTTTTGGGCGTTCTGCGCTCAAAGGCCTCCACCTTGAACTGGCTGCCGAACGTCGGATGCTTGACCCACCGGCCGCGCATCTGCAGCTCTTCGCCGGGCTCCGCCACGGCAAGCAGCCCGACCGCCGTGAGGAGCTTCCCCTCGCTGCTGACGTCGAGCACGCTGTAGCCGTTTTCCGGGTTGCGGTAAATGACACCCTCCACAACGCCGGTGATCATGGTTTGCGATTCTTCCATGGAATGCCTCTGCAATTCATTTCGATTGATGTTTCGTTTCTTCAAACGCCGTCAGACAGCCCGCAAGGTCCTGCGGCTGCACGAAGCGGACGCGGCCGCAAAGCAGCGCGCGGCAGGCGTCGGCCGTCTGCGGCGAAAGCCCGCAGTCCAGCACGACAACGTCGCCGGTCCGCTCCAGATGGCAAAGCTGCGTCTGAGCCAGCGCAGCGGCGGCCCGCTGCGGAAGCTGCGCATCGCCGGGCAGCCCGACCAGCACGGTGGCGCCGAGCCCGAACCGCCGCACCGCACGGGCGTGCAGCAGCACGCGGCAAAGCGACGACAGCAGCAGCAGGCCGAGCGACAGCGAAAGCGTGAGCAAAAGCGCATACAGCATGGGATTCACCTCATGCCATTCTATGCACCGCACGGCGCTTTGACAGAGAAAAACCGCCCGCGGGCGGAAAAGAGAGTGGATCTGTAAGCCGAGTTCTGTCATTGAAGGCAATCATCTGTCTAGGCCTGCCGTTGCCGACAGGCTCAAGCCACCCTTTGGATATACGTCCAGCGAACGCGCATTGCTGCATCCGGTCGGTGTTGCTCCGGGTAGGGTTTACATGGCCGCGCAGTCTCCTGCGCGCCGGTGAGCTCTTACCTCGCCTTTCCATCCTTGCCGCAAAAGCGGCGGTTTCTTTCTGTTGCACTTTCCCTAAGGTCACCCTCGGCGGCCGTTAGCCGTTACCCTGCTGTATGGAGCTCGGACTTTCCTCGTGTCTTGCGACCCGCGACTGCCCGATCCACTCTGGGTGTATTATACAGAAAACCGGCCCGCTTGTCAAGAACGGCGCGGCGCAGGGCGCGGGCGGCCGCCCGAACAAACGGGCCGATTCATAATTCCGTCACAAAGACACAACGGTAAATCTGTAGATTTTTCCTCACATGTGTATTATAATGAGGGCAAAGAAAAGCGAAACGGGGTGTATGTATGCCTGCCGGAACCGAAGACCGCCGGGTGCGCAAGACCAAAAAAGCCATCCGCAACGCGTTCGCCGCGCTGCTTGCAACGCAGGACATCAACCAGATCACGGTGAAGGAGATCGCCGACAAAGCGGACATCAACCGCAAGACGTTCTATAACTACTACCGCGGGATCCACGAGGTCATGGACGAGATTGAAAACAGTCTGGTGCAGGCGTTTGACGAATCGCTGTATCAGACGGCAACGCTGATCGACCTGCGCGACCCCGCGCCAGTCTTCCAGCGGCTGACGCAGCTGCTGCAGGACGATCAGGAGCTTTACGGCTGCCTGCTTTGCATGACCGGCAACAGCAGTCTGAAGGAAAAGCTGTTTTCCACCCTCAAGGCCCACGCGCTGGATTCGCTGCAGCTGCATCTGACGCTTTCGGAAGAGGAAACGGAGATTCTGGCCCACTATATCTTTGCGGGCCTGATGAGCGTTTATCAGTACTGGTTCCGTTCGAACCGCCAGATGCCCATCGAGGATCTGACGCAGCTGGTGAGCCGCCTGTCGTTCTACGGGGTCACCGCTGTGCTTGCGCCGGATCTTGTTGCGCAGAATTGACGCGGAATCCCCTGTTGCCCTCGCTGCAAAGGCGCACCGCGCCGGGCAGCACCTCAATGGAAACGTCCTGCACGTCGCCGCTGCATTCGCCGTCCAGCGTCCACTTGACCGGCGACGAGAACGTAAAGCGCAGCCTGGACGCATGCAGATACAGCAGCGTTTCTCCGTCGTAATCGCGCCGGCGGATCTTGTGCAGCATGGAGAACAGCTGCGCGGGATGGTGCAGCCGGCGGACCAGCATCACTTCGAATTTGCCGTCGTTGAAGCAAACGTCGTCCTCGTTATACTTGATGATGCCGGCGGCGGAGTAGGCGTTGGACACGGCGCCGAAATAGAAGTCGTCCTCCAGCACCTTGCCGTCGTATTCCACGCGAATATGCTTGGGCTTGACTTCGCGCAGCGCCGGGACGACGCCGAGCACGAAGCCGTTGATCATATAGGCGGAATAGCCCAGCATATTCTTCATGCGCTGCGGCGTGGAATAGGACACCGAGACGCCGGGGCCGAACGAAGCGAAATAGGTAAAGTAGCGATCGTTGAACCGGCCGATGTCATACTGCACGGTCCGGCCGTGCGAAAGCACCTCGGTTACCCGGTCGAGCGACGTCGGCAGGCCGATGTTTTTGGCAAGGTCGTTGGTGGAGCCCATCGGGATATAGCCGATCTTCGGGTGGGCGTCCGCCGCCAGAAGGCCGTTGATGACCTCGCTGAGCGTACCGTCGCCGCCGCAGCAGATCACGGTATCGTAATCCCGGCCGGACTGCCGCGCCAGCTCGGCCGCGTGGCCGGGGCGGGCAGTGGTCTGCACCACCAGTTCGCCGAACGTGGGCTGCAGCCGCGCAACGATTTCGGCAAGCGGGGGCCGTTTGACGCTTCTGCCGGCGCGCGGGTTATAGATCAGAAGGGTTTTTCCGTGGTTGTGAAGATCAAGGATCTGTGACATGGCCATCCGTCCTTTCGCACCTGTTTTTCTTTCCGATATCATCATAATCGGAAAACGCAAAAAGAGAATGGGCAATGATTTGCTCAATCGTTTCTTTTTCTACACGCTGATTCTCATTCGTTGATTATACCACAAATTTCGACAAAAATGTTGCTTTGGAGTTGATTGTTATGCAGAAAAAAGAGCCCGCGCGAAAAAAAGCGCTGCTGGTCAAGGTGCTGGTCGCCGTGTTCGGCTCGGCGCTCGTCTGCTTTGTGCTGCTCGGCGCGCCGCTGTGGGGCGTCTGTCTGTTTCTGAGTCTGGTGGCCGGGCTTTCGGCGTTTGAGCTGACAAAGGCGACCGGCTTTGTGCGGCAAAACTATCTGATCGCGCTGAGCGTTCTGCAGGCCGCCGGCGTCGTCTGGGCGTTCGCCTATGAGCTGCCCGCGTCCGGCTGGATGTTCTGGATGTTCGGCGCGCTGGCGCTGGCATTTTTGCCCGCCGTGTTTTCGCCCCGGGCGGCAACGGCGCAGGAGGGCGCGGCGGCGGTGTTCGCTTCGTTTGCCGTGCCGGCGGTGCTGTCGCTGTTTCTGGTGCTCTGCCGTCTGCCCGACGGGCGTCACACCATGCTGGCTCCGCTGGTGGCCGCGTGGAGCGCCGATTCTCTGGCGCTGCTGGGCGGCATGGCCTTCGGCAGGCACAAGCTCAACCCCCGCGTCAGCCCCAACAAGACCTGGGAGGGCTTTTTCTGCGGCGTGGCGGGCGGCGCGCTCGGCATGGTGATCTACGCGCTCATTCTGCGCGCGTGCGGCCGCCCGGTCAGCCTGTGGCTGTTTGCGGCGCTCGGGGCCGCCGGCGGCGTGCTCGGCGCGCTGGGCGACCTGACGTTTTCCGCCGTCAAGCGCAGCGCGGGGATCAAGGATTTCGGCACGCTGATGCCCGAGCACGGCGGCGCGCTGGACCGGTTCGACAGCGTGCTGTTCGTGCTGCCGCTGTGCGCCGCGGTATTCCCGCACGTCGCTTGATTATACAAGCAACCCACACGTTATAGATTTCCAAACAGAAAGAAGGTGAAACCATGCTGGACGCCATTCTCAACATTTTAAGAGCGCTGTATTTCAGACTGCTTGTCTGGCTGCCCGTGATGCCGCCGGTGTAACCGAAAGACAAAGCCTGCCGCTGCTTGACAGAATCATCTTTTTGCGGTATAGTATTGTCCTACTCTGATTCTTCCGGAACAAAGAAAGGGAGACTTTGATCATGTTGGAAAAATGGATTTCGATCCTTCTGGTTCCGTTTCTGTTTTTGCAGACCATGCTGCCGGCGTTCTTCGGCAACCGCAACGAGCAGTCGTTCAGCGAAGCGGACACCGCAAATCTGCATTCGCTGCACGACTACGTGGCCTATGTGGAAGAACACGGCGCGCCCTCGTTTTCCACAGACACCTTTGTGAAGCAGGCAAAACCGCTGGCCGACACCATGCGCGCCCTTTCGGGCCGCCCGCTTTACAAACCGGAAAACCGCTTTTTGAACACAACGATCGACGACACGCTGACCGAGGTCTGCAACTATGTGGCGCGGGAATCGGGTCTTGACCTTGTGCAGCTGATCGGCTCCGTGCCGGACCTCAACGCGCCCGCAGAGTTCGGCGCAGAAGTGTTGCATGTCAACACCACCAAGCTGCGCGAAATGTTCTTTCGCCTGCGCGACAAGGCCTATGACAGCAACCTGACCTGGGTCGGCTATGTGCTGTATCTGCTCGGCGTTTATTACAGCGTCATCCGCGCGGTCAACTTCTATGCGATCCCCGCCGACGACCCGGATGAAGTTGAAGTCATGATGGACATTGTCTATGACGACGGCGACGGCGAAAGCATGCACCCCGGCATCTTCATCAACCAGAAGACCGGGCACGTGCGCGGCTGGACCGACAAGGGGCTCATTGACGTCGGCTTTGATTTCAACATCAAAGACGTTTTGATCTACGGCGCGGTGCATGCCTGGCAACGCGCGCTGGGCTTTGACCGGCTGTATGATCTTTTGGCCAACAGCACGCCCTTGTTCAACATGAGCACCCGACGCTTTCATTTTGAAGCGCACGGCAAGGAATGGATGATCCAGATCTGGAAGGGCAACTACGGCCTTGTGACGAACGGCGTGGAGGTCGGCGTCTATAACCGTCCGAAGGGCAGCATCGGCACGCACTACAACGCCGCGGGAGACGACGAGCTGATGCTGATGGAAGCGTCGCTCTATCACGGCGACACGCTGCTGTTCCACTGCGGACCGATGATGCACTGGTGGATGAGCGCATTCAAGCTTTCCAAGGTGATCTATCAGCCGAAGGATCTGACCATGGCGTTTTCCATCACGTTCCCCGATCAGGAAATGGCGGACGCGTTCGCCAAGTCGATTGACGACCACGGCGCCCACGACGTGACCTACACGATGGACGGACTGACCGTACACGCGGTGTTCTGACAACAAACAGAAGCATGCAAAAGGGGCTGATGCAAAGCGCATCGGTCCCCTTTTTTCTGCTTTTGATATTGTATTTCCGTTTAGACTGTGCTATAATATTTTGGTAAATTTTGAACCAGTGAGGTGCCAGTATGAACATTACCAAAGACATCCGCTACGTCGGCGTGAACGACCACCAGATCGACCTGTTTGAAGGCCAGTACATCGTGCCCAACGGCATGGCCTATAACTCCTACGTCATCCTCGACGACAAGATCGCCGTGATGGACAGCGTGGACCGCAGCTTCACCCACGAATGGCTCGACAATCTGGCCGCGGCGCTGGACGGCCGGCAGCCCGATTATCTGATCGTGCAGCACATGGAGCCGGACCATTCCGCCAATATCGACAACTTCATGAAGAACTACCCCGCCGCCGTGGTCGTCTCCTCCGCCAAGGCGTTCACGATGATGCAAAACTTCTTCGGCACCGCCTATGAGGACCGCCGCATCGTGGTCAAGGAGGGCGACACGCTCTCACTCGGCCACCACGAGCTGCACTTTGTCGCCGCGCCGATGGTTCACTGGCCGGAAGTCATGCTGACCTATGACAGCACGGACAAGGTGCTGTTCTCGGCCGACGCGTTCGGCAAATTCGGCGCGCTGGACGCGGAAGAAGACTGGGCGTGCGAAGCCCGCCGCTATTACATCGGCATCGTGGGCAAATACGGCGCGCAGGTGCAGGCGGTGCTGAAGAAAGCAGCCGCGCTGGATATTCAGACCATCTGCCCCCTGCACGGACCGATCCTCCAAGAGAACCTCGGCTATTACCTCGGCCTCTATAACACATGGTCGTCCTACGGTGTGGAGACAGAGGGCATCGCCATCTTCTATACCTCCGTTTACGGCCATACCAAAAAAGCCGTGGAGCTGCTGGCCGAAAAACTGAAGGCCAAGGGCTGCCCGAAGGTCTGCGTCAACGACCTCGCCCGTGAGGACATGGCCGAATGCGTGGAGGACGCCTTCCGCTACGGCAAGATCGTGCTTGCCACCACGACCTACAACGCTGACATCTTCCCGTTCATGCGGGAGTTCATCGGTCATCTGACCGAGCGCAACTTCCAGAACAAGACCGTTGCACTGATCGAAAACGGCTCCTGGGCGCCGATGGCTGCAAAGACCATGACGAAAATGCTCGAGGGCTGCAAGAACCTGACCTTCGCCGACACGACCGTGAAGATCCTGTCCGCAATGAACGAGCAGAACAAGCAGCAGCTTGACGATCTGGCCAACGAGCTTTGCAAGGACTATCTGGCGCAGCACGACGAGACCGCCAACAAAAACGATCTGACCGCCCTGTTCAAGATCGGCTACGGCCTTTACGTTGTGACGAGCAACGACGGCAAAAAAGACAACGGCCTGATCGTCAACACCGTGTCGCAGGTCACCAACACGCCCAACCGCGTGGCCGTGACGATCAACAAGGACAACTATTCCCACCACGTCATCAAGCAGACCGGCGTCATGAACGTCAACTGCCTTTCCACCGATGCGCCGTTCGGCATCTTTGAGCTGTTCGGCTTCCAGAGCGGGCGCAACAAGGACAAGTTCGAGGGCTGGAAACCGCTGCGGTCCGACAACGGCCTCGCCTTCTTGCCGATGTTCATCAACGCGTTCATGTCGCTCAAGGTGGAGCAGTACGTCGACCTCGGCACCCACGGCATGTTCATCTGCGCCGTGACCGAAGCGCGCGTGATCTCCGACAAGGAGACGATGACCTACACCTATTATCAGAACAACGTGAAGCCCAAGCCGCAGACCGAGGGCAAAAAGGGATTCGTCTGCAAGATCTGCGGTTACGTCTATGAGGGCGACGAGCTGCCCGACGACTTCATCTGTCCGCTTTGCAAGCACGGCGCCGCCGATTTTGAGCCGATCGCGTAACTTTTTCAAATTTTTTGCAAAAAACTATTGACTTTAAAGGTTTAAAGTGATAAACTATGCAAAACAACAGCACGGGAGAATTGCCTTATGACACGCAAAAACGCAACATGGGCCTATTATTACTTTAGCTTTATTGACAAAAGTTGATAGAGCCGGTAAGTTGTGCTGTTCATTCTGATTTCAGAATCCCGCCCCTGCAGTGAACTTCCGCTGCAGGGGCTCTTTTTATCAAACCGCAGGAGGACGTCATTATGGTAGTCGTCGTGAAAAAAGGAACCGACAAACAACAGCTTTCCTATCTGGTCGACTGGCTGAAGTCGATGGATATCGACGTGCATTATTCCGAGGGGCAGTACGAGACCGTGCTCGGCCTCATCGGCGACACGTCGCGGCTCGACGCCGATCTGATCAGCGGCCTGGATATCGTGGAATCGGTCACGCGCATTTCGGAGCCCTATAAGAGCGCCAACCGCAAGTTCCACCCGGACGACACGGTGATCGACGTCTGCGGCCGAAAGATCGGCGACGGCACGCTCGCGTTCATTGCAGGGCCCTGCTCGGTGGAATCGCCCGCGCAGATCACCTCGATTGCGCGGGAGGTGCGCGAAGCCGGCGCGGCGTTTTTGCGCGGCGGCGCGTTCAAGCCCCGCACCTCGCCCTACGCGTTTCAGGGCATGGGCGCCGAGGGCCTGCGCCTTTTGGAAACGGCAAAGAAAGAAACCGGCATGCCGATCGTGACCGAGATCATGGACCTGCGGCACCTCGACCTGTTTGAGAACGTGGACGTGATTCAGGTCGGCGCGCGCAATATGCAGAACTTTGAGCTGCTCAAGGAGCTCGGCAGAACCCAAAAGCCGATTCTGCTCAAGCGCGGCCTTTCCGCAACAATGGAAGAACTTCTCATGAGTGCGGAATACATCATGGCCGGCGGCAACAACCGGGTCATGCTCTGCGAACGCGGTATCCGCACGTTCGAGCCGTATACGCGCAACACGATGGACATTTCGGCCATTGCGCTGCTCAAGGAAAAAACCCACCTGCCCATCATCGCCGACCCGAGCCATGCCGCCGGCATTGCGCGGCTGGTGCGTCCGCTGGCGCTTGCCGCCGTGGCCGCCGGCGCGGACGGTTTGATGATCGAGGTTCACAACGACCCGAAGCACGCGCTCTGCGACGGTCCGCAGGCGCTCACGCCTCCGCAGTTTGCGCAGGTGGTGCGCGAAGCAAAAGCAATCCGCGCCGTCATGCGCGGCGACGCCTGAAGAGAGGGAAGGCCATGAATATCGGCATTGTGGGGCTCGGTCTGATCGGCGGCTCGCTGGCCCGGGCCGTCAAAGAGACGACGGAGCACAAGGTGTTCGCCTTCGATCTGGACCGCAGCGCCCTGCTTGGCGCAGCGCTGGTCGGGGCCATCGACGGCGAGCTGGACGACGAACAACTGAAACAAACCGATCTGCTGCTGCTTTCGCTCTATCCGCAGGCGGCGGTGGACTATGTGAAAGCCCACCTCGGCGCTATCCGGCCCGGCACAATCGTGATCGACTGCTGCGGCGTCAAGCGCGTGGTCTGCCGGCCGCTTTGCACGCTGGCAAAAGAACACGGCTTTTGCTTTTTGGGCGGCCATCCGATGGCGGGCACGCAGTTCTGGGGCTTTTCCCATGCGCGCGCGTCGCTGTTCCGCGGCGCATCGATGATTCTGACGACCGAAGGCGTCAGCGACGTGCGGCTGCTGGAGCGCGTGAAGGCGTTTTTCCTTTCCATTGGCTTTGAAACGCTGACCTTCACGACGCCCGAAGAGCACGACCGGATCATTGCCTACACCTCGCAGCTGGCGCATATCGTATCGAACGCCTATGTCAAAAGCCCCACCGCCATGCAGCGCAAAGGCTTTTCTGCGGGCAGCTATAAGGACATGACCCGCGTGGCGAAGCTGAACGTCGGCATGTGGACCGAGCTGTTTTTGGAAAACAGCGACAACCTTTGTGAAGAACTCGATCTGCTGATCGCCAATCTGCAGCAGTACCGCGACGCGCTGGGCGCTGGGGACGAAGAAGCGCTGCGGCAGCTTTTGGAGGACGGCAGACAAACCAAACGACAGGCCGGCTGACGCCGCAGGAGAAAGCCATGCAAACTGTAACCGTATCTGCATCCATTCAGTATGACGTCATCATCGGCTCCGGCGCGCGAAAGCTGCTGGCCGAAAAGATCAAAGCCCGCTTCGGCACGCCGCGGGTCTGCGTCGTCAGCGACGACCGCGTGGCGGCGCTGCACCTTGCCGCGCTGAAAGACGACCTGCGGCAAGCCGAGGTTGACTGTGTGAGCTACGTCTTTCCGCACGGAGAACAGAGCAAAACGCCCGAAACGCTGTTTGACCTTCTGGCGTTTCTGGCGCAGGCGCGCCTTTCGCGCAAAGACGTGCTTGTGGCGCTCGGCGGCGGCGTGACCGGCGACCTCGGCGGACTGGCGTCGGCGCTCTATATGCGCGGCATGCATCTCGTTCAGATGCCGACCAGCCTGCTCGCCATGGTGGATTCCTCGGTCGGCGGCAAAACGGCGGTCGATCTGCCCGAAGGAAAGAATCTCGCCGGCGTGTTTCGCCAGCCCGACCTTGTGCTGTGCGACACGGACTATCTGGCAACGCTTTCCGAGGAAGACTTCCGCGACGGGATGGCCGAGGTGATCAAATACGGCGTGATCGGCGACGAAGCGCTGTTTGACCGGGTAAAAAACGGCGTCCCCCGCGCGCAGATGACGGACGTCATCACGCGCTGCGTGGAAATGAAGCGCGACGTTGTGAACGAGGATGAATTCGACACCGGCCGCCGCGCGCTGCTCAATTTCGGCCACACGCTCGGCCACGCGATTGAAGCCGGCTCCGCCTTTTCCCTTTCGCACGGCAAGGCCGTCGCCGTCGGCATGGTGCGTATCGCCGCGCTTGCAGAGCAGACGGGCTTTTGCTTCGTCCCCTGCCGCGAAGAGATCGCCGCGGCGCTGCTGCAAAACGGCCTGCCGACCGACTGCGCGTTTTCCAACGCCGCGCTTTATGAAGCCGTGACCGCCGACAAAAAGTGCGCCGGCGGCAGCATCACGCTGGTGTTGCCCCGCCGCATCGGCGTTTGCGAGACGAAGACGATGCCTGTGGAAGAATTGAAGGAGCTGCTGCAATGAACGTTCGACTGACGCCCTGTGCGCCGCACGGCGCCGTACAGGCGCCCGCGTCCAAATCGGCGGCGCACCGGCTGCTGATCTGCGCGGCCTTGGCAAAGTCGCCGAGCGTGCTGCGGATTGCGGATACAAACGACGATATGGAAGCGACCGTCCGGTGCCTGCGGGCGCTCGGCGTATCGATTGAAAAACAGGACGCCGCGTGGAGCGTGACCCCGCCGGCCAAATGGAACGACAATGTTTTGCTCGACTGCGGCGAAAGCGGCTCCACGCTGCGCTTTTTGCTGCCGGTCGTCGCTTCGCTCGGCGCAGAAGCGGTCTTCACCGGCCGCGGCAGATTGCCCGAGCGACCGAACGACGTGCTGCTGGAAGAAATGAAAAGGCACGGCGTTTCCGTGGAGCCCGGCTTTCCGATCCGCATCGGCGGCAGGCTGGAGCCGGGCGATTACGCTATTTCGGGCGCGGTGAGCTCGCAGTATGCCACGGGTCTGCTGCTCGCGCTGGCGCATCTGGATCAGCCGAGCACGCTCACGCTCCTGCCGCCCATCGTATCCGCGCCCTATCTCAGCGTCACGCTTGACGTGCTGCGGCGCTTCGGCGCGCAGATTGCGCAAAGCGACAACGTTTACACGATCTCCCCTGCTGCGCTGCGGGGCGGAGCCTTCGCTGCGGAGGGCGACTGGTCGGGCGCGGCGGCGCTGCTCGCCTGCGGGTTCCGGGTCGGCGGATTGGATCCGCAGTCGGCGCAGGGCGACCGCCGGTTTCCTGCAATCATGGCCGCCTGCGGCGCGCGGGTGCTGCAGGAAGACGGCACGTTTCAGCTTGACTGTTCTGCCCTGCGCGGCACAGAAATCGACGCCGGCGACGTGCCCGATCTTGTGCCGGTGCTGGCGGCGCTGCTGGCAACGGCCGCGGGTGAAAGCCGCATCACGAACGCGCAGAACCTGCGCCACAAGGAAAGCGACCGGCTGGCAGCAACGACGGCCCTGCTCTGCGCGCTCGGCGCAGACGTGCGGGAGACCGCGGACGGCCTGCTGATCCGCGGCAAGCCGCTTCTTTCGGGCGGCACGGCGGACAGCGCAAACGACCACCGGATCGTCATGGCGGCAGCGGTTGCCGCGCAAAAATGCAGCGCGCCTGTGATCGTTCGCAACGCGCAGGCGATCAACAAATCATTCCCGACCTTTTTCAACCTGTACCGCACGCAAGGAGGTGCCGCAGATGTCCAATAGCTACGGCGAACGCTTCAAAATCACTGTCTTCGGCCAGTCCCACGCCGACGCGATCGGCGTCGTGATCGAAGGGATTCCCGCCGGAACCGCCCTCGATCTGCCGGCCATCCGGGCCATGCTGGCCCGCCGCGCGCCTGGAAACGCCCCGTATGCGACGGCACGGAGAGAGCCCGATCTGCCGGAAATTGTCAGCGGCGCGACGGACGGCGTGACCTGCGGCGCGCCCCTGTGCGCGATCATCCGCAACAAAGACGCCCGCAGCGGCGATTACGACGCGCTGCGCACGGTTCCTCGTCCTTCTCACGCGGATTTTGCGGCGTACGTGAAATACGGCGGGCAAAACGACAGCCGCGGGGGCGGCAGCTTTTCGGGCCGCATGACGGCGCCGCTGGTGTTTGCGGGCGCGGTCGCCATGCAGCTGCTGAAGGAAAAGGGCATCACCATCGGCGCGCACATTGCGCAGATCGGCGCCGTCAAGGACGAGCCGTTTGACGCGGTAAACCTGGATGCCACCGCACTGGACGCCCTGAAAGAAAAGCAGTTCTGCACGCAAAACGACGCCGCGGGCGAAGCGATGCGCGAAGCGATAGCGGCCGCAAAGGCCGGTGGCGATTCGCTGGGAGGCGTCATCGAATGCGCGGCGACGGGTCTGCCTGTCGGCCTCGGCGAGCCGATGTTCGGCGGGCTGGAAAACGAGATTGCCCGCTGTGTGTTCGCCATTCCCGCGGTCAAGGGAATCGAGTTCGGCAGCGGCTTTGCCGGCGCGGCTTTGCGCGGCAGCGAAAACAACGACCCGTTCTGCGTGCAGGGCGGCGTTGTCCGAACCGAAACGAACCGCCACGGCGGCATCCTCGGCGGGCTTGCATCCGGCATGCCGCTCGTGTTCCGCGCGGCGTTCAAGCCGACGCCGTCCATCGCTCTGCCGCAGCGCAGCGTGGACCTTGCCGCCGGGCAGCCGGTCACGCTGGAGATTCCCGGCCGTCACGACCCCTGCGTGGTGCCGCGCGCCGTCCCCTGCGTGGAAGCGGCGTGCGCCCTTGCGCTGGCAAACCTGATTTTCTAACCGGAAGGAGACTGCCCCATGGATCTGCAAACCTGCCGCAGCGAGATTTCACAAATCGACGAACAGATCGTTGCGCTCTTTCAAAAACGTATGGCGCTCTCAAAAGAGATTGCGCTCTTCAAAAAAGAAAACCGGCTGCCGATCTACGACTCCGAACGCGAGCGCGCCGTGCTCAACCGTGTGACCGCGCTGGCCGGAGAGGAGCTGGCGGACTATACTGGCGTGCTGTATCAAACCGTGTTCGACGTCAGCCGTTCCTATCAGCACGCCGTCATCAATCAGCCGGGCAAAATCTCCGCGCTGCTGGAAACCGTCTGCGCCAAAACGCCGCAGCTGCCCCCGCCGCGCGCCGTCATCGCCTGTCAGGGCGCGGAGGGCGCCTACTCGCAGCACGCCTGCGACAAGATGTTCAAGTATCCGAGCATTCTCTATTTTTCCACCTTCAAAGACGTCTGCAAGGCGGTCGATTCCGGGCTTTGCCGCTACGGCGTGCTGCCGATTGAAAACAGCACGGCCGGGTCGGTCAACGAGGTCTACGACCTGCTGCACGCCTATCACTTCTATATCACGCATTCGATGAAGCTGCACATTGCGCACACCCTGCTTGCGCCGCGCGGCACGAAGCTTGAAGAGATCAAAGAAATCTGTTCTCACGAGCAGGCGCTGCGCCAATGCAGCGATTTCCTCACGCAAAGCGGCTGCAAGCCCCGCCTTTGCCAGAACACCGCACAGGCGGCAAAGCTGGTTGCCGAATCGGGCAGAACCGATATGGCCGCCATCGGCTCGCGGGACTGCGCCGAGCTGTATGATCTGGAGATTCTCTCCGACGACGTGCAGAACAACCGGAACAACTATACGCGGTTCATCTGCATCTCCAAAACGCCGGAGATCTATCCCGGCGCGAAAAAGACGTCGCTTCTGCTGACGCTGGCGCACAAGCCCGGCGCGCTCTATCACGCAATTGCGCGCTTCGCCTCGCTCGGGCTGAACCTGACCAAGCTCGAAAGCCGCCCGATTCCGGGCAGCGACTTTGAGTTTCTGTTTTATTTCGACATTGAAGCGCCCGTTTCCTCCCCCGCCCTGCGCGCACTGATTGCAAGGCTGGAACGCAACGGCGAACAATTCGCCTATCTGGGCACCTACACAGAGGACTGACCATGCAATTCGGACTGTTGGGGCGCTCACTCGCCCATTCGCTCTCGCCGCAGATCCACCGCTGCTTCGGCGACTATCCCTACGCGCTGTTCCCCCGCGAGCCGGAGGAGCTGCCCGCGTTTTTCGCCGACGACACGATCAGCGGCTTCAACGTGACGATTCCCTATAAGATCGACGCGTTCCGTGCCTGTGATGCGCTTTCCGAAACGGCCCGGGCCGTCGGCGCGGTCAACACCGTGATCCGCCGCCCGGACGGCACGCTGTTCGGCGACAACACCGACGCGTTCGGCTTTCGCTGTCTGGCAAAGCGGGTCGGCGTCTCGTTCGCCGGCAAAAAGGTTCTGGTACTCGGCTCCGGCGGCGCGTCGCGCACCGTGCAGGCCGTGCTGCATGCAGACGGCGCAGCACAGGTGATCGTTGTCAGCCGCACGGGCGAAGAGAACTATCAAAATCTCGGCCGTCACCGGGACGCGCAGATTCTGGTCAACGCCACGCCGGTCGGCATGTTTCCCGCCAACGGCCTGTCGCCCGTTTCGCTTGACGGCTTCGACCGGCCGGAAGCGGTGCTCGACCTGATCTACAACCCGATGGAGACCGCGCTTTTGCGGCAGGCACGGGAACGCGGCATCCCCCACGGCAACGGCCTTGCCATGCTGGTGGCGCAGGCGCTGCCCGCGGCGCGGCTGTTCTCGGGCAGACAGCTGTCTGACGATCTGATTGAGCCCGTCATACGAAAGATCGAAGCGCAGCAGCAGAACATCGTGCTGATCGGCATGCCCGGCTGCGGCAAATCGACCGTCGGCAGGCTTTTGGCCGAACGGACGGGAAAAGCCCTGCTCGACACCGACGCCATGGTGGAGGCGGCCGCCGGCTGCACGATTCCGGCCCTGTTTGCCGCCAAAGGCGAAGCGTTCTTCCGCGACCGCGAAGCACAAGCGGTTCTGGAAGCCGGCAAGCAGCTGCGGCGCGTGATTGCAACAGGCGGCGGCAGCATTCTCAAAAAAGAGAACCGCGACGCGCTGCGGCAAAACGGTGTTGCGGTCTGGCTGCGGCGCGACGTTTCCGCTCTGCCGCGCGACGGACGTCCGCTTTCGAAAGACGAGGCGGCCGTGCGCCGGCTGATGGAAGAACGGCAGCCGATCTATGAATCCTTCGCGGATCACGTCGTCGACGTCAGCGACGATCCGCATATCACAACGGAAAGGGTGATTGCATGCGTCTGCTCGTATTGAACGGACCGAACCTCAACCTGCTCGGTCTGCGCGAGCCGGAGATCTACGGCAAACAAACCTATGCCGACCTGTGCGCCATGATCGCCGCTCATGCAGACGAAAAAGGCCTCACGGTTGACTGCAGACAGTCGAACCACGAGGGCGTGCTGGTTGATCTCATTCAGGCGGCCTACGGCGTCTATGACGGGATTATTCTCAACCCCGGCGCCTATACCCACACAAGCATTGCGATTCTGGATGCGCTCCAGGCGGTCGGCCTCCCGACGGTGGAGGTCCACATCTCCGACGTGACAAAGCGCGAGCCGTTCCGGCAGATTTCCTACGTCGGGCTGTATGCCGAAAAGCGCATCATCGGCCGGGGGCTGCAGGGATATTTGCTGGCGATCGACCATTTTCTGCAAAAGTAAAAACAGTCCGGAATGACCAACACTCATTCCGGACTGTTCTTTCTTTGCCTGTCATTGCTTCAGATACGCCAGCAGCGCATCCTTTTCGTTTTTCACCTTTTCGTCGATCACAGCGTCCACCAGGCGGCGCTGCGCCTGCCCGATCTCGCGGCCGCGCAGGCCGAGTTCCTTGAGGTCGTTGCCGCTGACCGCCAGCTTTTTGACGGAAAAGCAGGCGTCCTGCGCCAGCACTTCGTCGAGCATCGCTTCCAGCCGGTCGAAATGCGCCAGACGGTCGTGATACCGCGGCGCAAGGCCGAGCGTGTCTGCCCGCTGCAGCGCCAGCAGGTCGCGCAGGGCGTCATCCCCCATCTGGTTGAGCCGCCGTTTGAGCATGCGCGGAGTTTCCTCCAGCGGGGCGTCGTGCCACTTGACCAGCAGCGGCACGCGCGCCAGCGTGGCGTTGTCGTATTTCAGGCTGCGCAGCAGCGTTTCGGCCGTCTTTGCGCCGCGCGAAGCGTGGCCGTAGAAATGGCCGACGCCGTCGGCGTCCAGTGAGAAGCACGCCGGTTTTTCACAGTCGTGCAGCAGCGCCGCCAGCCGCAGTCGCGGCAAGGGTGCAATCGCGCCCACAACCGCCGCCGTGTGGCCCAGCAGGTCGAAGCAGTGGTGCTCGTTGTGCTGGTCGAAGCCCGCCATGGCGGAAAGAAACGGAAACGGCTGCGACAGGATGTCGTAATACGAGACTATCACCTGCCGTGCGTTTTCGCCGCAGAGAAGGCCGGTGCATTCGCTTTGCACCCGTTCGCGCGAGAGCAGAGAAAGGCTGTCTTTGCCCCTGCGGGCGGCGTCTGCGGTGGCAGCGTCCAGGCAAAACGAGAGTTTGGAAGCAAAGCGCAGCGCGCGCAGAATCCGCAGCGCGTCTTCCCGGAACCGTTCTGCCGGGTCGCCGACACAGCGGATGACGCCCCGCCGCAGGTCCTCCCGGCCGCCGAACAGGTCCACAAGGCCGCGCGTCGGGTGCAGCGCCATGGCGTTGACCGTGAAATCGCGGCGCGACAGGTCGTCCTCCAGCTTGCTGGCAAAGCGCACCTCGTCGGGGTGGCGCGAATCCGCATAGGTCGTTTCGGTGCGGAAGGTCGTCACCTCCACCGGCACGTGATCCACGACCACCGTGACCGTGCCGTGTCTGGCGCCCGTGGTCAGAACGGGATCATCGGGAAACGCGGCGATCACGTCCTGCGGGGTCGCGGCCGACGCAAGGTCGCTGTCGTGGGCCTCGGCGCCGCGCAAAAGGTCGCGCACCGCGCCGCCGACGAACCAGCTTTCAAAGCCGCGCTGCTCCAGCCGTTCCAGCACGAACAGCCCTTCCCGCGGTAACGATTGCATACCGCCGCCTCCCTTTCTGCCGTAATCTTGTATTATATATTATACAAAAATAAAATAATTTTGCAATACCGGTTGCATCGGAAAACGATTTGTGGTATTATTTAGAAACAGGATTTCATGGAAAAAGAGGATGCGGGGATGGAACAGATGAATCGAATGTTCAGAAAAGCGACCTTCGGCGGCTTCAACAAGGAAGACGTCATGCTGTATATCGAGAACATGAAAAACGAGTTTTTCGATTACAAGGCGCAGGTGGAAGAAACCATCCGGACCCTGAACGAAAAGCTGGCGCTGGCCGAACCGGCCGACGCCGCCGCGCAGCCGCAGCCGGAAAAAGCGCCCGACACGGCCACTTCGATCAACGAAGCGACCGCGCATCTCAAGCAGGTGGCGGACGAGCTTTGCGACAAGATGAACCGCCTGCTGGGCCGGATCCGGCCCGAAGAAGCCGAGGAAGCCGCGCCGCAGACGGCAGAGCCCGAAGCGCCGGCCACACCGGAGGACAAGGTGGAACTGTTGCTCAGCCATCTGTTCACGGGCGAAGCGAAAGAGGCCGCCGCTCCGGCGCCCAAAGCCGCCGTTTCGCTGAACGACGTGCTGCCGGCCTACTGCAAATAAGACACATGAAATACCTGTCCTGCAATCTGTCAGGGACAGGTATCTTTCTTCCCGAAGAAAAAAGGACGTGATCGTTTGAACCGACGAAAACTGCTGTGCTTTCTGCTTGCCGTGCTCACGGCGTTTTTTGCGCTGCCCTTTGCTGCAGCGGGCGCGAGCGCATTTGAAAAATCGCTTTCCGGCTTTCCCGAAAGCTATCGCGTGATTCTGCGCGAGGTGCACAGGCAGCACCCGAACTGGGTGTTCAAGCCGATGCAGACCGGGCTGTCGTTCTTTGACGCCGTGAAGGCCGAAAGCAGCTATAACCGCTCTCTGGTTCCGGCCTCCAACAACTACAGCTACATCTTCAAAAGTCACGAGGCGAACGATTACAACGCCGCGTCGGACTATTATTATCAGAAGGACGGCGGCTTCTGCAACGCAAACAAATACGCCGTTTCGTGGTTCATGGACCCGCGCAACCATTTCAACGACGCGGGCATTTTCCAGTTTGAAGATCTGAGCTTCGACGAAGCCTTTGACGTGCAGGCCGTCGACGTTGTGCTGGCCGGCACGTTCATGTATAACACCAAGCCGACCTACTATACTTCCTCGGGCGAAACGAAGACCTCGGACGAGACCTATGCCGAAATGATCTATACGGCCGGCAAGAAATACAACATCAATCCGTGCTATCTGGCCTCCAAGATCCGCAACGAGATCGGCTCCACGCCCTCCGGCTCCGTGACCGGGCGCAACAGCACCTACCCCGGCATCTACAATTTCTATAACATCGGTGCCTCCGACGGCGCGGGGGCCATCACCCGCGGCCTTGCCTGGGCCTCCAAGACAGACGGCACCTATCACCGCCCCTGGATCACGCCCAAAAAGAGCATTGTGGGCGGCGCGGAATTCCTGGCCGCCACCTATATCGGCAAGGGACAGTACACCGGCTATCTGCAGCGGTTCAACGTGAACCCCGACTGCAGCTATCCGACCTATCAGCACCAGTATATGACCTCGCTGTCCGGTGCGGCGGAGCAAAGCTACAGCGCCTATTACACCTATCTTTCCAACGGCCTTCTGGATAACACGTTCATCTTTTCGATTCCGGTGTTTGAGGGCATGACCGGCGCGGACGACAACACCGGCACGCTGACCATTGCCGACGCGAAAAGCCAGACCGGCATCGTTTCGGTGACCTCCAACATCAACGTGCGCACCGGCCCTTCGCAAAACTATGACAAGCTGGATTTGACGCTTGCGCCGAGCACGAAGGTGACGATTCTCGGCACCAGCTTCACCGACACGGGCTATTACGACAGCATCCTGCGCTATCCGAACTGGTATAAGATCCGCTTCAAGCAGGACGGCAAAAAGTATACCGGCTACGTCCCCTGCGGCTTTATCAAAGTCAAAACGACCGTCACGGTGGCGCGCGGCGAATACACGCCGAAGACGTCCGGCAGCAGCGGGCTTTCGTTCCGCTACGTTTCGCTGAACCCCGACAAGGTCACCGTGGTCAACGACACGAAGCTGCGCTTCCTCGCCTCGGGCGAAGCGGGCGTGCTGGCCTACGATTCCACCGGCCGCTTTGCCATTCTGCGGTATAAGATTTCGGCAACCGGGGCGACGCAGCCGACCTCCCAGACGCCGCCGGACACGACCGCGGCCCAGCCGACGACAAAGCCGACCACGACCACCAGGCCGCCGGCAACCACGCAGCCTGCCAAGCCCGCAACGCCCTCCGGCTTTTGCCAGACCGGCGGCACCCGGACCTCCGTCACGCTGCAGTGGAACCCCGTGGCGAACGCGGCCGGCTACACGGTCTATCAATATGACAAAACCAAAGGCCTGTTCACTTACGTCAAAACGGCCGACAAGCCCGGCTGCACCGTGGACGGCATTCCCGCCGGCGGTTCGGCGCAGTTCAAAGTGAAAGCCTTTGTCAAAGCAAGCGGCGGCAACGTCTGGGGCGAATCGCCCGACCCGCTGACCGCCTACACCACGCCGGACGCCCCCGCCGGGCTGCGGCAGTCCGCTTCCGCTTCCGACAGTGTGACGCTTTCCTGGAAGGCGGTCGCCGGCGCTTCGGGCTATGAGGCGTACCTTTGGAACGCAGCCGCGAAAGCCTATCAGAAAGCGGCGTCCACCGCGCAGACGACCTGCGTCCTCGGCGGCCTCTCGCCGAACGGGAGCTGCCGCGTGCAGGTGCGCGCGGTCCGCGCCCTTTCCGGCTCCGCGCTTTACGGCGCGTTCACGGACGACCTGACGGCGCGCACGGGACCTGCGCAGGTGAAGGGCCTCAGGCAAAGCGCGGTGACAGCGACCGGCTTCAGGCTCACCTGGGACGCGACGGAAAACGCCGCGGGCTACAAGGTGTTCCGCATTGACCCGCAGACCTCGGCCTGCAAGCTGGTATGCAAAACGAAAAAGCCGGTCTGCACGGTCAGCGGCCGCACCCCCGGCCAGATCGACGTTTACGCGGTCAAGGCGTTCCGCAAGGAAGGCGGCACCTACTACGGCACCATGAGCGAAGAGTATCTGACCGCAACGCGCCCCGATGCCGTGAAGGGCCTGACCCAGACGGGCGGCACCTCCAGCAGCGTTTCGCTTTCGTGGAACGAAATGAGCAACGTTTCCGGCTACGGCGTGTTCCGCTATGTGGGCGCCGGCTGGAAGAAGGTCAAAACGGTTTCCGACTCGCGCGCCGTCGTCGAATCGCTGCCCTCCGGCAGCATGGTCAAATTCCGCGTGCGCGCCTATATCCGTGTGAACAAACAGGTGCTCTGGGGCGGCTGGTCCCCCGTGTGCAGCGCCGTCACCAACAACTGAGCAAAGGAGAGAGATCACCATGCAAAAAGGGAAATTCTATATCACCACGGCGATCGCCTATACCTCGCGCAAGCCGCATATCGGCAACAGCTACGAGATCGTGCTGACCGACGCCATTGCGCGCTATAAGCGGCTGCAGGGCTATGACGTATTCTTTTTGACCGGCACCGACGAGCACGGCCAGAAGATCGACGAATACGCCAAGGCTGCCGGCGTCAGCCCCAAGGAATACGTCGACAAGGTGGCGGGCGAGATCCGCGCCATCTGCGACCGGCTGAACACGACCTACGACAAGTTCATCCGCACGACGGACGATTACCACGAAAAGGCCGTGCAGAAGATCTTTCAGAAGCTCTACGATCAGGGCGACATCTATAAGAGCGAATACGAGGGCATGTACTGCACGCCCTGTGAATCGTTCTGGACGCCGTCGCAGCTGGTGGACGGCAAGTGCCCCACCTGCGGCCAGGACTGCCACCCTGCCAAGGAGGAGGCCTATTTCCTGCGCCTGTCCAAGTATCAGAAGCAGCTGGAAGACTACATTGAACAAAACGATACGTTCATCTATCCCGAAAGCCGCAAAAAAGAGATGCTCAACAACTTTATCAAGCCGGGGCTGCAGGACCTTTGCGTGTCGCGCACCTCGTTCAAATGGGGCATCCCCGTGCCGTTTGACGGCGACCACGTGATCTACGTCTGGATCGACGCGCTTTCCAACTATATCACCGCCCTCGGCTTTGATCCCGACGGCAGCGGCGAACTTTACAAAAAGTATTGGCCGGCGGACGTCCACATCATCGGCAAGGACATCGTCCGCTTCCACACGATCTATTGGCCCATCATCCTGATGGCGCTCGGCGAGCCGCTCCCGAAGCAGGTCTACGGCCACCCGTGGCTGCTGTTCGGCGAAGACAAGATGTCGAAGTCCAAGGGCAACGTGATCTATGCCGACGACCTGTGCGACCTGCTGGGCGTGGACGCGGTGCGCTATTATCTGCTGGCCGAAATGCCGCACGCCAACGACGGCTCCATCTCCTACGGCACCATCATCGAGCGGTTCAACTCCGACCTGGCCAACACGCTGGGCAACCTCGTGAACCGTACGATTGCCATGACGCAGAAATATTTCGGCGGCGTTTTGCCGGTCAACGACGTCTGTGACAGCGCGTTCGACCCCGCGCTCAAGGACGCCGCGCTGGCGGCCGTGCGGAAAGTGGACGAGAACATGGCGACCTATCACATTGCGGACGCCGTGGACGCTGTGATGAGCTTTGCCAAGGCCTGCAACAAGTATATCGACCAGACGATGCCCTGGGCGCTCGCCAAGGACGAAGCGCAGAAGGGCCGCCTTTCCACGGTGCTTTACAACCTGACTGAAAGCATCCGCTTCCTTGCAGTGCTGCTGAGCGCGTTCATGCCGGAGACTGCGCAGAAGATCGGCGAACAGATCAACTGCGACAACCTGACCTATGATTCGCTCGCGTCCTTCGGCGCCTATCCGCTGCACCATCCGGTCGGCACGCCCGTTCCCCTCTTCGCCCGCATCGACGCGGAAAAGATGATGGCGGAGATCGAAGAAAAGCAAAAGGCTGCCGCGGCAAAAGAAAAGACCTTTGCCGAGATCGAGGGGATTGCGCAGATTACGATCGACGATTTTGCAAAGGTCGATCTGCGCGTGGCCGAAATCAAGGACTGCGTGCCCGTGAAGCGCGCCAAAAAGCTGCTGCAGCTCACGCTGGACGACGGCAGCGGCAAGCCGCGCACGGTCGCCTCCGGCATTGCGAAGTGGTACAAGCCGGAAGACCTGATCGGCAAACAGGTGATCGTTGTTTCGAACCTCAAGCCCGCCGTGCTCTGCGGCGTGGAAAGTCAGGGCATGATCCTTGCCGCCGACGCCGGCGAAGACGACGTGAAGGTAATCTTTGTGGAGGGCGTGCCCAACGGCAGCAAGGTCCGCTGATGTATCGCGGCATCTTTGACACCCACGCGCACTATGACGACGCGCGCTTCGACGAGGACCGCGACGCGCTGCTTTGCAGTCTGCCGCAAAAGGGCGTTGCCCGCGTGATCAACTGCGGCGTGGATCTGGCGTCGAGCAAAACCACGCTGTCGCTGGCGCACAAGTATGATTACGTCTACGCCGCGATCGGGTTCCACCCGGAGGACTGCGGCGACGCAACGGACGCGGATTTTGAGGCGCTGCTGCCGCTTTACGGCGACCCGAAGGTGGTTGCCGTGGGCGAAATCGGGCTGGATTACTACTGGGACACCGTGCCGAAGGAAACGCAGAAAGCCGTGTTTGAGCGCCAGCTGATTCTGGCGAACGAGCTGCACAAGCCCGTGATCGTCCATGACCGCGAGGCGCACGCGGACACCCTCGCGCTGCTCAAAAAACACCGCCCGCAGGGCGTGCTGCACTGCTTTTCGGGTTCGGTGGAATCCATGGAGGAAGCGGTGAAACTGGGGCTTTATATCGGCCTCGGCGGCGCGGTGACGTTCAAGAACGCCAAAAAGCCGCTGGCCGTGGCCGCGGCGGCGCCCGCCGACCGGCTGCTGCTCGAAACCGACTGTCCCTATATGGCGCCGGTCCCCTTCCGCGGCAAACGCAACGATTCCTCGCTGATCGCTTTTGTGGCAGAAACCATTGCCGCCGTGCGCGGCGTGGAGGTGCAGCAATTGATCGACCAGTGCAGGGAGAATGCCAACAGACTGTTCGGCATCGATTAAAGCAAAACAATACCCGGGAACGCAGATCGGTTCCCGGGTATTGTTTTGTATGTTTAAAAGAAATCCTTCAGCAGATCGGCCATCGGGTTGTTCTTTTCCTCCTTGGCCTTTTGCTGTTCCTGCCTGCGCATGTAATTCATCACTTCCGCCTTGCCGGCGCCGTCCTTAGCGCGGCGGGCCTGAAAGTCAGAAAGCTTTTCGCGATAGCCGCAGACGCAGACGAACATCTTTTTGTCGCCCTCGCCGCGCAGCTCCAGCTTCTTGTGGCAGTCGGGACAGCGGGCGTTCGTCACGGCGGAAAGTCCCTTGCGGTAGCCGCATTCGCGGTCCTGACAGACGAGCATCTTCCCCTTTTTTCCGTTGACCTCCAACAGATATTGGCCGCAGACGGGGCAGCGCTCGCGGGTGATGTTGTCGTGGTGATACTGCGCGTTGCTGGCGATCACCTGCCCCACGAGGGAGGTGGCGTAGTCGCGCATTTCGCCGATGAACTTTTTGCTGTCGGCCTTACCCTGCGAGATCGCCTGCAGCTGCGTTTCCCATTGGGCGGTCAGCGTGGCCGAGCGCAGATCATTCGGCACGATGCCGATCAGCTGCTTGCCCTTGGCCGTGGGGTGGATCTCCTTGCCCACGCGCTCGATCGAAAAGTTGTCGAACAGCTTTTCGATGATGTCGGCGCGGGTGGCGGGCGTGCCGAGACCGCTGGTGGTCTCGATCACCTGCTTGAGCCTTCGGTCGTCGATCTGCTTGCCGGGGTGCTCCATCGCAGTCAGAAGCGTCGCTTCGGTGTAGCGCGCGGGCGGCCGCGTTTTGCCGCTGACGATCTTCGTGCCGCGCAGTTCCAGCGTTTCGCCGTTTTTGAGCGGCGGCAGCTGCTGGGTTTTCATTTCCGCGTCCTGCTCGTCCTCGTCGTCCGAGAGGCCGGCGTAATAGGCTTTCCAGCCGGCGGCGCGCACGACCTTGCCCTTGGCATAGAAGTTCTTGCCGCCGATCGTCACGGTCAGCTTCACTTCGTCGTATTCGAACGGCGCGCTCAGCACCGCCAGAAAGCGCTTGATCACGAGCTCATAGATCATCCGCTCCTCGTGGCTCATCTTGCGGAAATCGGCGGGCTGCTCGGTCGGAATGATCGCGTGGTGGTCGGTGACCTTCGCGTTGTTGACGATGTACTTCGTCTGGATCTTTCCCCGCGCGAGCGCCATGGCCGCCTTCTGGAACGGGCCCTGCGCCGCGGCGCGCAGCCGTTCGGGCAGCGTGGGCAC
Organism: Clostridiaceae bacterium; assembly: GCA_016290665.1. Classification (GTDB taxonomy): domain Bacteria; phylum Bacillota; class Clostridia; order Oscillospirales; family Acutalibacteraceae; genus UBA6857. The sequence continues at coordinate 7,255 of JAEEUW010000005.1, read as the reverse complement.
GATGTCGTCGGTGATGTAGCGCGAATCGGTGCGCGGATAGGTCAGCACCTTGTGGAATTCATAGAGCGACTGCATGTAGGACAGCGTCTGCTTGGCGGAATAGCCGTAGAGCTTGTTGGCGTCGCGCTGCAGCTCCGTCAGGTCATAGGCCGCGGGCGGAGGGGTCTGCTTATATGTTTTTTCCAGCGCCGTGACGACCGCCTTCTGGCCGCGCAGCGACTGCGCAAGGCCCTCCACAAAGGCTTTGTCGGAAAAGCGGGTGTTGTTCTTGCCGTCGCGGTAGGTCGCCGTGAAGCCCGGAAACTGCGCCTGGAGGGTGTAGTATTCCTTGGGCACGAACGAGACGATTTCTTTTTCGCGGTCCACGATCAGGGCGAGCGTGGGCGTCTGCACGCGGCCGGCGGAAAGCGACGCGTTGAACCGGCAGGTCAGCGCGCGCGTCACGTTGAGCCCCACCAGCCAGTCGGCTTCGGCGCGCGACTGGGCGGAGGCGTAGAGATTGTCGTATTGCCTGGCGGGCTTCAGGTTGGCGAAGCCCTCTTTGATCGCGCGGTCGGTCTGCGAGGAGATCCACAGGCGGAAGGTCGGCTTTTTCCAGTGCGCCTTCTGCATGATCCACCGCGCCACGAGCTCGCCCTCGCGGCCGGCGTCGGTGGCAATCACCAGCGATTCCACGTCGGCGCGGGCCATCAGCTTCTGCACCGTGTAGAACTGCTTTTTAGTCTGCGGAATCACCACGAGCTTCATCTTCTGCGGCAGCATCGGCAAATCCTCGAGCCGCCACGCCTTGTATTTTTCGTCATAGGCGTCGGGGTCGGCCAGCGTCACCAGATGGCCGAGCGCCCAGGTGACGACATAGCGGCCGCCCTCCAGAAAGCCGTCGGCTTTGCGGTTGGCGCCCAACACGCGCGCGATATCGCGGGCGACGGAGGGCTTTTCGGCCAGAATCAGCTGTTTCATGCCTTTGCCCCCTTCACCACGGAAAAGCTGCTGTTTGCGCTTTGCAGACGGCCGAGCATTTCCGTCACGTCTTCTTTTGTCACGGCGCGGAAGCTTTCAATCTCGCCGAACAGCGTGCTGCCGCGGAAACAGGCGTCCGTCAGCTGGTAGGCCAGATCGTCCACGTCGTTGAAGCCGCGGACGGCGCGGCCGTAAAGCTGCTTGCGCGAAAGCGAAAAGTCTTCGTCGCTGATCCCGTTTTGCTGCAGCGCTTCGATTCGCGCCAGAACCGCCTCGCGTACCGCCGCGGGGTCGGCGCTTTCGCCGACGATCATCGGCACGGCAAAGCCGCGGCCGGTGAAATAGAACGCGGAAAAGCTCGGATTGATCAGCCCTTTTTCCAGAAGCGCGTGATACAGCGGCGACAGCTTGCCCGCCGCGATGTCGAGCGCAATCTCCATGGCGACCGTTTCGCGGTCGGACCGCACGAGCGGCTGCGCGGGCTGCTTGAAGCCGAGCGCGAACTTCGGCAGCTCGACCGGCATGACCGCTTCAATATACGGCTGCGCCACCGTGTCGGGCTCCTCGGGCACGATCTGTTCAAAGCGCACCGGGGCTTCTTTTTGCAGCGCCCGGTCGCAGACGGCAAGCACCTGCTCTTTTGTCACGTTGCCCGCCACGGCGAGCACCATGTTGGAGTGGTTATAGAACGTCCGGTAGCAGGCATACAGCAGCGCGGGCGTGATTTCGGCAATGGATTCGACCGAACCGGCGATATCAAGGCGCGCCGGATTGGCGTGATAGATCGCCCGCAGCAGGTTCAGCACCAGCACCCAGTCCGGATTGTCCTGATACATGCGGATCTCCTGGCCGATGATGCCCTGCTCCTTTTGCACGGTTTCTTCGGTGAAATAGGGATGCGTCACAAAGTCGAGCAGGATCTCCAGATTCTCTTCCACGCGGTCGGCGCACTGGAACAGATAGCTTGTGCGGTCATACGACGTGAAGGCGTTGGCCGAAGCGCCGGTCTGGTTGAAGCGCTCAAAGGCGTCCTTCTCTTCGCTTTCAAAGAGCTTGTGCTCCAGAAAATGCGCAATGCCGTCGGGCACGGTGGTGTAATCGGCCTCGTCGCTGCGTTTGAAGCAGGTATCGACCGAGCCGAACCGCGTGCCGAACATGGCGAACGCGCCGGTATACCGCGGCAGCTCCATCACGAGCACGCGCAGACCGCTGTCGTGTTCGATCTCATAGTACTGCTCGCCAAGCAGATCGTTTCTGATGATGCGTTCCGTCATGCCTGCGCCTCCTTCCTGCCGCTTTGCAGCAGAAATACCGTGTCTTCCGTTACGAGATTCGCCGCAAGGATCACTTCTTCGCGGCTGACGCTCTGCAGCAGTTCGGCAAACTCCTGCGGCGTCCGGAACGTTTCGGACATTCCGAGTGATTCCAGCCACGACAGCGCGGAAAAGCTGCTGTCGGTCACGGAGCGCAGACTGTCGCAGAGCGCGCGTTTGGCCTGCGCCAGCGTTTCGTCGGTGAAGTTGCCCGCGCGCACCTCGTCCAGCTCACGGCGGATCGCTGCGAGCGCCTGTTCGGCGTTTGCGGTCTCAACGCCGCTTTCCACGATGATGAGCCCCTTGTGGCGCACCAGCCGCGCGCTGCAGTAATAGCAAAGGCTCATCTTCTCGCGCACGTTGCAAAACAGCTTGCTGAACGTGCCGCCGCCGAAGATTGCCGTCATCAGGCGGATCGCGGCGTAGTTGTCCATCTCATAGGTCATGCCCGCGCGGTAGCCGATCACCAGCTTGCCCTGCTGTACGTCCTGCGTTTCGCGGACCGTGCGGGAGCCGTAGCTTTCGGTCAGAAACTCCGTGCGAAGCTCGGGCAGTTCCTGCTTCTGCACCGCGGAAAAGCGCGCTTTCAGCACCGCGGCAACCGTCTCCTCGGGCAGACTGCCGACATAGGCGACCAGCACGTTTGCGTGCAGCATCAGATCCATCCAGCAGTCAAGCAGGTCTTTTTCGGTAATCGCGTCGATCTCGTCGCGGCAGCCGCAGGGGTTGCGGCGATAGGGTTCGTCCCGACACATCTCTTCGGTCATGCGGCGCAGCGCATACAGGCGCTTGTCGTCGTTTTCGCTGTCGAGCCGCTGGCGCAGCAGCGCTTTTTCGCGGCGGACGTTTTCCGGGCGGAAGCCTTCCTGCGTCACGTCCGGCTGCAGCAGGCAGTCGCACAAAAGGCCGATCGCCTCTGTGCAGACGTCTTCGCCCTCAAGCGCAAACCGGTCGTCCAGCGTGGTCAGCGTCAGCGTGAGCACCTGCATTTCGCCCTGCTTTTTCACCGAGGGCGTGATGGAAGCGCCGTAGAGCGCGCCGAGCCGCCGGTTCATGGAAAGCGTGGTGGGATACTCCTTTGTCGTGCGCGCCAAAAGCCCGGGCAGCAGCGCGCGAACGGTGGTTTTTTCATCGAGCGGCGCAAGCAGCGACAGCGACACCGCCGCCGTCTTGAACTGTGCTGCCCCGCAGCCGGCGAGGCGGACGCCCTTGCAGATCTTTTGCAGTTTCATCTTCCGTTCGGTTCCCCCTTTATACGGCATGATAACGGGTATAGTATACCACAACCGTCCGGCGTTTACAAGAGAAGAAAAAACGCGGTTATATTTTTCTCGAAAAGACTTGAAAAACGCAGCGGTTTGTTATAGAATATACTTTGACTGTTATTGAAAAATATAGTTCAAACAAACCGAAAGGAACGATAATCATGAACGTACTCAACAAGAAGACCGTCAAGGACATCGACGTCAAAGGCAAGAAAGTGCTTGTCCGCTGCGATTTCAACGTCAAGATGGAAAACGGCGTGATCACCAGCGACAAGCGCATCGTCGCTTCCCTGCCCACGATTCAGTATCTGCTTGACAACGGCGCAAAGCTGATCCTTTGCTCCCACCTCGGCAGACCCAAGGGCGAATTCAACCCCGAATTCTCGCTGGCTCCCGTGGCCGCCCGCCTGTCCGAGCTGCTCGGCCGCCCGGTCAAGATGGCCGAGGACGTTGTGGGCGAAAGCGCGCAGTCTCTGGCCGCCGACCTCAAGGAAGGCGAAGTGCTGCTGCTCGAAAACGTCCGCTTCCACGCGGAAGAGACCAAGAACGACCCCGCGTTTGCAAAGAAGCTTGCTTCTCTGGCTGACGTTTTCGTCAACGACGCATTCGGCTCCGCCCACCGCGCCCACGCCTCCACCACCGGCGTTGCCGACTATCTGCCGGCCGTCTGCGGTTTCCTGATCCAGAAAGAGCTGGAATACATCGGCGGCGCGCTGGAAAACCCGAAGCGTCCCCTCGTCGCCATTCTCGGCGGCGCCAAGGTCTCCGATAAAATCGGCGTCATCACCAACCTGATGGAAAAGGTGGACACCCTGATCGTCGGCGGCGGCATGGCTTACACCTTCTTTGCCGCGCTCGGCCACACCGTGGGCACCTCCCTGCTGGAAGCCGACAAGATCGACCTTGCCAAAGAGATGATGGAAAAGGCAAAGGCCAAGGGCGTCAACTTCCTGATTCCCATCGACAACGTCGTCGGCAGAGAATACAAGGCCGATACGGAATACATGATCGTGGATTCCGACGATATCCCCGACGGCTGGATGGGCCTTGACATCGGCCCGAAGAGCACCGCGCTGTTCGCCGAAGCCGTGAAGGACGCCGGCACCGTGATCTGGAACGGTCCGATGGGCGTTTCCGAATGGGAACACTTTGCAAACGGCACGATCGGCGTTGCCACCGCGATTGCCGAAAGCAACGCGATCTCGATCATCGGCGGCGGCGATTCCGCAGCTGCGATCCAGAAGCTCGGCTTTGCCGACAAGATGAGCCACATCTCCACCGGCGGCGGCGCGTCCCTCGAGTTCCTTGAGGGCAAAGAGCTTCCGGGCGTTGCGGCGCTCAACGACAAGGATTGAGCAAAGCCTGCTTTGCAGTGATTGTACACAACTACACACTTCACATTTCACACTACACACTATAACAGAAAGGTGAAAGATTATGAAAAAATCCGTCCGCAGAGCCGTTATCGCCGGCAACTGGAAAATGAACAACACCCCCGCGCAGACCACCGCGCTCATCAACGAGATGAAGCCGCTGGTGGCGGGCGCCGACTGTGACGTGGTCCTGTGCGTCCCGTTCGTCGACATCGCCGCCGCCGTGGAAGCCGCGAAGGGCTCCAACATCAAAATCGGCGCCGAGAACGTCCACTTCAAGGCCAGCGGCGCCTACACCGGCGAGGTTTCCGCCGACATGCTTGTCGCCTGCGGCGTGGAATACGTCGTCATCGGCCACAGCGAACGCCGCCAGTATTTCGGCGAGACCGACCAGACCGTGAACCTGCGCTCCCTTGCCGCGCTGAACGCCGGCCTCAAGGCGATCATCTGCGTGGGCGAAACGCTGGAGCAGCGCGAGCTCGGCTATACTGAAACTCTGCTGAAGTATCAGACCAAGATGGCGCTGACGGGCGTCACCAAAGAGCAGCTCAAGAACGTCATCATCGCCTATGAACCCGTTTGGGCCATCGGCACCGGCGTGACCGCCACGGCCGACCAGGCGGACGAGGGCAACGGCTTTGTCCGCGCCGCGATCGCGGAAGCCTACGGCGAAGAGGCTGCGGAAGCTGTTACCGTACAGTACGGCGGCTCCATGAACGCCAAGAACGCCGAAGAGCTGGTCTCCAAGGTCAACGTGGACGGCGGCCTGATCGGCGGCGCTTCGCTGAAAGCGGCTGACTTCTCCGTCATCGTCAAAGCAGCCAGCGAGGGCTGAGACCTCGCGATTCGGGATGCGGAATCGGAATCCGGATTCACGCTGCCGCGGCTGCCGGATGTCCCCGCGTTCCATAAATGACAACAGAAGGCGGAACGGTTTGTTCCGCCTTTTAATCTGAAATGAGGTTGATAAAAATGAAAAAACCTGTCCTGCTGTGCATCATGGACGGCTTCGGCAAAAACCCGAGCGACTACGGCAACGCCATCGTTGCGGCGAACACGCCGCGGCTGGATGAACTGGCGGCCACCTGCCCGATGACCTATATCGGCGCTTCCGGCATGGACGTCGGTCTGCCCGACGGTCAGATGGGCAACAGCGAGGTCGGCCACACCAACATCGGCGCCGGCCGCGTGGTCTATCAGGAGTTGACCCGCATCACCAAGTCGATCTCCGACGGCGATTTCTTCCAAAACGAAGCGCTGCTCGGCGCGATGGAAAACTGCAAACAGAACGACAGTGCCCTGCACCTGATGGGTCTCATGAGCGACGGCGGCGTCCACAGCCACAACACCCACCTGTATGCGGTTGTGGAGCTGGCGAAACGCGCCGGTCTCGACAAGGTGTTCGTCCACTGCTTCCTTGACGGCCGCGACGTGCCGCCCGCCTCCGGCGCAGACTACGTTGCCGCCTGCCGCGACAAGCTCGCCGAAATCGGCGTCGGCAAAATCGCCACGGTCATGGGCCGCTATTACGCGATGGACCGCGACAACCGCTGGGAGCGCGTGGAAAAGGCCTATGCCGCCATGGTCTACGGCGAAGGGATTCAAAACGCCGATCCGGTGGCCGCAATCCGGGCGTCGTATGAAACGATCGACGCGGACGGCAAGTATCTGACCGACGAATTCGTGCTGCCCACGGTCTGCGCAGAGCACGCAACCGTGAAGCCCGACGATTCCATCGTGTTCTTCAACTTCCGCCCCGACCGCGCCCGCGAAATCACCCGCACGTTCGTCGACCCCGACTTCAAGGGCTTTGAACGCCGCAACGGGTTCTTCCCCCTGTATTACGTCTGCATGACGCAGTACGACGCCACCATGCCGAACGTCCACGTGGCCTTCAAGCCGCAGACGCTGGAAAACACCTTCGGCGAATATATGGCAAAGCTCGGCAAAACGCAGCTCAGAATTGCCGAGACCGAAAAGTACGCCCACGTCACGTTCTTCTTCAACGGCGGCGTAGAGAAGCAATATGCGGGCGAGGACCGTATTCTGGTCGCCTCCCCCAAGGTGCCGACCTATGACCTGCAGCCGGAGATGAGCGCCTATGAAGTCACCGAAAAGGTGGAGGAAGCCGTGCTGTCGGGCAAATACGACGCCGTGATCCTCAACTTTGCCAACTGCGACATGGTGGGCCACACCGGCGTGTTTGAAGCGGCGGTCAAGGCCGTGGAGGCCGTGGACACCTGCGTGGGCCGCGTCTGGGACTCCGTGCACAAGATGGGCGGCGTGATGCTGATTACCGCCGACCACGGCAACGCCGACAAGATGCTGGAGGACGACGGCACGC
>JAEEUW010000070.1 GCA_016290665.1 Clostridiaceae bacterium | reverse complement strand
TGATATTTTTTGTCCGAACAATCTGAACGGCACAGGGTAATCCTGACGGATACCCTGTGCCGTTTGGGCAGTTCGGGCGGAAAAGAGCGGCAAAAAACCTGTATGCTCCCTTATTTGCACCGCCCAAAAGGGGAGCCTTGTTTTTGTGGCGCCTGCGGCGCATTTCAATGGGGCGCTTCTTTGCTGTTTACTCCCTCAAAACCGCGATTCACACCCGGACGATTGACAAACGACTTAGCATTATGCTATGCTGAAATACAAGAAAAGAGATTTCTTATGATCATACCGTTGCTTGGGAGGCATTAAAATGAAAAAAAGCATCGCGGTTCTTTTGTGTCTGGTCATGCTGCTTTCGTTCGTGTTCTTTGCGGCGGCAAGCGACGTGATCTATCTGTATCCGTCTGAAACGCTGCCGGAGGATACCCTGCATATCACGGCGCACCGGGGGCTTTCCGCGCTTGCGCCCGAAAACACGCTGCCCGCCTACCGCTTGGCCGGAGAATACGGCTTCTGGGGCGCGGAATGCGATATCTCGCAGACGGCCGACGGCGTCTGGGTGCTGATGCACGACAAAACCGTCGATCGTATGACCGACGGCGAGGGGCTCGTTTCCAATTTTACCTATGAAGAACTCTCCGCGCTCACCGTGGACGCGGGCAACAACATCGAACAGTTCCCCGGCACGAAGGTGCCCACCCTTGTGGAGTATCTTGACGTGTGCAGGGAATACGGTCTGCATCCCGTCATCGAGATCAAGGAAGTTGTGGACGTGAACAATCTGCCTGATCTTGCCGCAATTCTGAACGCGCGGGAAGAAAAGGACCGCTTCGTGATTATCAGCTTTGGCAGGGAGTTGATTGCCGGAATCAAGACGCTGTTGCCCGAAACGCCCGCCTATCTGATTGCCAGTCCTGCGACGGCTGACGACGTGTCATTCTGCCTGGAAAACAATATCGACGGACTGGACGCCGCTTACAATGTGTCGGAAAGCGTGATCCGCCAGGCGCAGGACGCCGGGCTGCAGCTGATGGCCTGGACGGTGGACAGCGTCACCTGGGTGGAGCACATGGCGGCTTACGGCATTCTGGACATTACGTCTAACTGCCTTGTGCCGGGCAGAGCGCCAACCACAGAACCATCTACAGAACCAACGACTGAGCCAACGACCCAACCGACAACGCAGCCGACCACCCAGCCTGCGCCCCAGCCGTCCGGCGGCTCCGGCAATACGTCTTCGTTCGGCAGCTTCTTCCAGTGGATCGCGGACTGGTTCCGGCAACTGTTTGCCACGATTGCGGGTTGGTTCAAACGGTGACGAATCCAAAAAGAAGCCGGACGCCGACCGGCGCTTCGCAACACGCAGCACACAAAACGCAAAACGAAAAAAGCCGCCCAGCCGGGCGGCTTTTTTTCTGTCGACTAACGACTGTCAACTGTCGACTTCTTTTTTTTATACACGCTCATCCCGACCGCGGCAAGGATTGCGAACACCAGCGCCGGCAGGGCGTAGAGGAACGACAGCGGGTTCGAAAGGTCGCCCTTAAAGCCCACGAGCGTCCACAGGCAGTTGAGCAGCAGCAGCCCGAGATTCGACGCGAGGAAATACGAGCCGAACGGGATGTCCATCGCGCCGAAGAGCAGACTGCTCAGGTCCGACGGCAAAAAGCCGCCCGCCTTGAACACCAGCACCACGGCGAAGTCGTTTTCGCCGGTGAAGTCGTCGAGCTTCCGGATCGCCTTGAACCGCCCCGACAGCGACTGCACCATGTCTTTGCCGGTGAATCTGCCGAGGAAATAGGGGAGCACAAGGCTCAGCGCGGTGGCGGCCGCGTTGACCAGCACCGCTTTCCAGTATGAATCAAACACGAGCCCCGACAGCACGAACAGCACCGCCGGCGGAAAGACCAGCGCGAACGACTTGACCACGGAAAAGCCGATCAGGATCAGCGCGATCGTGACTTCGCCGCCCGTCAGATACTGCGTGAGCCGGTCCGCCGTTTTCACCGAGATGTGGTTCTTCGCGAGGAACCAGACGCACAGGGCCAGCATCACGAGCATGAACGCGAACGACAAAAGCTGCAGTGCCCTGATGAGCCTGCCGTAGCGCCCCTCGTTTTCGTTCTGCATGGCTTACTGCGGCACGGCCAGCTGCAGCGCGGCGGGTACGATCTCCACGGTGAAGTGGGATTCATAGATGATTTCGCCGTCGAGCGAATAGGCGAAGCCCGCGGGGGCGTCCACCTCCACCTTCTTGCAGCGGCGGTAGACGACGATGTCCTTCATGTCCTCGCGGTCGAGGTGCTCGCCGTTGGTGTAGGGGGTGAGGATCTTGACGAAGCGCAGGCGCGAGATCGGCTTGACCAGGCAGACGTCGATCATGCCGTCGTCGGTCTTCGCCTTCGGCGCGCAGCGGAACGAGCCGCCCACGTACTGGCCGTTGGCCACGGTGCAAAGCAGAGCCTTGCCGGCGGGGTTCAGCACCTCGCCGTCTGCGGTGACGGTGAAGTCGTTCTTCATGGCGGTGAGCAGCGCCTTGACCACGCCCTTGGTATAGGCGTTCTTGTTGCCGTGGCCGGTCTTTTCGCGCTCCGCGTTGATCGTGATAGCCACCGTGGTATCAAAGCCGAAGTTGACCACGTTGTTGGCCCAGCGGTCGCCGACCTTCAAAAGATCGAGCGGCTGCGTTTCGGCGCGCAAAAGGGCGGGGATGTCCTTGAACTTTTCGGCGCCGCCGAAGACCTTGACAAAGTCGTTGCCGCTGCCGCAGGGGTAGCAGCTGACGCTGACGTTCGGCTGCTCCGCCGCGCCGGAAAAGACCTCGTTGGTCGTGCCGTCGCCGCCGCAGGCGATGAAGCGGACGGCTTCGCCCGGATGGTCGGCGCACCAGCTGCGCACAAAGGCCGTGGCGTCCTGCGGCGCCTTGGTCACATAGATTTCGCAGTCGTCCTTTTCGGGCAGGGACGCGATGGCGTTTCGGATGACGGCGGCGTTGTCGGTTTCGCCGGCGCGCGGGTTGACGATAAAGATGTACTTCATGGGTTTTCTCCTTCCTGTTCTCCTTGCCGCGCGGCGCGCGGCTTTGTTGGTTTCATTGTAACACAGCGCTTGCGTTTTCGCAAGGGGGAAGCAAAGAAAAAGGCCGCCTTGTGACAAACACAAAGCGGCAAAGGTTTCGTTTATTTCTTGAGCGTGCCAAAGATGCCCCGGATCAGCTGTCTGCCCACCTCGCGGCCGATGGTATTCATCGCGGAGGAGGCGACCTTGTTCATCATCGTGCTGGTCGTGCTGCGCGAGGTGCTGCTTCTGGCGGTGCGCGACGCGGCGCGCTCGGCGGCGGCCGCGCGTTTTTCTTCCGCGGCAATGCGGCGCTCCTCGGCGGCGCGGGCCTTTTCTTCGGCGGCGCGCTGCTTTTCGGCCATCAGGCGCTCTTTTTCCTCTTCCTTCTGGCGGGCCAGCTCTTCGGCCTCGCGCGCGGCCTGCTCCGCCTTGCTGGTGAGAATCTCATAGGCGGACTCGCGGTCGAGCACCTCGGTATACTTGTTCAGCAGCGGCGAGGTGGCCAGCACGGTGCCGATCACGGCCGGCGCCACGGCTTCCATGGAGCTCTTCGGCGGCAGAATGTTGGCGCGCTGCACGATGCCCGGAATGCCCTTTTCGTCGAGCACGGAGACCAGCGCTTCGCCGGTGGCAAGCTCCTGCAGCACGGTTTCGGTGTCGAACGCGTCGTTCACGCGGAACGAACGGGCGGCGGCGCGGATGGCCTTCTGCTCGTTGGGCGTATAGGCGCGCAATGCGTGCTGCACGCGGTTGCCGATCTGGGCGAGCACGGATTCGGGGATGTCCATCGGGTTCTGGGTGATGAACCAGACCGAAACGCCCTTGGAGCGGATCAGGCGCACGACCTGTTCCACTTTTTCGAGCAGGGCCTTCGGCGCGTCCTTGAACAACAGGTGCGCTTCGTCAAAGAAGAAGGCGATCTTCGGCTTGTCGAGGTCGCCCGCCTCGGGCAGCAGCTCATAGAGCTCGGTGAGCATCCACAACAGGAAGGTGCTGTACAGCAGCGGGTGCTGGAACAGCTCGGCGCATTCCAGAATGTTCATCACGCCGCGGCCGTCGGGGCCCCAGTCGAACCAGTCGCCGATATCCAGCGCGGGCTCGCCGAAGAAGATGTTGCCGCCCTCGTCCTCCAGCGTCAGCAGCGCGCGCTGAATGGAGCCGATCGACTGTGAAGAGACGTTGCCGTAGCGGATTTTGTATTCGTTGGCGTTGTCGGCCACGAACTGCAGCATGGCGCGCAGATCCTTGAGGTCCAGAAGCAAAAGGCCGTTGTCGTCGGCGATGCGGAACACAATGCGCAGCACGCCGCTCTGGATCTCGTTGAGGTCCAGCAGACGGGCCAGCAGCTCCGGCCCCATGTCGGAGATCGTGGTGCGCACGGGGTGGCCCAGCTTGCCGTAGACGTCGAAGAAATGGACCGGGAAGGCGGTATAGTTGAAGTTTTCAATGCCCATCGTGTCGATGGAGCGGCGGATATGCTTGTTTTCGCAGCCGGGCAGGCACATGCCGGACACGTCGCCCTTGATGTCGGCGATGAACACGGGCACGCCCATTTCGCTGAACGATTCCGCAATGACCTTGAGCGTGACGGTTTTGCCCGTGCCGGTGGCGCCGGCGATCAGGCCGTGGCGGTTGGCCATGGAGGGATTCAGATAGACGCGTTCGCTGCCGGTGGCCAGCCAGATTTTGCCGTTTTCTTCTGTAAACATAAGCCTTTTTCTCCTTTGCTGTTTGCATGGTTTCATTATACCGAGCGCGGGGGAGAATGTCAAGAAAAAGTCGACAGGGGACAGGGGACAGGGGACAGGGGACAGGGGACAGGGAACAGGGAACAGGGAACAGGGGACAGGGAACAGGGGACAGGGAACAGGGGACAGGGAACAGGGGACAGGGAACAGGGGACAGGGGACAGGGAACAGGGGACAGGGAACAGGGAACAGGGAACAGGGATGCGGAAGGTTTGCACAGCAGTGCAGCGCCGGCCCGACGCACAAAACAAACACGCCGCCCGGTGGGCGGCGCTGAGATCCGGTTGATTACAGAGTTTCCGGCGCGTCCAGCGAAATCACCGCGAGGCGCACATAGCCTTCCTGCTGCAGGTCGCGCAGCAGGCGGAAGAAGCCGTTTGCGCGGCGGCCGAGGTGCGCGCGCAGCTCGTCTTCGTTGGCGATGATGATGCCGAGCGGATCGATGCGGTCGGTCAGCACGTCGTGCAGGGCGTCGAGGTTGTTCCCGTAGTCCCCGTCAAGCGCCAGCGCCGCGGCGAAGGCGGCGTGCAGGTCGGCGATCGATTCAATGCGCGCGCCGTCCAGAAAGATGTATTGCATGGTTATTCCTCCCCGTAAAGCAGCGTGAAGCTTTCATAATGGTCGTCCGTGTAATAGATCAGCCCGTCGTTCGAAAAGACGATGCGCTTCGCCCCGCGCTTCGATTTGCCTTTTGTGTCAATGTCGCATTCCGTGTAATAGCGCCCCGGCGCTTCCGGCAAAAGGCCTTCATAGTTGCCGAACCGGCTGCCGCCGATCACCTTGCCCGGGGCGAACCGCTCGAGGCTGCCGCCCGACCAGCCGAGGGCTTGCGCCTGCTTCTTGCTGAGATAGTTCGGCGGCAGATGGCCGAAGGTGTGGATGTAAAGCGCCACGTCGTCCTTGCTGTAATAGCTGCCGTCCTCGCTCAGACCGGTCGCCGGCGGCGAGGTCGTGCGCGTGTCGGTCGGCGCTTCGCTCGTGGGGGCCTTCGTCTGCGGAGCGGTTGTCGTGGTGCCGGAAGGGTCGCTGTAGGGCACGTCCGGGCCCTGGATCCGGAAGCAGCCCGCCAGCAGCGCCGTGACGCACACCAGCGCCAGCAGCACGGCAAGGATCTTTTTCAGTTTCATATGGATCACTCCCTTTCCGGTTTGATTATAGCAAAGACGGCCCCGCTTTGCAAGGGGATAAACGGCGCGCGGCTGCATATCCTAACAAAAGAGGAATGCTTCGTGTAAATGTGACAATCGCGTGACAATGTATTCATAAAAAAATAACAAAAAAATTAGCACTCTCCTATTGACAGTGCTAACATTTGGTGCTATACTATAGGCGAACAAAGGAACAGAGATCCTTTGGAACACGATCCGGCAACGGGTCGGGTCCCAAGACAAACGAAAGACCTCCGCTCCGATGCTCAGGCGACAAACTTTTTTACATATCAAAAGGAGGTATGACTTATGTTGCCGAGTATTTTTGGAGAGAATTTGTTTGATGACTGGTTCGGCTTCCCGGTATTCCCGGAGCTGCACGACGTGGACCGCAAGCTTTACGGCAAGCATGCCCCGCGCGAGATGAAGACCGACGTGCGCGAGCATGACGACGGCTATGAGCTGGACATCGATCTGCCGGGCTTCAAGAAGGATGAACTGACGCTGCACCTCGAAAACGGCTATCTGACCGTCAGCGCGGCCAAGGGGCTGGACGAAGAGCACAAGGACAAGAAGGGCAAGGTCATCCGCCGCGAGCGTTACAGCGGCGCGATGCAGCGCTGCTTCTATGTCGGCGACGGCGTGGAGGAAAGTGACGTGCACGCCAAATTTGAAGACGGCGTGCTGAAGCTGGAGATCCCGAAGAAGGAGCGCAAGCAGATTGCCGAACGCCACACGATTGAAATTGAATAATCCCAATAACGGAACGCTCCGTGCGAAGAATCGCACGGAGCGTTTTGCTGTGTTGGGCAGGGGACAGGGGACAGGTGTTACAATCCCGCCCGGCGCAGGTCCTTTTCAAACCGCCGCACCATCTGGGGCAGATACCAGTGAATGCGGCTGCCGGTGACGATATAGGTATAGACCTCGTGATACAGCGCATAGAACGCGGTTTTGACGTCGCAGTTTTCGGAAACCGCATAGTTGCGTTTATAGGTCTCATACAGCCCGAAGCAGTTGCCTGTCAGGTTGCGCAGCTGAAAAAGCTCGTATTCCGGGTCGGCCCACTTGCTTTCCAGCGGATCGATGATCGCCGTCAGGTTCAGGTGCTTGTCAGACATGATGTTCATCACGTTCAGGTCGCCGTGAATCAGGCAGGCGCGCGCCACGGGCTCGGCAAAAATCGCGTCGAACGCCGCCCAGCCGCGCTCCATGGCAAGGAGCGCCCGGCGGCCGAGCCGTCCCTCTTTTCGCATTTGCCGCGCTTCGTTCAGGATCCCGGCGGCGAAGGGGCGGTAGAAATCGAGCCAGGCGTCGAACACGGCGTTCCCGATCAGCCCGAATTTGTCGTTCGTCTGCGTGTGCCAATGGTGCAGCGCGGTTGTGACCTCGTCCGCAAAGCGCGCCTTGGCTGCTTTGGAGCACAGGAGCTTGCCGAAATCCGTGAAGCAGTTGGTGCCGTCGACCCGTTCCATGCAGAGGAAGTCGATGGGAATCTCCGGCGTTTCGGCAAAGGTGAACCAGACCTGCGGCACCTTCACAAGGCTGTCCTGCCCCAGGCGGCGCAGCTCCGCGGCCTCCCGTTCACACAGCCCGGCGCAGCGAAAGCCCTTCATCACCACCGTAAACGGCGCTTTGGAGATCGCCGCCGCATAGACGAAGCCGAACGACCCGCCCCCGAGGAAGCGGATCTCCGTAACCTCGCACGACCATTCCCGTTCCAGCACGGCTTTGGCATAGCGCTTTGCTTCTTTTGCAGTGACGTCGCGTTTCTGTCGTTGTTCCATCCGCTGTACCTCCGAAAAGCTGTCGGCCCTCCTCCGTCTTCCGAAACGGTGCTTGCCGGTTACTTGATCTTCCCGATCCTTTCATAGATCTCGTCCGCCTTTTTGCACCAGGCGTCGAAGCCGTCCTCCGTGGCGGGGAAGCGTTTATAGTGGTTCGAGATCTCCACGGCGTTTTTGAACGCCAGCGCGGCGGCCTTGATCGTGGCCGGGCGCAGCTTCTTTTTGGCGATGCCCGCCACGAAGCCCTTCGCCGCGCCGAGAATCGCTTCCGGCGGCACGGGCATGCCGCTGAGCGCGCCCAGCAGCTCGTCGCTGATGATGCCGCTTTCAAAGACGTACTGGAACTCATCGAACCCGGCGGCGTTGACCACGCCCACCAAAAGCGCGCGCAGCATGGCGAACTCCGCGCCCTGGGTCGTGTTGTAATAGCGGTTGACGTCCCACAGCGCTTTGCGCGAGGTGTCGCCCAGCTTCAGCGCGCGGTCGAGCACCTCGGTGGCCATTTTGAGCTGCACCATGGCCGAGGTGACGCCTTCGCCATTGACCGATTTGGTCAGGTTGCCCGCGTCGCCCGAAACAAAGAAGTTGTCGGCCACCATGGAATGGACGTTGCGCGTGTAGGGCGTGCGGCCGCGCTCGACGCGCACGAGGTCGTAATCCGGCAAGGGCACGACCTGCTCCATTTCGGCATAGATCTGCTCGGCGTACTCGAACGAATGGCACGCGCCGATGCCGATGATCGCGCCGTGCGGGTCGGCGCAGGGGGCGATCCACGTTTTGTAATAGGCCCAGAAGGTAGAGCCCTCCAGATAATCCTTCGGGTCCTTCAGAGTCACGTAGCGCAGGATGACGTAGAACATATCCTCGTCGGTCAGCGGCGTGTTCTCCACGCCGTAGCCGTCGGGCAGCTTCAGCCGGCCGACCGCCGCCATGCCGGAGCAGTCCGCCACGATCCGCGCGCCGAGGGTCAGCTCTCTGCCGCGCTGCTTCGCCTTCACGCCGCAGATTTTGCCCTTGTCGTCAAACAGGAAGTCTTCGAACGCGCAGCCGAATTTGAACACGGCGCCGGCGGCCTCGGCTTCTTCAATCAGCAGCAGGGTATATTCGTGCATATGCAGCCCGACAATGGGGTTCAGTTGGCACTTGGGGAACTTCGTGAGCGGGTCGGCGTTGTAGTTCTTTTCGAACTCGAACGCCCAGGCCGGGTCGCCCTCGGTGGGGCGGGGAATCTCCAGCCGGTCGAACTCGCGCCGCTCGATGTGGAAGATGTCATATTTTGTGCCCACTTTGTCGCGGGGCAGCCTCTCGAGCACCAGCACCTTGTGGCCGCGGCGGGCCATGCGCTTTGCAAGATAGGCGCCGGACGTGCCCGCGCCGAGGATGATCAGATCATAGCTTTGCATCGGGGTACCTCCTTCAAAGAGTCGCGAGCAGGGCTTCCACTGCCGCGGCGTTCACCCCGCCGTTCAGCATTTGGCCCAGCTTCAGATCGGCGCCGGGGACGCAGGGGGCGAGGGATTTTTCCACCTTTTTCATGTCGCTGCCGCCCGAGGTGGCAAAACAGACGACCGTTTTGCCCGCGAAGTCATAGGCTTTCAAAAAGCCGTTCACGATCAGCGGCGCGGTGTAATACCAGATGGGGAACGCGAGGAAGATCACGTCGTGATCCGCCACGGGCGCGTCATGGTCGGCCAGCGGCGGCATAGCCTTGCGCAGCCATTCGCGGTTGCAGCGGGCAAGGGGATTGGTCCATTTGATGTCGGCGGCGGAATAGGGCTCTGCGGGCCGGATCTCATAAAGGTCGGCGTCTGCGGCGGCGGCCAGCTCCTTGGCCCGTTCCGCGGTCACGCCGCTTGCGGAAAAATAGGCGACAAGAATGCGGGACATGGGGGTTCCTCCTTTTTCTTTTTCTTTTTCTGTCTGCATTGTAGCGCGTTTGGGGGAGAATGTCAAGGGCGGGGCAAGGCGGCGAAGATTTGCGCCTGACGGCGCGTGAATTGCCCTGCGGGCATGATGCATGACGCGCAGCGTCAAACATGTGCTGCGGACGTTGATCTCTAAGTCCATATTATGGGACAGGCAGGACGCTTTTTTGCTTGACAGGCGATTCTTGATCCATTAGAATGAAGGGGAAGAAAGTGAAGGAGGGCGCAGGCAAATGAAGAAAGCGGATGAGACAACGCAAAGCAAGCTGGAAGCAATTATGAAGCAGGAGCCGATGGACTGGGCGGCTTTCGACAGGGTGCTTTCCGAGGTGGATGACATCAACCGGTATGATGAGCTTGTTGAAGAGACCCTGTTGACAGAGATGTTTCATGCAAACAGTCTTTGGCAAGACGGTTCTCCCATGCCGGAGATTGCCCGGCATTTTCTGAAAAACGGGTATGACGTCAAAGCCAATGCCGGCAGAAACGGCGGCGCGGCGTTGTCTGCGCTTTGCTGGTCCTCTTATGACAGATATGTTTTGGATACCGCAAAGGTTCTGCTGGATGCCGGTGCGCCGGTTCGCTATGAAGAGGCGGACGAAGAACCGGATGACGACGGCTATGGAAGAGAATCTGACGATCCAATGGAATCTATCTCCATAAAGCTGTCCGCTGCATGGAGCATTGACAATAATTATGTCTGGGCAAGTATCATGGAAGCATATTATGCGATTGCAAACGCTGCGGAAGCGGGCAAGGATTATAACGCGATTGACTGCTATCTGGAATGCATCGGGAAACAGCTGACAGGCGTCAGCGCCGTGCTTTCTGAAGGCGAGGCCTCACTCAAGCGCGACGGTGAAATCACAATGTTTTCCGATACCCTTGTGCTTTGGTTCGGAGAACGCCCGCTTGTAATAAACAAGTACAGTGAAAGTGTGATCGATCCGGTTTTTGTTGCCGATCATAAGGATGCGATCTGTCCCGCGGATGCCCATTTTGAACGCATTATAGGCAGCAAACTGGTGAGATTGCAGTATGTTGACGGTAATACCTGTTTTCTGGATTTTGACAATGAAGTCCGGCTGCTTTTGACAAATATCTATGTTGAGGGGCCGGATCGGCTCGGGTTGTTTGAATTCTTCAAAGCCGAGACAGTCGAAATCAAGCAGCTGGCAATTGAATCCATCTGGCGTCGGGATCCGCACGCGAATTCGGGAGAAGAAGAGAAATCCATGGTTTTGGTTGCGGACAATCAGCCGTATCTGCTCTTCCCGGTCTGGGGAAATTGGAGAGAAAATAAAAAAACGGACAGAATAGAAATTATTCCCTGCAGCAAGGCCTTTCTGCGGGATGTTGACCAACAGCTGCGCGTCCAAAAGCCGGATGCCGTGCATACGTTTCGAACCGGAGGCAATCTGACGGCTTTGCGCTTTGCGTGCGGCAGAGAGAATCTTTATATTAAGTTGTCAACCTATAAAAGAATGGAAGTAGCACTGAGCGAAGAGTGCGTTTACCCGCCTAAATTTGAAACGCTGACGTCACTATCGCCGCCGCGCAAGCGCATCGCCTATAAGTGGGTGAATCTGATTGATGAGCTGCGCAGCACAAAATGAAAACAGGACCTGCCGCCCGGCAGGTCCTGTTTTTCTCTCACTGTTCAAGCGTTTTTCAGCACCTTTTCCTCCACCAGCGCGGCCAACCGTTCCAGCCCCGCCTGGTCTGCCTCGCTGAAGCGAGACAGCTGCGGGCTGTCGATATCCAGCACGCCGATCACCCGGCCGCCCTTGTGCAGCGGCACCACGATCTCCGACCGGGAGGCGCTGTCGCAGGCGATGTGCCCCGGGAACCGATGCACGTCCGGCACCGAAAGGGTGCGGTCGGCGGCCGCCGCTGTGCCGCAGACGCCTTTTCCCCGCGCGATCTCCACGCAGGCGACGTTGCCCTGAAACGGCCCGAGCACGAGCGTGTCGCCTTCTAGAAGATAGAACCCCGCCCAGTTCACGTCTTTGAGCGAAGCGAAGAGCAGGGCGGAAACGTTTGCGAGGTCCGCCGTGACATGCCCCGTGCAAAGGGCCTCGGCCTGCCGCAGCAGCAAATCATAATCGGTCATGGTCAACCCTTCTTTCTTCACCAACAGCATACCACCCGGAAGGGGAAAAGTCAACAAACGAAACGGCCCCGTCCGCCGTTTCGCTGAGCCAACGGTCCTTCAGCCGTTTGCGCGCAGGGTCCGGCACTCGCCGTCTGCCACGGCGGCAAGCGTTGCGTCCTGCCGCAGGTTGACGAACCGGATCCCGCGGGCCGGGTGAAAGAGATAGACCGAACGGGTCGGGGTCCCGGCGTCGGAAAGCACGCTGTAGCGTCCGCCTTCATAGACCAGCGCCGCGCCGTTTTCAATGCAGACGGAGGGGTACCCGGCCGTTTCCGCTTCATAGGTGTATGACCGCCAGTTGATGCTGTCAAAGTGGGGCACGAGGCAGAACGGCAGCAGACCCGCGCAGTCGTAATAAGCAAAGTCCTTCCCCATGCCCACGAAGAAGGGCCCGTGGTGAATGATCCGGAAGGTTTCCGGCTCCGTGTCGTCCCAGCCTTTGTCGGCCCAGCACATGGCGCCGGAGCTGAAGCCCATCAGGACCGCGCCGCGCCGCAGCGCCGCGTCCGCCGCCGCATAGACGCCTTTTTCCGCCCAGTTTTCGGTCAGGAATCTGAGGTTGCCGCCTTCGGCATAAACGATATCCGCCCAGGCGAATTTTTCCGCTGCCGCTGCTGCGGTCTCCTTGCTGACCAGCAGCACGTCGGTTTCGCAGCCGGCCGAGCGGAACCGTGCGGTGTGGGCGTCGGTCCCCGCATAGTTGTCATAAGCGGCTGTGGGAACATACAGCATATGCGGGCGCTGCTTGCCGACGTGGGCAAGGCTGCGTTCCAGAATGGGGCGGAAGGTCTCGTCGCTGTCGAACTTCCCGCCGATCATGATGATCATGCCGTTCGGATAGGCGGCTTCGGCTTTGGCCGTGAAGGCAGCAATCTCCTCTGCGGAATAATACCGCTCGGCCTTATGCGGCAGCAGCCCGCCGAAGAACCCGGTGACGAGGCTCAGAATCAGCGCGACCGCCTTGAAATACAACCGTATTTTTTCCATGTGTCATACCTCCCTGACCGGCGGCCGGACCCGTCGTCGTTTTGGCTTTTGTGTTTTCATTATAGCACAGCCCCCGTTCGATTTCAACGGAAGGACAATGCACGGGAATCGTTTTTTACATGGATCCTTCCCGCACGCGATCAGGCGTGCACAAAAAGAAGAACGCCGATTGGATCAGAATCAGCGTCCTTCTGTGGCAGTGG
>JAEEUW010000004.1 GCA_016290665.1 Clostridiaceae bacterium | reverse complement strand
AGCGTCGGCAGAACCGGCAGCAGCGTCTTGACTGCTTCGCTGATCACAGTGTCAAGCTTGCCCGGAATCTCTTCAACCTGCGACTGCAGGTTCGCGTCAAGATTATCATACGCGGAGTGATCCGGCTCAATGAGTTTGCCGTTGAGCTCCACATAGGTGATCTCATAGCCTTCAAACAGCTTTGTAATGATATCAGTCAGCTTCAGGCCGTTGTTTTCACCGTTGATGATGGTTTCAAGAATACCGCCGATCAGTTCCTTCGTATCGTCGGATTCGACCTTCTTGTCAAGGATCAGGTTGATATCCGAAAGTACGTCGTTCGACAGGACCGTATCGAGCAGGAAGACCAGGGAGTCTGCAATGTCGACCGTAAAGATGCCGTCGCGGATAACATAGCGGGTCTCGTTGATCTCTTCGTTGTGACCCATGTTGTAGACGCTTTCAGCGATCTTGACGTTGTCTTCGCCGACCCAGTAGTAGACCTTGTCACCGGTCTGCTTTGCCGGAATGTTGACGGTATGCTGGACATACTGCCAGAAGAAGTCGCTCGGCAGCGGATCACAGACTACGGTGGTTTCGTCGCCTTCAACCGCCTTCACGATGAGACCGGACAGCAGCTCGTTCAGGATGCGGACGATGTTGGAGCCGTCTTCGCCTGCGATGCCGAGAATATCATTCAGCGTGTAGATCTTCTTGCCGTTGCTGTTCAGGATGAACGTGCCAGTTGCCGGATCCTTCTTGCCCGCGGTGGTGGGCAGATACTTTTCAAGGATCTCATAGATGCTGGCGTTTTCGTTAATGACCTTTTCAAGGATCGGTCCAAGGATCGGTTCCGCAATATTCACGAGCGCAAGCGCGGGCGCGAGCAGATTGCGTACGACCACTTCCACGCCGTTGGAGGCTAGGAAGTAGGACAGGGTCGGAAGCAGGGTCAGCAGGTACTGAACCGGGCCGTTTGCAAGCTGTTCGACCAGACCGTAGATCGCGTCGGTCAGCGCGCTCAGCGTCACAGCCGTGCCCTTGCCGCTCATGTAATCATCAGCACTTGTCAGGTATTCCGGATCGATCGCGAGCGCCTTCAGCAACGGCAGGATCGCGTGCTCGTAGCCGGTGTTGCCCTTCAGTTCCAGAACGCCCTTTTCGGCGCCTTCTGCCTTCAGGATCTGGATATCTTCGCCTCTGAGCAGGAAGTTGAGTACCAGTTCAAGCGGCTTCACAAGGCCATAGATCGCATTGACGAACGCATCCTTCTTCGCGTCCATATTCGCAGCGGAATCAACACCCCAGACTTCGTCGAGCTGGACCTTCTTATCCTGAACTGTTTCGTCAGCCACCTCCAGCGTGTAGGTGCCGGCGTTGTCTCCTGTTTCGATCGTGTAGGTCGTTTCACCGGCCGGGCCGTAGTAATCGAAGATCTCAGCGTCGTTGCCGGTGCCGATGGTGTAGGTGTAGTGCGAAACCTGGGTCAGGCTGTATTCGACTTCGTCGTCGCCGTCCTTGACCGTGATCGTCGTCGTGCCTTCCGGCTTGTAGACGGTCTCAGTCTTGGCGTCGCTGCCCGTACCAACCGTGTACTGATAACGGATGACCGGGATCAGATCGACTGTAACGGTGTAGGTGTCAACCTCAACGTCTGCCTTCTTGAGGCCCATCTCTTCCGCACTCTTGGTGTAATAGTCGTTATAGATGATGTTGCCGTTTTTGTCCTTCACAACGACTTTGTTGCCGTCGACCAGCTTATAGGTCGGGTTGCCGTTTGTGTCAAGGATGACCTTGCCGTCTTCGTCCTTTGCGAATTCATAGGTCACATAGGCGAAGTGCGGTGCATAATCGGTCGGGAACACAATCTCGGACCAAGTGACGTCAGCGCGCTCACGGGAAGCTTCGTTTCCTTCGTCATCGATCTTCGTCGGGTTGTTTTCGAGCGCGGCGTCAATACGGTTGTTCAGGAAGGTCTGGAACGCGCCGGAGCTTTCTGCAGCATAGGCAGCCGGAGCAATGTCGAGGCCGACGATCTGGTTCAGCAGCGGCGCAATGCCGTTGATGGTATCGCCGTTTTCGCCCAGCAGACCGATGATCAGACTGACCAGCGTGTTCACGATCTCATCCTTGATGACATACTGCTGCAGGATCGCGTCAACCGCATCCTTTAGCGAAGCGCGCTCAGGCACGGTCTTCAGGATCGCCTTGAAGGTGTCGTTCTCTTTCAGGATCGGGATCAGCTCCGGAATTGCGGCAAGAAGCGTCTTGTCGAGCTTCTTGATCGCGCGGCGAACCTTGCGCTGTTTGTTGCCGATACCGACTTCGCTGCCGGCGATAAAGGTGTCATAGTCGTAGGTCAGTCTTTCGAAGGACAGGTACTCAAGCAACATATTCTCCACATCGTACTCGTTGAAGTACTTCAGGAGGATCTTGAAGATGACGTATCTGTTTTCGCCCGTGATCGCGTCAAGGATCTGCTTCACGGTGTCGCTGACTTCTTCTCCGCTGATCTGTTCAATCAGGCTTTCGACCAGGTCGCCGCCAAGGATCGTGTCGCCCACAATCGCCATCAGCGTGTCGGCCATGGTGGACACAACGCCCTTCACGGTGCGTCGTTCGCCGTCGATGGTCGCCTGATAATAGCGGACCGTTTCAACATCATCAATATGGCAGGTCTTCACGATGATGTACTCGAAGAGACCGATCACCGGGATCTCGCCAAGGCTGATGTTCTTTTCGGTCAGCAGGTTCGCCAGCAGATGTTCAATCGCATCGCATGTCAGCAGGTTGTCGACCAGCTCATAAACATTTGTGATATTGTCAATGTTCGGGATCAGTTTCTTCATCGTTTCGTTGCTCTTGATGAAGCCGAGAATGATCGCATAGATGTCAAGCGCAACATATTCCTTCGTGCCTTGCGTGTTCACGCTGGCATCTGGAATGGTCACCTTTGCGCCGGTCACGTCGTTGACCAGGTCAACCAGCGTAATCAGCGGAGCCACGAACTGTTCAACGCCCTGGGCAAGGCCGTCACTGTAGACAAACCAGACCAGCTGCGGCAGCGCGCCGACAATCGTTTGGACCGGAGAGCCCACGATCTTCTTGATGAGCGCGTCCACATAGTCAAGGATCTGCTTCGCATAAGCAGTGTCGTCAAGCGCCTTGAACGCAACCTTGTCAAGGATCCTGATTGTTTTCGTTTCGGTTTCCGAAATTTTAATCTCAAATCCGTCGATACCGAGCGCTTCAAAGACCGGAACGATGAATCTGTCATAACCGTCGCCGCCCGTGATATGAACACCGTCGAGGATGATCAGATCTTCTTCGGTGAGCAGCATGCGGAGCACCGGTACCAGCGGCGTCAGGATCTGGCTGATCAGCGTAAGAACGTCGTCATAGGTGTTGATGCCGAAGCTGTTCGTGCCGGTCAGGTTGATCTCATAGACATAGACCGGCTTGGTCGTGTCATAGATCGGGTTGTTTTCGTCGTCGAACATCGGCTCGTTCTCTGCGTCAACCATCTGTTCATAGACGATCTTGTAGATCTCGGTATTACCGTCTTTTTCGGTCTTGAAGATCTCGTTGGTTTCCAGATCATACGCCGTACAGCCGGTAATCTCGTCGTCCTTGTCATAGGTGTACAGCCAGCCGATGCCGTCTGCCTTCACCGTGCGGGTCTTGCTGACGAATTCGCCTTCGCCGTCCACCGTCAAAACGGTCTTGTCGTTTTCGGTGCCGGAGATGGTGATCACGTAGTGGACCTTCGTCGCATCGCTCTTGTCGGTGATGGTGATGGTGTTGCCGTCGTCGGAAGTCGTTGCCTTTTCGTCGTCGCCGGCTTCGCGGATCGTGGTATCCTCATAGATCTTGATCGTCTTGAGGCCTTCATAGGCTTCCGCCCAGGTGACCTTGCCGTCGTTGTCCACGTCGTACGGCGCGAAGAAGGTATTGAACGCTTCGGAGCTGTCCATGAAGTGTTTCAGCGTCAGGTCAAGGCCGTCCACGATCTCAGGCAGCATGCCGATGACCTTGGTGATGGTCTCGTTGCCGCCGATCGCGTTGACAAGCAGGGCGACCAGCTTCGTGGCAAGGCCTGGCTTGAACTCGCCGTCGACAGTGCTGTCCTTCATCAGGCCGACCAGCAGGTTTTCAACCAGTTCCTGCGCGTTGTTGCCGCTCAGGGTAATGCCGCCGAGCATATCTGCGGGCAGCAGGCTGGTCACAAACGGCAGGAGGCCGGCAACCAGCGTATCGATCTGCGACGGCAGGACTTCCAGTTCGTCCTTGTTGATTCCGGCACCCTCATAGTCGATGCCACGTTCTTCTGCGATTCTCGCTTCGAGTTCCGGATATTCGCTTGCGACTCTTGCCGGCTGATATTCGATCTTATACCAGGAGAGCAGGTCGATCAGTAGGCGTTCGACCGGTTCCGCGTCGTTGAAGATCGAGTAGATCAGAACCGCCATCAGATAGTCGGTATTCGGGTCGTCAAGGTTGAAGCTTTCACCAAGTTCCTTACCGGCGCCGAGCTTCTCGTAGTTGATCTTCAGCAGATTTTCTGCCAGACTGCGGATGCCGTCGTTGAAGACGACCCAGTCGAGGACTTTGAGCAGAACCGTTTCACGGTCGACGTCATAGTCGCCCGCTTCTGTACGCTGCATTCTGCCGTCGCGTCTGTTCAGAATCGTGATCTGATTCTCGCCTTCGCCTCTGGTGAGGGTTTCGATCTCTGTGAATTCCGCATATTCCTTCATGCTGTGGTGCGCTTCCAGCCATGCGCAAGAAGCAAGGTCGATGAAGATGGTATCGGGCAGGATCTCGCTCAGAACGAGTTTGGTTTCCACGCCGGTCTCTTCATCCTTGCTGATCGTGATGGAAACGCTGTCGATCAGTTGCTGCAGAATGTCAAGGATCGAGAGTTCATTGTCGGGTTCGGCGTCGTTGCGGTTGCCGTTTCTGCGCGGCGCAGACTTCGGCGCCGCCGCGGCTGCGGGTTCTTCTTCAATCAGCGGCTCAAAGATTTCAGCAAGGAGCTCGCTGTTGTCTGTTCTTTCGGGCGTCTCGGCCTCTTCAATCACATCGAGCAGATACTGCGCGAACATCGCGCCTGCCGATCTGGTCTTGGGCGCGGCAGCGCCTCTGCGTCTCGGCGCACCGCTCGTTTGCGAGCCGCCTTCAGAGCCTCCTTCTGCCGCTTCATCCTTTGCGATGATGCCTTGCAGCAGCTCTTTCAGCATACCCATGATATCGAGATCATAGATTACCTTGATCTTATCGGTGATGGTCGTCACGGGAGCAAGCAGGTTTTCAATGATCTTGTCGGCGCCGTCGCTGATCAGGAAGCGCGCCAGATGCGGCAGGATAATCAGCAGCGTGTTGACCGGACGATCGCACAGCGATTCAACCAGTGCCCAGAGGGAATCGACCAGTGTTGTGAGAATGGTCTTATAGTTGTCAACGTTCACGCCGCTGACGTCAGCGTCCGCCTTCAGTTGCCAGACGTGAGTCTGGTCGTTTTCCTCCACCTTGTCATCGCCATAGATGGTCTTCATGAAGGTTTCCGGCGTGACCAGACCGCCCGCGAGATAGAGCTCGCTGGAGTCCGTATGAACCTTCGTCGGATCTGCCTTGAAGAGCTTGTCGATGGCAAGCGCCTTCAGCAGCGGGAGAATCACGGTCTGATAGCCTTCCAGACCTTCGATCTTGATCTTATCATAAATCTTCAGGTGGTTGCCCGTGAAGAGCAGTTCAAACACACCGTGCAGCGGCTTGATCAGGCTCCAGACAAGGTTAACCAGTTTGTCAAGACCTTGCTTCGCGTCGGTAAGGCCGGTCAGACCCCACTCCACATGGATACGCACGGTCTTCTGCTGTTCGTCGGTCGGAACCATCAGCGGGGACAGATTGTATTCCACGCCGTTCACTGTAATCTTGGTCTCGCCGGCATCCGGAAGATCAACCGGGGTGGGCTCCGCGTTGTTGTCGGTCTTATAGGTGTACCAGTAACGCGTGTTGTTGCCTTCGCCGGTCTTCTTCTGCTCCTCGACCCAGACAGGTCTGATTTCCTTTTCGGTACCAACGGTTTCATCCGTCGTGATCTTGCCGGTGGCAAGGTCGATCAGTACCGTTGCGGTATCCTCTCCTTCGGGAATCAGCTGGGTCTTGCTGTAAACCTTTGCGGTGGTCTCTTCACCGTCGTCGTTGGTGCCGGTGACATATTCATAGACAAATTCGAGGTTGTCTGCCGCAACTTCGTTCCACTTCTTGTGGCTGCCGATGATGCTGCTCAGCTGGCTGACGTTGCCCTTCACGGTTTGCGGTGTGAAGGAGTAGCCGGCGCCGTCAAGCACCTTCACGATCACGTTGATGATGTTCGTGGAGCTGCCGGTGCCGAGCGTGTTGATCAGCATGGAGACCAGATCGTTGAGCATGTCGTCAGACAGCAGCTTCGAGGTGATCAGCTTGCTGACGATGCTCTTCAGGGTCAGATCGTCGTTGGGCGCCAAGCCTAGCTTCGTCAGAAGGCCGGTTTCGTCTTCTTCTGTTGCCGGATCATCCACTGCAAGCAACTTATCCTTGAACAGGTTAAGGATCGTGCCGACCAGATTGTCAAGGTTGTCGATGGCTGCGGAGGTCTTGACGCGGGAGATCTCGGAAACGAGGTCGTCCTTGTTGACTTCCGTGCCGGCTGCTTCCGCCGCTTCGGTCACGCGCTTGTTTTCGGCAAGCACTTCTTCCAGCGTGCTGTAACCGGCGTCTTCATAGAATTCGTAGTGGGTTTCGCTTTCGATGTCGGCAAGAATGACGTCTTTGCCGTCCTTCACCTTGTAACCGGTGAGCAGGTCAACGACCAGGTCGACCAGCGCTTCCGGATTGTTGAAGACGTTGGTCAGGACTTCGTCGAGGACTTCGTCGTCATCGGTGTGCTCGTCGGTCAGATCGTAACCGAGAATGTTGCCGATCATTTCCATCAGCGTGGTGTTCTGCTTGATGAAACTCACAAGGAACATCAGCACTTCGGACTTGCTGACGGTGACCTGGCCCTTGTTGTCGATCTTGACCAGATCGTTCACGTTGCCGGTGAACAGCAGTTCATTTGTTTCGGGATCTCTTGCTGTGATTTCGGAAATCGGCGCAGTTTGGCCAAGATCAGCATAGGAGTCGCCGATGGCGGCAATGCTCTTGATGAACTCACGCAGCGCATCCTTGCGGATTTCACGCGCTTCCGCGGTCAGGGCAGCAGCCTGCGCCCTGGCCTCGTCGCTGACGTTCTGGCCTTCTTCGTGCTCGAGCAGCTGGGCTGCCTCGGCAAGCTTCGTCTTGGCGGCGGTTTCCGCGACTCTGTTGAGGAAGAACACCAGGCTGTGCTGATACGGTGTCTTATCAGTGACCGTCGTGTCCTTCGGCGCAAGCAGCGAGGTCAGGTCAAACTCAAGCGAGCTGAGATAACGCAGCAGGGAGTTGGTAAAGTTCAGTTCGGTGTTGTTGTAGCTTTCGCCTTCCACAATGCGGATCTTCGAAACCATTTCGTGGGTTACGGGATCTTCCTCTTCATACTCTTCCAGCTTGATGTAAGCGCCGAGCGCGGTCTGGAAGTCCTCCCAGGAACCGGTGGCCAGCATGTCGATCAAGCCTGCGGCGATCTTGTTCAGGTCGAGCGGCAGACCGATCTGGCTGATACGGTTGGTCAGCGTGGTGATCGGGATCAGCAGATTTTCGGCCAGCGTGGTCAGACCGTCGCCATAAATGAAGTAGGCAAGGGTCGGCAGCGCCTGAGTCAGCGTCGCGATCGGGAAGGTCGTTACGATCTCGATAAAGCCGAGCACGTCGTTCGCAATGTACTTGATGCAAGCGCCCATGCCGCTTTCGCCGTTGTAAGTCGTCTGGCCGTTCAGCAGCTTCTGATAGTCTTCAGAGGACATCAGGGCGTTTTTGATCGCCTCGTCGCCGGTTCTGCCGGACACACGGTTGATGTACTGCAGCATCGTTTCGCCGGACGGATTGGAGGCGTCCGCCGGATGCGTATTAATGTAGGTCAGAATCTGATCCAGACCGAGGGCGTTGAACAGCGGAATGAACACATTCTCATAGCCGTTGGCGCCTTCGAGGTTCAGCGCGTCGCCGAACGCCTGGAAGCCTTCGTCGGCAAACAGCATTCTCAGCACGCCTTCCAGCGGGGAGATGATCTGCCAGACGTCTTCCAGGAACTTGTTCTTCTTGCCGATATACTTTTCGGCGCTGGTTTCGCCGGTCACGGCATCCAGGCCCCAGCTCCACAGGGCGACGGCAAGGTCCGTGTTGCGCTTTGCGGTCAGCTTATACTGGTTGCCGGTTTCGATCTGTTCTTCCGTCGGGCAGATGATCGGGTCGCCGACCTCGTTGCCATCTTCGTCCTTCATGATGATGAAGGCCTTCAGGAAGTTGTATTCGGACTTGTATTCCACGATTTCGCCGTCCGCGTTCTTGTATTCATAGACGTACTTGCCGTCTTCCTTCACTTGCGGATACTGCGAGGCGATAAGGTTCTTGGCATAGACGATTTCGAATTCTTCGGTCTCTTCGTTATAGACCGTCTTGTCGATTTCGTTGCCGTCTTCGTCCTTGGTCTTTTCGGTCAGCTTGACAGGCTTGTTGTCCGGACCAGGCACCAGGAAGTCGCTGTGCTTCTCATAGGTCTCATAGGCCCAGTTGATGTTGCCGTCGGCATCCTTCTGGTGGTTTTCGATGATCTGCTGCCAGTCGAAGTCCACTTCTTCGTCGTTGATATAGGCTTTTCTGTTGTTGGAACCGGGCGCAAACTTGATCGCGCCGTTCTGCTTGTCAAAGCCGTAGCTCAGATAGGAGTCCAGACCGGCCGTCTTGCCGTAGAAGTCGGAAGCGGTAAGGTTGATCCCTGCACCCTTGAGCAGGCTCATCACAACGTCGATCGTGTTACTGGCGCCGCCGAGCAGGCCGAACAGCGCGTTGGCAATCATGCTGACCATGTCGTCCTTGAGCAGGTTTTCGGTGATGAGGGCCTTGACCAGCTCCCACAGACCGGAGCCGCTTGTGTAATCATACACCAGCGAGACCGTGCCGAGGTCGATCATGCCTTCTTCATAGAGCGCGTCAAGGATGTCGGGCAGGGCTTTCTGAATGACGTAGTCGAGGTTGGAGATCGCGTCTTCGACTTCCTGCTTGGTGAAGATCTTGTCGCCGTTGTCATCTACCGCAACATGTTCCCAGTCATAGGTGTTGCTTTCGATGAAATACTCGTTCCACTTCTCCTGCTGCAGGGTGTCGCCCGCGCGGTTCATGAACTCATAGAAGTAATCGTAGGGATCGTCGGACTCATAGTCGGTCAGCAGGTCGATCAGAATACCCGTCAGGATATCGACCTTCATGGCGCCGCTTTCGCCCGGGCTGTTCAGCAGGGCGACAATGTTGTCAACGATCTTCAGGTTACGGGCACGGGAAGCGGCGGATTCGGTATCCTCCAGACCTTCCGCTGCCATCAGATCCTTAATCAGATCGCCTATACGCGCAACCAGCTCCGGCGTCAGGATCGAGCGCAGCAGCGAGATGAACAGCTGGCCCGGCGAGCCGATGAATTTGCTGTAGTCAAGGGCGTTGGCTCCCACCGAGTTTGTGCCGGTGGCCGGACGGCCGATGGCGGGCACGGTGCGGCGCGTTGTGGCGTTGATCTGGATCTCGCTCGAAGACTTCGCGGCAATTTCGCCGAAGTCGAACAGATCGATCGAAACATAGTTGGCGTTGGCGTTTTCTTTTTCAATCTCAGACAGGCTGGACCAGTTGCGGTCAAGCAGCTGCGAAAGCACCTTGTTGAGCAAGCCTTCAAGGTCAAGGAACTCGTTCAGGGTCTTCTTGATATTCAGGGTTGTGACGCGCGACAGGATCGGATCCGCGATGTCGAGCAGGGTCAGGATCGGCTGGATCAGGTTCGTGATCGCAAGGATGAAGTTGGAGGTATCATCCTTCTGGTCGCCGTCGGTGTCATAACGGTCAAGGAAGTACAGCGCGTTCGGGAGCTTGGTGAACAGCGTGTAGATCGGTGTTGCAAGCAGGCAGTCGCTGTTGCTGGAGGTGCCGAGCAGCAGTTCCTGAATTGCCGCAAGCAGCGGTTCCAGCGGGCTGCGGACGCTCGTGGCAAAGTGGTTGCCGGAGGCCGGAGCCGGGACCTGGCCGTTGGACACGCCGTAAACATAGTTGGTGAACTGCGTCTGGTTCATGCCGAGGTCGATGTCAAGCGCTTCCAGAATCGGCACGATCGCTTCGCCGAAGCCTTCGTTGCCACGGATGGTCAGCTTGTCGGCCAGCGTCAGGTCTTCGCCGGTGAGAAGCAGGTTCAAAACCGGGCTCAGCGGCGCCAGCACACATTCAAGCATCTTCTTGAGCTGTGTGAACAGCGTGTTATATTTCTGATACATGGTGCCGGTGGCGGCAATCGCGTCGTCGCCCTGGAACCAGTCGATGCCCGCCGGGACGGAGATGTCAGCCCAGGTGGTGTCTTTGGTGATGGTGCCGTTGGCAACCAGCCAGTTGTGGACGCCCGTGCTTGCGAAGGTGCCGCTTGCCGAAACGCTCAGCAGGTTCAGCGGGGTGATATCCAGGTCGAACTGCGCAAGGATGTTGAGGATCTTGCCGATCATCGGGCCGCTGTCGCCGCTCAGAAGACCGCCGAGGATGCCCTTGTCAACGCCGCCTTCGGCCACTGCGCCCATCGCCGTTGTGTTGGTGCCTGTGCCGAACAGCAGCTGCATGACCCAGGTCATGAAGTCGTCGTTGAGCACGATCTGCGCCACCACGTCGCCCAAATGGGTGATTTCGTCATTGTTGACCTTTTCCACGATATCCTCGGTGAACGGAAGCAGCTTGGTGATGGTTTCCGCAAGCAGCTTCACCAGCATCGGCACAAGGGAATCGAGGATCTTATCCGCGTTCTTCACGGCGCGGTCCGCCTTGGCAAGGCCGGTCAGACCCAGCTCGCCCGCGTTGTCGGGGCCGGTGCTTTCCACAAGATAGGCGCCGAGGAAGGCCGCCTCGCTCGCGAAACCGTAGGCCTTGCGGCTCGAGCCGGAGCCGCTGTAATGGTCGATCAGGGTATTGGTGGTGCCCTTCGCATAGAAGGTGCCGTTTGCCACCTGGTCTGTGTAGTTGTCAAAACCGATATTGTATTCGTTAAGCAGGAGGATCAGGATCGCCATGATGTAATCCGCCTGACCGTCCAGAATCGGGATGATGGTGTCAAGGATGGTCTTTCCGGTCTCCGGATCGGGCTCCATGAGGCCGTCAAGCAGCGGCTTCAGGAAGTAGATGGTGTTGTCATCCATGATCCAGCGGAAGAGCGTCAGCAGCGTATCGCCCGGGTCAACGACCAGGTGGTAGCCGCGGATGGTCGCCTTGTTGCCGGGGAAGCTGTAGCTGATAACATGGCCGTCATAGGTGCCGCCGTTGCGGATCGTTGCAGGCGCCATGAAGCGGTTGACCGGGATGTCATAATTCATCGTGTAGGTTCTGCCGTTCACAGGCTGCACGCTGTGCTTGGTCGTGTGCACCGTCAGATCGGTCAGCCAGTTGATGAACAGGTAGCCCTTATCCCAGGTGTAGCCCTTGTTTATCGTGCCGCCTTCTTCTTTCTGGATCTTGCCGTTCTGCGCCTTGTTGGTGGTGATGCGGTAGGTCGCGTCGTCGATGGCCCGCGTCTCCTCCTTGGTGGTGAACAAATTATACAGCGTCTGCGTCAGCAAGCCTTTTTGTCGGAAGTAGAAGGCCGTGCCGTTTGTCGAGGTATATTTCACGGCGTCATTCGCAGAAGTGCCGACTGTGTTTTCACCGGTCTCCGGATCCTTATAGACCGTCATCAGGTAGGTCTTCGGGTTGTTGGCGGCGTCTTCCGCCGCATTGTCATCCGGCGCCTGGGTGGTTGCCTCCGCCTTCAGCAGCATCGACATGATGCCGTTGCCGTTTACACCGTTTTCAACCGCATTCAGAATCGGGGCGACCGTAGCGTTCGTCGAAAGGATGTTGCCGACGTCGAAGGTGGTCAACTCTCTGTTAAGGTTGATGGGAATACCGCTACTTGTAATGATGTGGAAATGGAACGAATCCAAAGACAATGCGATTTTAAGGTTGTTCAGCTTCTTGACGAGCTGGTCGTATTCGATCGCGCCCAGCAGGTTCGGCAGGAGGTTCAGGATCGTTTCCACCGGCTTGACGAAGAGGGTGTTCTCCATCCAGTAGGTGATCGGCTCCAGCAGATACTGCCAGAATGTGACGCCGTAACCCTGCATGGACTTTGTGCGCTGGTCGCCGTTGCTGTTCTTCGGAACCCAAACAAACTCGGTTGCACTATTAATATCATCTATGCTGTGGTAGCCGTTCGCGTTGCCGCTCGCTCGGGATGTGATGCCGAGCAGTTCATACAGCGGCACGAACAGGCGCTCATACAGCGCGTCGGAGGAACCCGGGTTCACCGTGGCCTGACCATAGAGAACAGAACCCACTGTCAAATCCAGCTGAATGGAAGAGCCTTTGACCAGAGCCGCCAGCGGGGCAGCCAAACCGCAGAACACAGTCGCGAGAGTGTGGTACAGACCGTCCGGGTCGGTGATATGCCAGACCTTGCGGCTGTCAATCGCTTCCCAATCAATCTTGCGATCGGACTGCGTGCTGTTCCAATAGGATTTGTAGTAGTCCAGCGTAATCGAAATGCCGCTACCGTTCAAACCGACAACGTTCGGCAAGGTTTCTGTATACGTGTCAAAAATCTTCAAAAAGTCATTGTAATAATACTTGTTATAGGAGTAACCGCTCGTGGCCGAGGTATAAAGACTCGAGTTAAAGAATTTATACCAGACAATATCCTTACCGATCTGCTGGCCGGTGTTGTTATCCTGGTTGCCGTGACCGGAATGCCAGAAGAAGTGATGCGGCTCGGCGGGAATTGCCGCCGCCACAACGGACGGAACCAGCTTATCCAGATAGGCATACGCGCTCGATACCCAAACGTCGTAAATCTTCATCTTGCCCGGGACGCCGCCTTCGTTCGCGAAGTCCGAATAGGTACCGGGATCCTGCAGCAGGTTGCCGATCATCGGGTAAATGGTCTTGAACAGCGTGGTCTGCAGGTTGCCGTTGAACAGCAGGTTGCGGATCGTGTTGATCAGGAATTCACGCAGGTTCTTGACCTTGTCGGGACCGTTGGACGTACCGGCGTCTCCGGTGCGCTCCACCATCTTGCCGGCGTTGTTGCCGGACGTCGGGGTATAGAAGCGGCCCTTGTGATAGGTGCCGTTGACCTCGGTATAGTCATACTGCCACACGCCGAGGAAGCCCGTCTTCTGCGGCTCGCCGGTGGCGGGGTCGATGACGGGATTGCCCTGATCGTCGGTTACATCCACCGAAATCAGGTTGTCGAGCAAGGTGCCGATATCCTCGGAAACAAGGATGTCGTCGAAATCGGAGATCGAGCCGTCCATCAGGTCGCGGATGTTGGGCTCCGTCAGGTTGCTGTAGGAGGTCAGACCGATCTCTTTGACGAAGTTATAGATGTCCGTCACGCTCAGTCTGCCGATGGAGGAGACCCAGCCGTATTTGCCGCTGCCGCCGTTCTGCGTCAGAATGCCGGTCATGATGCTGTAGTCAGTGCCGCTGATCAGGCTGTTGCGCAGCGCCGCCAGAGCGTTCTTATAATCGGTTGCAACCTTGACATAACCGTTGGTGGTGTTCGTGATCAGGTTGTAAAGGTTCTGAATCTGCGCAACGGTCGGCAGCCCTTCCGCCACAGCTTCTTCCGTGGTCGGGTCATAGGCCGGCACAGTTGCCAGCGCGTTGAACAGTGACGTCGGGTTCGCAAGGTCGATGTTATCCCAAAGATTCAGAATCGCTTCAAAGTTCCAGTAGGAATCAAAATAGGTGCTGTTGCCGCTGGCGTTGGCCGGGGCGCCTTCGTCATAATACTTCTTGACGCGGGCATACTGCTCATACACGCGCTTCGCCATCATGCCCTTGATGTGGTTCATATAGACCGTATAGGTCGCGGCGAACGCCTCATCGGACGAGAAGACCGCCTCAAAGAGGGCGTGGTTGCTCGCCTGGATGTTTGTCGCCTGATTATAGAGGGCACGGTATTCCTCTTCCAGCGCATAAAGCTCAGAGAAACGCTTGCCGCCGAGGATATATTTGGACATGAAATCGTCCATCTGCGCCTTCAGCCGGAACGCACTGGCGCCGCCGACTTCGATCTCGGCCGCGCTGAGCTTGGCTTTCAGTGCGTTGTAGTCCGCCTCGGTAATGACATGGTTATGGGCGGAAACGCTGGCCGAAATGTCGTCAAACGTACCGTAGAGCAGAATGTTGGTGTCAATGAGGGCGATCAGGATCGTGGCTTCCCGCACGAACTTCGCGGCAAGGGTCTTCCCGTCGGTGCCCGCGGAGCCCGAAACCTCGCCGGTATCCGGGTCGATGACATAGGTGATGTCTTCCGTGGTCAGCTGTTCCACCACGTTGCTCGCCGAATTCTGCGCGCCGATGATCTTGGCGTAGCTCACGCCCTCCATGCCCGCGTCCGCCGGGAAGTAATCGTTGGCTTCCCAGGCCGTAGCTTCGGTGTCGATGGAGTGGTTATAGGCCGGCACACGGTAGTTGAGCAGCAAATCGAAGTTGTCGCCGTATTCCGCAGCGTAATACTTCGCCACCTTGACCTTCACGGCCGCAACCAGCGCTTCGAACTCGTTGAGATAGTTCGCGCCCCTGAACGGATCGCCGGAGGTGATAATCGCCTTGACTTCGTCGGCGCAGAGCACCTGGTTGAAGTCTCTCTGGTTGTCGAGCTGCTCCTTTTCCGCTGCCAGACGGACATAGTAATCCTTCATCTGGTAGCCGGCATAGTTGCCGGAATTGGCGTTTTCGGCCATCAGGGCGTCGATCGTGGCAATATGCGCGTTGGCATAGCCGCGCAGCGCGTAGTCGCGCAGGTCGCTGTACAGCCAGTTGTAGGTTTCGTCATAGCTTTTGCCCACAACAGGCGCAACAAAGTGGTCCCAAAGGAGCTCGGCCTTGCTGCTGTCGGCGGCGATTTCCGGGAAATAGGCGTTGGAGGACAAATCGTTGACCGCAAGCGAGTAACTGTTGAAGACCCAGCCAGCCTGACCGTTTTCATTTGCCATTGCCACATACTCTTCGTTCGTATGCGGCTGGTTGGACCAGGTGTTCAGCCAGTAATTGAAGTTATTGGTGCCGCTCGTGCTGACAAGGCTTTCCAGAACCGTTTTCAGGTCGCCGATCTCACTCGCATAGCTTTCAGTCGAAGACGTAAACGAGGAACCGTTGATAAAGTTCCCGCTGAACGAGAAGGTCATGGTGCCGGTCTTATACGCCTTGCTCGGATCGATGGAGGCGACGTCGGGATAAGCCGTTATGTCATAGCCCGGCTCAATATCCAGCGTAAAGCTTGTAGTGCTGGGCACCTGCGCCTGTCCGGTCGCGTTCTGGTTAAAGCGGAAGAAGGAAAGGACGCTGTTATATTGCGCCGACGTCAGGCCGCCTGCATCGCCGATCTTCGCAACGGCATAGCCCCACAGGCCGTCATAGGTCCGCACATCATAGGTTGTGCCGTTGACCGACAGCGTCGTGTTGGTCGGGCGCACCGCCGCCACATAGGCAGAATACGCCTGCGCAACCGCAAGCCAGCCGCCAAGATAGGTGTCAACCTCCACAATCGCATGGGAGGTGTCTGTTTTCAAAACAGGCACCTTAGCCGCCGTGCTTTCGTTCTTGTTCGCGTTGAACGCAGTCACAGCCGCATTCAGACCGTCCCAGTTCATGACGATCTGATTGGCAAGGTTGTTGAGCTGTGTCGTTCCGTCGCCCGCCGCAAGCACGCTGAAGCAAACGGAAATACTGGTCACGATCATCATAATCGCAAGCAGGCAGCTCAATGCTTTCTTTCCAAGTTTCATTGTGATTCCTCCTTAGAACCATTGAAAAGTGTATATGAACAACATAGGATTTCCCTACAATAATTCCGAAAAAGTCCCGATTTTTTTGGTAAAAACCGAAAAATGGGCAGAATTCACCGATAGAGACACCTATAATCGTACTAATTATAGCAGCAAAAAAAAAGCAATGCAATGCTTTTTTTAATATCTCTTCATTTTCTACATTTTGAATAATCGGCACGATTCCCTTTTGTGTAGAATGACTTTGCCGTCGCAATAAATGTGTCGGGTTTGTTTCCGGCGTGTTGCAATCTGTCTTTTTGGGGCGGGCGGTTCGCGCCCCGACGCCGCAACGAACCCAACCCGCCGTCCCGCCGCCGCGGCAAAAGAAAAAACCCGCCGAAGCGGGTTTTTTCAAGCTGTGTTTAATAGTTGGCATCCGGGCAGCACCGGAATTCGCCGGTGATCATCTTGATGATCTTGTGGAAGAACCGGAAGATCATCGGCCAGAAGCCGCTCTTGTGGCAGGTGCAGTCGCAGCCGTGGCTGCCGCCGTTATTGCGGTCCACCGTCGGAATGTTGCCGCCGGTCACTCTGCCGTTTGCGTCAACGGTGACGGTGCCTTCCTTGCCTTCGATGACGATTCGGTAGGTCTTCGCCTCGGGTACAGGGATGGTCGCAACGCCGCTGGAGTTCGAAACGTCGCTGCCGATGAAGGTGTCGCCGTCATAGACCTTTACAGTGACGCCGCTGACCGGGTTGCCGTTCTGATCCTTCACGGTAACCTTCAGGTTGATCATGCCGGTCTTGTCGAGTACAACGCGATCCTGAACGTGGCAGACGGAGCATTCACGCAGCTCATAGCCGTCGGTTGTGGCAGTCGGGTTCACGCGTTCGGTCACGGTCCAAGTATGACCGTTGGGTCTGCCGCTCGTGGTCGAATAATTGTAACCGCAGGCACAGGTGTAGGTCGTCTTTGCGGGTTCTGTGCAGCTCGCGGGCGTATTCGTCGTGGCGTAGTTGTGCGCTTCCTGGACTTCCACCGGACGGATGACAAGGTTCTGCGTCACGTTCGTCGGGGAGATGTCCCAACCGGTCACGACCCAGTGGCCGTTGACGTTGGCGGTCTTGGTCGAAGCGGGCAGGTCGGGCGCCTGGGCGCTGACGTCGCTGCCGCCGTCCACGTCGGTCAAGGTCTTCAGCGCAACATAGTTCGCGCCGGCGCGGTCAGCCCAGATCACGGTGTATTTGATCGCTGTGGGGTTGAACACGGCGATATAGGTCGCATCGCCCTTGCAGATGATCTCATTCACGATATCACCGGTGGCGCTCCAGGTCTCATCCTCATTCTGGACGGCCTTCTTCCAGCCTGCAAAGGTGTAAGTCGCGTTAACGTCGGCGTCCTTCGTCGGATCTTCAACGGTGATGACTTCGTTCCAGTGGGAATAGCCCTTGATCTTGTATCTCAAGCCGGTATCATACAGGAATTCGACGCAGTAGTTGATGTAGCTTTCCGTATAGGTCGCGATCAGCGTCACATTTTCGGTAATGGCGAACGTATCCTTCAGAACTTCGCCGGTGGCTACCCAAACGTCCTCGTCGTTCTTCACGGCCTTCTTCCAGCCGGCGAAGGTGTATTTGTAGGTGTTGTCGCTCGCCTTTGCGGTGTCAGGCTTCGCAACCGTGTTCAGCGTGCTGCCCTTGGCGGTTTCAACAGGCTCGCCGACAACGCCGTTGACCACGAAGGTCACCGTCACGTTGTCTTCGGGATCCTTGAAGTTGAGATGCGTCGTTTCCGTGCAGCGGCTGCACTTGTAAACGTCATAGCCCTGAACCGGGGTCGCGCCGTCCCATCTCGGAGGAACCGTTTCCACAAAGACGGAGAAGTCGTGGCCGAGCGCGGCGACTTCACGGGTGTTCACAACAACCGTCGACGCTGCAACTTCGCCGTTCACAAGGCCGTGGAACTTACAATACTGGACCTCTGTGCCCGGTTCGGTGCAGGTCGGTGCAAGGGTCTCGACCCATTCGTCCGCGGCAATGTGGCCGGTCGGCTCGATGTCAGCGACGTGCTGATGGTGCGCTTCGTTGTAGCGGCAGATCCGGTAGGTTTCGCCGGGCTCCGTGCAGGTTGCGGGCTTGCTGTAGGTCGAAGCGCTCCAGCGGTGCGCGTTCTCGTCGATCGGGATCACATCGGAATCCTCTTCGCCGCATTTCGTGCAGTAACGCACCTTTTCGCCGGTGGCCATGCAGGTGGCGGGCGTCTTGACTTCCCAGTCGCCCCAGGTGTGCGCGCCGACGGCAATCAGGCGTTCAAAGGTGCCGTCTTCGGTGTCGGGATCCGCCAACTGGGCCAGAATCGCGCCGGTGTAGACGCCGTCTTCGGCGGTGTAGCCGTCAACAAGATCGTTGATCGCCTCGCCGCAGCGGCGGCAGGTCACGGTGACCGTGCCGTCTTCGGTGCAGGTCGGCTGCTTGACGCGGTATTTCAGCTTGTGGCCGAGCGGCGGTGTTTCGCTCACTTCCGAAATAACCTTGTCGCAGGTACGGCAGACGTCAAACTGTTCGCCGCCTTCGGTGCAGGTGGACGCCGTGACAACCGTCTTCGGGCTGTGGCTGCCGATGATCTCAAACGACTTGCGGGAAACGTTGCCGGCTTCGTCATAGGCGATAACGGTGTATTCGCCCTTCTCCGTATACGTTCTTTGAACGGTGGACAGTTCCTCGCCGTTCTTTGTGATGAAGAATATGGAGCCTTCTTCCACTTCCACCGTCGCGTCCACGCAGTGCTTGACGGTCTCCTTTTCGTCGGTGCTGGTAATCGTGATGACCGGCGGAGTGCCGTCATAGGTCAGCTTCGCGGTGCTGATATAGGTGACGTTCGCGGGATCGCCGCGGTCAACGATCTTCGCATAGATGATGAAGGTTTCGCCATCTGCCACCTCGATTGCACTTGCAAGGTCGCCGACCGTCGCGCTGAAGTTTGCCTCGGTCGCATCGGGGTTATGCTGGTGGTATTCTGTATAGTTGAAGCAGCGGTACCAGTCGTCTGCTGCAACATCCTCCGGCGTGACAGCCGTCTTGGACGCATAGAGATAGATATTTCCGACCTGACTGCCGACGCCGCCGTCGTTATAGGTCAGGGCCTGATAGTCGTTCGGGTTCGCGCCGTCGGGCAGCGAGAGAACGGTTTGCTTGGTGTGCTTGTTCAGATAATAGGTCGTTGCGGCTGCCGTGTCGGCGGTGTTGACGATGAACACGCTCTGTCCGGCGGCCAGAACAGGACCCTCGTCATCCGCAATATCCAGCCACTGCTGGTCCTTCACCTTGATGCGGCCGGTCGGTACAACGCCGTCTTTCAGCTTCGGCAGCGTCGTGGTGCCCGACTTGTTGCAGGCCGCACACAGGAGCTCGCCTTCGCCTTCTGCAAAGAAAGTCGGGGCTGTCGTGGTCGCAACCAGTTCATATTCGTGCGGCTTTGCCGAGAACTTCGCCTTGACGGTGATGTGGACTTCCACCTCGTAGGTATCTTTGTCAAGAATCGTTTCCGCAAACAATCCGGTTTGCTCGTCTTTCAGTAGCCAGCCGTCCAGCGAGTAGTGGTCGGTCTCCGTTGCGGTCTTGGCGGGCAGGGTGCCAATGTTGATGTCCTTGAACAGTGTGCCGTAGGGCACCTTCTGCGTGCCGAGCAGGGTGCCGTCTTCATCCAGGAAGGTCACGGTCTTGACGTCCGCTGCTTTCTCAAAGAGCGGGACCAGCTCGATCTTGCCCGCTCGATTCTCGGGCAGGTTATCGTATACCATGTGGTTCGTGATCGTCACACGGTCGGCACGGGTCAGCAGGGTCGGCGTCTCGTTGCCAAGCGTGTCCTTATACAGCCAGCCGGCAAGCACATATTCATGCTCGGCGTCCGGTTTCGGCGGCGCGTTCGGCTCCTGATACGGCGCCGAGATCAGGTTGTTGTAGATATAGGTTTCGTCGTCGCGGACCTTTTCGGTCGAAGGCGCATAGTAGAACCGCGGTTCGCCGCCGACTGTCATGGTCTGCTGCTCGCTCGACAGATCGGGCTGATACCACATCACGGTGTAATAGACATAGCTCTTTCTGTAAAGCGCGGTATAGGTCGCGCTGCCCTTGCAGGTTTCGCTGACCGTCTTGTCCCAGCCGCGGAACTCATAATGATAGGTCGTGTCGTCCGGTCTCGCAACGTCTGTCGGAATCTCGACGTCGTCGCCGTAATGCAGCGACTGCTTATGATCCGGCATTACGTTGTTTTCGTCGGGCCGACCGTAGATGAAGTTGATTTCATAATCGGTCAGGGTGCAGGTATACTGCGCATACAGCGTGATATCCTCTGCCGGCATCTCGTAATTGCTCATGCCGTCTTTGTTGACCAGGACCTCTGCCGGGGTCTTGGGATTATACGCCTCGTCGGCCCAGCCTTCGAAGGTATAGGCTTCCGCATAGTCGTCGCGGCCTCTTTGCGGCGCGGCAAGCGGCGCGGCGATCGGGTTGCTCGTGTCGGGGTCAACGGTTTCCACCTGCGGGAACGCGGGCACGTATTCGCCCGCCACGCCCTTCCAGGTCGCGACCTCGCTGCCCTCGTTGACATAGGTCACGGTATACAGCCGGTCTCTGGTATAAACGGCGGTGTATACTGCGTCGTCCTTCGCGGTCGTCTGCACGGTCTTATCCCAACCGTCGAAGGTGTATTCAAACTCATCGTCGCGGTAGGTCTTGCCGGTCAGCAGGGCGCGGGCGGCCGCTTCCGCGGCGGTGATGTCGTCGCCGTATTTGAACCAGCCGATCCCCTGCGGCGCGGTGTGTTCTTCGTCCAGCGGGTCATAGCTGTCCGGATCGTAATCTTCCGGATTCAGCACCGTTTCGTCGTAATCGACAAACTGGATGTGATAGATACCCGCGCGTTCGGTATACTGCGCGGTATAGGTCACATTTCCGGTCACGGTTGCCGCAGGCGTTGTATTCCAGCCGTTGAACTTATAGGTATAGCCGAGCTTGTTGTTCGCCTGGCCTTCCACCTTGCCGGTGTAATCGAAGAAGTCTTCGTTATAGACCGGGACCGTGATCGAATCGCCGTAGTGCAGCGGCGTCTGCTCGTGGTTCTGCGCCAGCGCGTAGCTGTAGCCGTCCGGGGTCTCCGTGCGGTCGGTATAAATGAAGTTGATGGTATAGTCAATGAACTTGCGGCCGTAGACGGCGACCCAGGTGGTGGTACGATAGACCTTGGTGTCGCTCAGCGGGGTCTGCGCGTTGCTCACCGGCACATAGCCGCCTTGGCCTTCGTTCGCGCTCGGATCCCAATCCTGGAAGTAGACATGGTTGTCGTCGCCTGGAACCTTCTGCGCCCAGCCGAGGAATTCATATTCATAGGTTCCTTCTTCTACCTCGTTTGCCGGTTCATAGGTCACGGTCTTGTAACCGTTGGCAAGATAATTGTACGTACCGTACGTCGTGTTATACTCGGAACTGTTGTTCAAATAACCGTTCCAATAAGTAATGGTATAGTTCTCATAGGTGCCGTTTTCCGTATCAAGCACATAAATCGCCTGGAACACCGTGTCGCCGCGCATCACGGCGGTATCATAGGGCGTGCCGACCAGGTCGCTGTAATCCACCTGCTCTTGCGTGCCGTCACTGCTCATCACAAATTGCTTTGCGGAAACGACTTCCCAGTGGTCGAACTTATACTTATAAGTACCCTGCACGCCGGGGGCATGGACAAAGGTCGGGTTGGCCGGAGCAGCCGAAGAAAGTTTATCGGTTGTGTTCGTGCCGGAAGCAACATAACTTGCTTTCTGATTGTACTTACCGTAATTGCTTTCTTTCAACACAGACCCGTCATTGTTGATATAGGTAACTTTGACGTTTTTCGCTTGCCATGCGGCATACCATGGATGGGAACTGTTGTTCGTGGTCGTTTTATGTTCAGCGGTCAGTTTTGTTGAATCTCCAAGCTTTGTATATGTGGATGCCGGATTTGACCATGCAGTAGCATAACTCACAGCGGACGCTGCACTTGTAAAATCATAAAAGCCCTTGAACTCATAACCTGCCGCTTTTAACTCTTGCGGATAAATGTCTTTTGTGCTTGATTTATTATCAATCGCTTTCTGCCTCGTTGGAGTGATACCATAATAGACAGAATAGCTGGTCGGAGAAACTGTATAAGTCGAGTATTTATCCGCATCCACCGTCGGCAAACTGGCATTATATTCCTGCGTATACTTGCAGTTCGTCACCTTGATCGGGAACCGTTGGTCGGAACTAGAACCATACGTTCTGCCATACAGATATGTTCCATTGTTATTATAGTATGCTGTAACATAGACATATCTTTGATAGGTCGTTCCATCCGGGACGCCGTTTGTCGAGTTCGCCACCCACGTTTTCGCTGCATTTTTGAAATCAATCTTGCATTGCGTACTGGTTGCCGTGCTGCTCTGAATCGTAATACCGCTAATCGTATCGCTGGATGTTGCGTTGCTGTTGCTGGCACCCTTGAATGCATAGCTCGGGTTCTCCCACCATTCCACACCGTATTGGTCGATGACCTTTGCGGTCGGCGCGGTAACCGTATTTGTTGTTGTATCGGCAGGAACCGTCACACTTTGTTCCGTCACATTTGCCCAACGAACAGCCGTAATTGCAGGAATACCGGCAGATGAGGTCCATGTTTGACTCTTACTGGTACTGCCAGAACCAATCAAGTTTGTATCAGCTGTAAACCCCTTATTGCCCCAGTTACTTCTGACATAAGAATTGCTTTCTACATTTAAAACTTCCAGATAGCAATCCACATAGCCGGTCTGACCGCCAACCGCCGAACCATTTCGGTTGATATTCGTTGTAACCTTGATGCTGGTCGGGAAGTATTCGGTGCTGCTGCTTGTGTAAACGGTTTTCTCGCTTCCTGCGCCCGTTCCTGAGGGAAGCCAGTCGCTGCTGTTATATGTAGTGTTAATCGTCGTACTTGTGCTCGTACCGTTTTTGTTTTTCGCCGTAATTTGGATGGTAGCATTGCCGGTTGCGCCGTCAAAATCGCCGCGCCAGTTACCGGTACCGGACGTCTTTTTCAATATAAAACGGTATGTA
Source organism: Clostridiaceae bacterium (assembly GCA_016290665.1). GTDB lineage: Bacteria > Bacillota > Clostridia > Oscillospirales > Acutalibacteraceae > UBA6857. The sequence goes on along the minus strand of JAEEUW010000004.1, from coordinate 23,945 downwards.
TGCTTCGGCTGAGCCGTCGCCGCTGAAGCCGTCGGCGCAACAAACACCCATGCTGTCAGCAGCATGAGAGCAGCCATAAACACGGAAAGTGTCCGCTTGGTGTATGTTCTCACTGTTTTTTTCATAAGTTGGTTCCTCCTTAAGAAAATCCGAAATGGTTTGTGTGCGGGGGGCCTGTAGCGTCGCGCTCCGCGCGACTCGGTGCTGTTCTCCCGTCAAGCCGCGCGGCGCGCGGCGCTACGGAAAACCACCCGCCTGTCAGCGTTGCCTTCCCGCAAACCAAGCTGCCTTCGCCGTGCCCTGCCCTCCGTTTTGCGGCGCCGGTCCTCTGACCCGAACCGTGTGGCGCCTTAAAAAAGGGCGCAAAGATACACGAAGACAATTTTAGTCGGTATCAGTATAGCATTCAAAAAGCAAGAAATCAAGCAATGATCCGCAAAACTTTAATGGAATTAAAAAGTTTGGTTTATCTGTTAAAAAGCGGGGCTCGCCCATTGTGCAAAATGACAGAGGCCCCGTTTCGTTTTTCACGCGCGTGTTACAGGTTTGTCATATGGATGTAACAATGCCGTAGTGCCGATCATCGATCGGCTTTGCAACGGTTCCAATACCACCACGTTGTCGGCAAACCGAACGCGCCTCAGCCGATCACTGATCGGCACTACGATTGTTCCTTTGCCGCCGTATTGTTGGTGAACCGAACGTACCACTGCCAATCACTGATCGGCAGTACGGGGCGTTATGTTTTTGCTGATTATTGCATTTGAACGGGTTTTATGTTATGCTGATTACGGTGATTTAAATGAAATATCATAAACGCAGAAGATTGAAAAACTACGATTACGCATCAAACGGGGCATATTTTATCACATTCTGTACCTTTGAAAAGCTGAATCGGTTTTGGGAAAAGGATGTTTTTCAGGAAAACGAAACCATCGCACTGTCTGCCTGCGGCAAAACTGCCGAAACTGCCATTCGGCAAATACCCCTCCATTATCCCGGCGTTTCGGTTGATAATTATGTGATCATGCCGAATCACGTACACATGATTCTCGTGCTGAATCATTCCGACATTTCAGTCAGCACCATTGTTCGCCATTTAAAAGGATTCATCACAAAAACGGTCGGCGAACCCATTTTTCAACACTCCTTCCACGACCGCATCATCCGCAACATGGATGAATACGAAAAAATCTGGAATTATATCGAGGATAATCCCCGCAAATGGAACGAAGACAAATATTATTGGGCGCCCTGTGTGGCGGATTCATAACCCCGTAGCGCCGCGGCTTGTTTGTCCGTCCGTCGATACCCAGCCGCGCGGAGCGCGGCGCTACGATTCGCGGCCACGACGGTCCCCCATACAATATATATTCCCCGCGTCACAAATAATAAAAAAACAGCCGCCCACGATCGTGAGCGGTTGTTGCTTTTGAAATTGTTATCTCTTCGAGAACTGCGGTGCACGACGGGCGCCTTTGAGGCCGTACTTTTTGCGTTCCTTCATTCTCGGGTCGCGGGTCAGGAAGCCTGCCTTCTTGAGCACCGGGCGAAGGGACTCGTCATACTGCAGCAGGGCGCGCGCAAGACCGTGGCGGATGGCGCCGGCCTGACCGGTTACGCCGCCGCCGGTGACGCGGCAGACGATGTCGAACTTGTCGGTCAGCTCGGTCACGGTGAGAGGCTGACGAACGATGAGTTTCAGCGTGTCGAGACCGAAGTAGTCGTCGATGTCTCTGTCGTTGATCGTGATCTTGCCCGTGCCGGCATAGACACGAACGCGCGCGATGGACTTCTTTCTGCGGCCGGTGCCGTAGAAGAACGGAATGGTTTCATACATGGTTCGTTACCTCCTTTTTAAAGTTCGACCTTTTCGGGCTTCTGGGCTGCGTGGTTGTGCTCGGGACCGGCGTAAACGCGCAGTCTGGTGAGCGCCTGACGGCCGATGGTGGTGTCGGGGATCATACCCTTGACAGCCTTTGTCATCACGAATTCCGGCTTCTTCGCAAGCAGGGTGCTGTATTTGACCTGCTTCATGTTGCCGATGTAACCGGTGTGGTGATAATACATTTTCTGCTCGAGCTTTTTGCCGGTGAGCACGATCTTGTCGGCGTTGACAATGATCACGTGGTCGCCGCAGTCCATGTGCGGCACAAAGGTCGGCTTGTGCTTGCCGCGCAGCAGGTCGGCAGCCTTGGTCGCCACCTTGCCGAGAGTCTGGCCTTCGGCATCAATAATATACCAGCTGCGGGTGATGTCGCCGGCTTTGGGCATATAAGTTGACATGTTGGTTTCCTCCAATCAAATTCTTTGGCGCAGTCGCGCCGGATGTCAAATTGCTGACATAGTGTATCACAGCGTCCCGGCTTTGTCAACCCATTTTTGAAAGTTTTTCAATATACAAATCGGATGCTCCCGTTTTCTTTGAATATCTCTTTTTTTCTCCTGTTTTCTTTCAATCGATTTTTCCTTTTTGTGACGCGGGCAGACGGGAAGCGGGCCAAACCGCAGCCCCGCGGGGCGACGATGAAACGCAAAACGTTCAGCCGGACGGCCTCACACGTCACGCGCAGGGCCACCTCATCCGTCACCGCCTATCGGCGGCGCCACCTTCCCCGCCAGCGGGGAAGGCAAGGCCTAAACTTTCTATGCTTGTCCAAAGCCGCAGGGCGTGATATAATCTTTTCGGTGATTGAAATGGATCATATCAGAAATAATAAGCTGACAAAAAGAGCGCAGGAATTGCGCAGAAAAGGAACAGAGCAAGAGAACCGATTATGGTTTGGTTTCCTGCGCAAATATCCGATTCGCTTTCGTCGTCAAGTCACAATGCATCATTTTATTGTAGATTTCTATTGTGCAAAGGCAAAGCTCATTCTTGAAATTGACGGTTCCCAGCATTACACAGAAGAAGGTGAAGCCTATGATTCTGAACGAACCGCTATTCTGGAATCCTTTGGCTATAAGGTGCTGCGTATCACAAACAATGACGTCAATCATAATTTCTACAATGTATGTGAATGGATCGATAATGAGGTAAAAGACAGAATCTACCTCTTGGAACAGGACATACAAAAAGACTAAGGCCTTGCCTTCCCCGCTGGCGGGGAAGGTGGCACGCGCCCACACGATTCGCGGTTAGGCAGTCTGCTTCATGCGCGTGACGGATGAGGTGCCCCGGGGCGCTTTCCACATCGGCGACTGCCCGCGGCGTCTGGGCGCATCGGCTTTTTCCGCCACGTTTTGCAGGACTTCTCCCCGCCGAATTCACATTTTCGCCCGGGTTTTCCACGCTTTTCACGCCGTTTTCCACGTTTTCCTCAGGGTTTTCCACATCGTAAGCAAAGGGAAACCGACCATGTAAAGCTGTCTTGCTTTACATGGTCGGTTGCTTTTTTCAGTCTTCGCCGAGCGTTCTGCGCAGGAACGCCTGCGCTTCGCTGAGGTCGCGCTCGTCGGTGAAATTGTGGCGATAGAGCTCAATGATGTACTTCCCGCCGTAGCCGGCGCCCTCCAGCGCGCGGAAGAGCCGCGGAAACGGAAACGTGCCCTTGCCGGGCGGCAGGCAGTCGTGGTCGGCGTCGCTGTCGCTGATATGAACGTGGACGATGCCGTCCCCCACCGCTTCAATGAAAGCAAAGGGATCCACCCCGGCGCGGCAGGCCTGCTTGAGGTCGAGCACCATGGCGAAGTCGCGGCCGAGCTGCTTCTGCATCTGCCGCATAAAGGCGGGGTCCTCGCCGACGTAATACACCACGTTCTCGTGCGCCACCTGCACGCCGAAGGGCTTTGCCCGTTCGTTCAGCAGAAAGAGCCGTTCGGCATAGCGCTCCGGTTCGATTTTCAGGTGCTTCGCGCCGTGCAGCACAAACAGATGCGCGCCGAGCGCCTCGGCCGCTTCAAAAAAGCGCGGGTAAAAGTCCAGACTGTCTCGAAAGCGCCGCTCATATTCACTGAACAGCCAGAACCCTTCGGCAAACGACATGAACGGGTGGACGGAAACGACGTCCATGCCGTACTGCGCTTTGATTGCGCACAGCTCGCGCAGCAAGTCGCCGTGCAGCTCGCTCGGCGAATTGAAAAAGATCTCCGCCGTTTCGGCGCCCGCTTCGCCGACCCTACGCAAAGAGACTTCGGTCTCTTCCGGATAGAAGCAGGACGAGGACATGCCGATCCGCATGGCGTCACCTCCCTTTTTCGGTATTATAGCAAACGGCGCCGGAAAAAGCAACAGGGACCGCTGCCGCGGCCCCCGAAAAAGCTTGTCGGTTTATCTGCTGCCCTTCCACGGGGTGATGAACACCAGGCGGCAAAGGAACCGCAGGATATCGCCGAAGATGGCGGTGGACATGATGTCGATCGGGACGATCTTGACGTTGTCGCCGGTGATCTCATCGTAATAGACCGAATCGATCGTGTAGTTCTTGACGTCGTTCTCGTCGAACTCATAAACGCGCATGGAGCGGTGGGCGCCTCTGCCGTAGGCCGCAAAGCCCGTGCCGCCGTTGTAGCCCATGATAATCCCGTCGTCGGTCTTCATGATGAAGTGGTTCACGTGGTCGTGGGCAAAGAACGCGCCGATGATATCGCCCTGTGCAAGCCAGGCTTCATATTCGCCGGACTTCGTGTCAAAGACCTCGGAGCAGGGCGCTTCGCCCACGTAGTTGTCGTTTCTCTTCATGCGGTCGGGATCGGTGAACATATACTCTTCTTTTTCCAGATACCACTGATAGTCGTTCAGGCTGAAGATCGCGTCGTTCGCGTGCTTCACGTCGGTCTTTTGCAGGCACTGATAGATCTCCTTCACGGGGACGTGCTGGAACACGACGGAGGGAACCGCTTCCCCGCCGTTGGCGGCTTTCAGCTCGTTGCTCTTCTGCTTGTACCATGCGGTCGTTTCCGGATAGCAGCCGGTGTAGCCGTTGGCAAGACCGTCCTTGTTCTGCGAATCGATCATGTAGACGTTGAGCGCCGTCTTGCTGCCGTCGCTGGACAGAATGGGAATGTTGTACGTGCCGGGATCGGCGTCCTTGTCTTCCTTGTTCCAGATGTTGTATTCGAACTCATCGAACACTTCCATCTGCTCTCTGGTGGAAACCTTGTCGTCCTTGTCGTGGTCGTGGTTGCCCGGGGTGTAGGCGAACGGAACCTGCAGCTCGTTGAGGAGCGCCGCCAGGTTGCGCAGCGACTGCTTCACGCGCTTGGTGTTGGCGCCGATGAAGATGTCGTTGCAGACGTCGCCGGGAATGACCACAAGGTCGGGCTTCTCCTGCGCCACCGCGGCGCGGATGAAGGCCTCCGTTCTCTTGTTCATCTTGTCGGTGTCCTGCGTGTCGTTGATCTGCAGAATCTTGAACTTGCCGTCTTCGTTGAACTGCAAGACCTTTTCCCCCTTGTCGTTGGTTGTCGCCTTTTCCGCCGCAAACGCAAACGTGCAGCAGGAAAGAAGCATCAAAACGGATAATATGATTGCGAGTGCTTTCTTCATCTTTTAACACACCTTTCTGAAAGTCGAATAAGCCGAAGCTTACCCGGATTGGTTTCATTATATCAAAACAAACGGCAAAAAGCAATCGACCCCGCGAAACCAAAGCGACAAAAAAGCGGCCCCCTTTTTGTGAAGGTTGCCGATTTCTTCCCGCATCAAACGGCGGATTCCAGTTTCTGATAGGACGGCGGGATCTCGAAGATGTCCAGCGGCACCGCAGGCGAAAACGTATGGATCGCGGTCACGTTCACGTCCCCGTCGGCGCTGTAATAAACCGCGCGCACAAGGGCGTCGCCGTCAAAGTCCAGCGCAAAGGCGGTGCCGTCTTCGGCGCGGTAAAGCTCGCGCTGCAGCAGCGTTTTTCCGCTGCGGACCTCCGTGCGCTGCGGGGCGCCGTCCGTTTTTTCCAGCAGATCCTGCAGCAGCTCGTCCGCGGCGGTCTCCTGCAGCGCTTCTTCGAACATGGCGGGGTCGGGCCTCGTGTAGCGCTGCCGCGCCGGCATCAGCACGAACAGGCCGTCGTCGCGCCGGAGCATCCGCAGCCGGTTGCCGCCGATCCGGGTCTCAACGGCCAGATTGTCGCCTTCCCGCCAGACGGTGACCTGCTTGCCCGCCAGCAGACCGCGGTCGGCGGTGAACGCCAGCGTGTAGACGCCGCTTTCAATCACGGCGCGGACCGCCGCGGCTTTTGTGCCCTGCGGAACAGCAGCCTTCGTCCGGGCGTTCAGCCACGGGGAGTATTTGCCGTAGAGCCGGTTGGTTTTGGTGAGGGCGTAGGCGCGGACGACGAAAAGGTAGGTCGTGTCCGGCTGCAAAGAACGAACTTTCAGCGCGGTCTTGTGCGTCGCTTTGATCTTATGGTAGGTATTCCCGATCGCGTCATAGTAGTAAACGACGTAGCCCGTCGCGCCCCTGACCGGCTCCCAGCGGATTTTGATCGTGTCTTCGGTCGCCTTCACCAGCGTCGGCTGTTCCGCCTTTTTCGGCATAATGGAAAACGTATAGACCCGTTTGCCGGTGTAGCCGCTGCCGTCCTTCGCTTTGATGATTACCGTCGCGTCGCCGACTTCCACGTTGTCTTTGTAGCGGAGCGTGTAGTGCTTGCCTTCCTTCAGCACCTTACCGTCGTGTTTCACGGTGACGGCGGGCGTTTTCTCTTTGCCGCTGTAAACGGTATGGGTGTAGGCGAGCTTCACCTTCACGCTGGAATGCCGGAACGACGTCGGTTCTTTTTTTGCCGCAAACGCGGGGATCGCGCACGCGCAAAGCATCGTCAGGCAAAGCAGGATTGCCAGCGCCTGTCTCGGGTATTGTTTCAATTTCATTGGAAGACCCCTTTCAGATCGTTGTCGACCACGATCGTGGTCACGCTGCACGCCGGAATCTCCACCGTGCGCAGCCGTCTGCCGTTATAGGTCTTCTCCAGCCGGTGGTCTGCATCAGTGGTGAAAATCTGCATGTGCAGGCCGGACGCCGCCAGGCGGATCGTCTTTTCGCCGCCCTCGTTGGAGATCACCAGCACCTGTTTGCCCTGCGGGGTCAGGAACGCGGCGAAGTCGGTTTCCACCCGGCGTTCCCAGGATGCCTCGCCGTACTCATCCGGCTTGGAGGTGAACAGCAGGATTTTGGAGCCGGCCGGAATGAATCTGGAAAAATGGCCCAGCGCCTCATAGCGGTAGCTCCGGTCATAGGTTGCAAAATCCGCATCGGCGCTGAACAGGCCGTCGCTGTAGTCCAGCCCGTCCTCGGCGTTGATTCCGCGGCCGTTGACCGCGACCCACGACGTCCAGCTGTTGGCGCGGGTAAAGTTGAAGTCGTTGGCGATCACGCGGGCCATGATGACCGCCGCCATCGGGTCGGTCGTGGCGTGCCGGTTGGGCAGCTCGCACCATTCGGTCATGTCCAGCGTGCGGTCGCCGTATGGCTGCTCGTCAAACCAGGCGCGGAAGTTCGCCTTGTCCTGCAGCTGCACGTCGCGCCAATAGCTGTGGTAGGCGAACGAGCCGGTGTTGCGCAGCGTCACCTCGTCGCCGCCGATCAGGTCGAAATAGGTCCTGGTCAGGTCGGAGATCTCACCCGCCTCGGGCACCGAGAGCTGCACAGGCAGCCCCCGCCGCTCGATCCCTTCGGCAAACAGGCGCAGCACCCGGGCCAGCTGCTCGGGCTCATAGTGGCAGCCCTCCTGCCCGACCCACGCGCCGCCCCAGCTCCACTGCGGCTCGTTGATTGGCGAGATATATTTCACGGGCACGCCTTTGGAAAGGAAATACTCCGTAATCGTCAAAAAGTAATCGACAAAGTCCTGCTCGTGCGCGGGGTCGAGGTTCGGCGCATAGTCCGTGAAGCCGCCGCTCGCTTCGCCCGAAACGGTCATGGAATAGTGGGGACTGTTGGCAAACAGGACCACCGTGTCCACACAGCCGAGCGACAGCGCTTCAAACAGCGCCTTCTGGGCGTTGGCGTCGCGCGTGAAGTCATAGCCCCAGGTCTGCGTCTCCTCGTTGAACACATAAAAGCTTTCGGTGTTGCGCCAGGGATCGCCCACGCGGTTGTGCGCCGGGTTCACCCCGCCGCCCACGTTGTAGCGGTAGATGTTCAGCCGCAGGCCGTCCCGGCCATACAGCCGGCTGATGATGTCGGTCCGGGTCGCGTCGTCCTCCACCATCTGGCTCCACCAGCAGGCGGACGTGCCGAACCCATTGACCTGCTGCTGCGACGCCAGCGGCGAGATGCAGATCACCACATCGGGCCCCTCCTTTCCGAGCTGACCGCTCCAGGCGGCCACAGTGGTCAGAAGGCCCATCAGGAACACGACGATCTTGATCCAGGCGCGGTTGATTTTCTCCATCTGCGCTGCCTCCTTTTCCGGTTGTCGTCTGCTCTTTTTATACCATATTTCCGGAGGAGTGTCAACAAAGTGATGAAAAACAAAATATTATTAAAATTCAGGCCGGAACGTCTTGCATTTTTTGCCGGTTGCATATATAATATTGCATATTGCCCGACAGCATCGCCTGTCTTTGTTCCTATTTCGACAAGACCGGAGGTTCCCCATGCTTCAAAAAATCACCTCGTATCTGATGATTCCCCTGCTGTTCCTCTATACGCTGATGCCCGCGGCGTTCGGCGCAAGGAACGACCAGTGCTTCCATCTCAGCGATCTGAAGGATCTGCATTCTCTAAGCGACTATATCAACTACGTGCAGGAGCGCGGCGCGCCGTCGTTTGACACCGACGCCTTTTTGCGCGTGCTGGCCCCGGGCGACATTGCCCGCAAGATTCTGCACGGCCAGGTGCTTGACCGCGAAGAGGAAGCCTATCTGGACGCCCGTCTGGACGAAACGCTGTCTGAATACTGCACCTATATCGCCAAGAACACCGGCTTCGATCTGGAACGGCTGATCACCCATCTGCCGAACCTGAACGGCCCGGCGGAATTCGGCGCGGAGGTGCTGCACGTCAACACCACGGAGCTGCGCGAAAAGATCTATGAAAAGCGCAACGAAGCGGACGACGAGGGCGATTCCTTCAAGGCCAACGTGCTCTATCTGATCGGCGCCTATTTCAGCGTGATCGAACGGGCCGACATCCGCGCCGTGCCGTCCTACCGCGACCCGGACGAAGTGATGGTGGAAGTCACCGTCACCTATTACGACGGCACGCAGGAAGTCATGTATCCCGGTCTGTTCATCAACACCGTGACCGGCGAAGCCACCGGCTACACCGATCAGGGCATGATCAACCTCGGCTTCAACTGCCAGATCCCCGAGCTCGTGGTCTACGCCACGGTCGGCGCGTGGCAGCGCAGCCTCGGCTTCATGCTGCTCTATGACATTCTGGCCAACTCCTCTCCGCTGTTCAACTATCAGACCCGCCGTCTGAAGTTCGATTACAACAACAAGGAATGGATGATCCAGATCTGGAAGGGCAACTACGCGCTGATCACCAACGGCGCGGAGGTCGGCGTCTATAACCGCGCACCCGGTTCCAAGGGCACCTATTACAGCTGCGCCAGCGACGACGAGCTGATGGATATGACCCTGCAGCTCTATCACCACGACGACCAGCTGTTCTCCATCGGCCCCATGAAGCACTGGTGGATGAACGGATTCAAGATCACGAAGACCATCTATCAGCCGAAGGATCTGACGATGAAGTTTTCCATCGACATGCCGGACGAAGACATGCTTGCCGCCTTTGCGGGCGCCATCGACAAGGAAGGCACCGGCGACATCACCTACGTGATCGACGGATTGACCATCTACGTGACGTTTTAACGCCAGACAGGCAGCCGAACGGCTGCCTGTTTTCTTTTTTTGCTTGCAATCTGCCGAACGGCGTGCTACAATGAAGCTACCAACTCTCGGGAGGAAATGACCATGACAAGAAAAAAACGAGCCTGGCTCTCCGTTTCGCTGTTTCTGGTGATCTTTGCGGGTCTGCTGATTACGGCGACCTTCACCGATCTTCAGGTCAGCCGGATTCTGACAAACAGCGCCCTGGCCGCCCATACCTATCTGACGAACGCGTCCGTGTTCGGCGTGGCGTTTGAAGCGATCGGCAGCGACCCGGTCTATCTGGCGTTTGCCTTCGCGTTCCAGATCCTGTTCTGGTACGCGATCCGCAAGAAGACGTTCCCCGCCGCAGCCAAGACGGTGCTGGCCGGCGCGGCCGGCGGCGCCTCGTTCATTGCGAACTACGTGCTGGTCAGCGACACCATGGGCTACATCGAAGAGCACATCACCGGCGAATACGGCGCCTTTGTGGAGCATGATTCTCTGGAAACGCACGGCTGGCTGCTGCTGATCGTCATCCTGACCGCGCTGCTGATCTCCGCGCTCGGCCTTCTGGCAACGAAGAACTTCACCGACGAGCAGATTGAAAAGCTCTGCTCCGTCGCCATTGCGACGCTGGCCTTCCTGATTGTGTCCACCGTCGTGCTGCACGTGATCAAAAAGCCGGTCGGCCGCATCCGCTACCGCGCCATGAACGTGGCCGAAGCCGACCCGCTGCTTGTGGACAAATACGGCTTTTCGCGTTTTGCCAAGTGGTATGAATGGAACGGCCAGTGGATCAGCAAGGATGAGATGATGACGATGTTCGGCACGACCGACGCGCTCAAGTCGTTCCCCAGCGGCCACACGAACGCCGCCGGCGCCTCCTACTTCCTGCCGATGCTGAACGATGCGCTGAACATCAAAAACAAGGGCGTGCGCGCCCTGCTGTGGATCTGCCCGGTCGTCATCACCGGCCTGACCGCCGTCAGCCGCATCATCGTGGGCGCCCACTTCTTCAGCGACGTGCTGGTCGGCGGCACCTGCGCCTTCGTGTGCATGATCCTTTGCCGCGAGATCTTCGTCTGTAGGTTTGCAAACGTCAAAGCGATGTTCGGGAAATAAGTCGACAGTCTTCAGTCTTCAGTCAACAGCACCGCCGCCCCGAGGGGCGGCGGTTGGTTTATCTTCGAAGATCGTCGACCAGTGACAGATGCGCATTCCAAAACATGTGTGTCGCTTCGGCGTCGGCATGCAGACCGATCACCGTGCCGTGATCGCCCGGCAGCGTTTCCTCCACATACCAGACGCCTTTGTGATAGGCACGTGTGTCATCTGCCTGTTCCGGCACAGCGGCGGATGGTTCGCCGGCCGGATACTGCGCGGAAACAACGCTCACAAGGCCGTCGTTCGGCTGCCAGTCGGCCGTGATCTCGATCCCGCCGGGCGTTGTGCCGCGATACATGCCCATCGCCGTTGCAAACGGCAACAGCACCGGCAGCGTTCCGGCCACAGGCACCTGACCGCCCAGCAGCTTGCCCTGCTTTGTTGTGCAGTAGGAATAGGAAAAATAATAGACGCCCTTCACGGTACGGATCGTGTCGTTCAGCGCTTTTGCGCCGTCCGGCGAAAGGTCATAGCCCGCATGGTCGTTTCCTTGCGCGGTCAGCATGGCGACCGCCTGCCGCAGACTGTCGGCCGTGCCGGCGGTCTGCGAGATGCCGAACTGGTCGAGCATAAAATCATAGGTCCCGGCAAGCGGCGTGGCTGCGCCGGCCAGCGCAAAGCACAAATTGGCCAGCAGCTGCGTCGGGTCGCTGATGCCGACAATGCCGCCGAGCGTTCCCAGAACACAGGTCAGCGACGACCCGTTGTGCGGCGCGCACAGCGTTGTAACGCTGTTGACCCAACTGCCCTTGCCGCCGGTAAACAGGCCCGACGTCTCCTTGCCGGTTGCTTCCTGTTCCGCTTCGCTGCCGAACGCAAGCAGACTGGTCAGCAGCCGCACCGTGGCGCCGCCGAAGGAATGGCCGACCAGATTGATCTTCACCCGCTGAAAGCCGTGTTCCCGGCCGCCCCAATTTGCAACCAGCGGCTGAGAATAGCTGCGGCCGAAGCGTGCATGGTTGTGCTGTGCCGCGTGGGCGGCACCGTAATCCACGGTGGTGCCGGTCAGTTGAGCATAAAGCTCGCACGCGCGATCCCAGGCGCTCGACACCGGGCCGACGCTCGGTGCACAGACGGTATAGCCTTCGCTGTTGAGATATTCCACCAGATCGCCGGTGTCCGCGCCCCAATACTGCGCGGTCCGGTTGATCCCGTCGCTGCTGCCCCAGCCGCCGAGTCCGTGTACCAGCACATACGGATACTGCACCTTGCCGCCGTTCAGCGCCCACCACGCTTCGCGGATAACGTCGTATCGGATCTGCAGCACCGTGCCGGCAGCAAGCAGGCACACGACGAGCAGCAGTGCAATCCATTTTTTCATTTTCTTTTTTCCGTGTTTCTCAGGCTTTGCGGCTGCGGCAGACGTAGCAGCCGGTGCAGGCTCCGGTGTGTGCGGCACAGGCGGCAACTCTTCCGCACCCACGTCAATATGAAAAGCGTCGGCGTTCGCGGGCGGCGTGACCGGCGGCGTTTCCGGTTCAACCGGCGGCGCCGGCTCGTCGGGCGTGCCCTTGATCAGATAATCAATGGAAACGCCAAACAGGGTGCTAATCTGTGCAAGCTTGTCAACCTCCGGCACACTTGCGTCCGATTCCCATTTGGAAACCGCCTGCCGCGACACGCCGATCTGTTCGGCAAACGCCTCCTGCGACAATCCGTGCTCTTTTCTCAAGGCGGCGATCCGCATACCAATGGTCATGGTTCTCTCTCCTTTTTCGGGTTCTGGCGTCATTATAGCACATCCGCACAAAAACAACAAGCAAGTGAAGCTGACAGACCGCGCTTTTCTTTCTGCAACTGCCGGTTGCGCACAAGAATCCCCGGTTGACAGCCTTCAAAACGGACGCTGCAGCACACATGCGCAACGCCAAAAGCGGAATGCGCCTCACCCGCTCCGGGTTCGAGCCCCTTCCGCGTTCTTTTTCTCTTCCTTTTTTCAAATAAAAAACGAGCCGCTCTTCCGAACGGCTCGCTGCACAGTGGCGCGCTGGAAGGGACGCATCCGCTGCGGCTTCGCCTTGCGTCTGCCGTCCTCGCGCCGGGGCGCTCGGACTTCGGCGCGGAAAACAGTCCACCGGACTGTTTTCTTCACGCGCCTCACCCGCTCCGGGTTCGAGCCCCTTCCGGCGTTCTTCTTCTCTTCCTTTTTCCAAATAAAAAACGAGCCGCTCTTTCGAACGGCTCGCTGCACAATGGCGCGCTGGAAGGGACTCGAACCCCCGGCCTTTTGGTTCGTAGCCAAACACTCTATCCAGCTGAGCTACCAGCGCATTTGCTTGTGCCAAAGTATACTATCACAAACGCCCGCGGTTGTCAAGTTCTTTTTTCAAAAAAATACGCCGCGAAGCAAAAACCCGAAACGCGGCCGCAAAAACGCCGGCCCCCGCGGCGGGCCGCCCTTCGCTTCGGCAAAGAAAAGCAAACCCATTGACAAGACTCCCATTTGGTGCTAAAATCAAAACAATCCGGTTTCCGCCGGAAAAAGGAGGGCTTTCATTGGCTGAAAACGCGAAACTGACCAGAAGAAAAAAGGTTGGGTATGCGCTCGGCATTGCCGCCGACTCGCTGCTCTACAACATGTACTACACCTATTTCCTCACCTTTTTGGTGCAGATCGTACATGTGAAGCCGCATCTTGCGGGCATTGTGATTTTCATTTCCATCGGCTGGGACGCCATCACCGACCCGATCATCGGCACCATTTCCGACCGCCCGGGCAAGGACAAGCGCAAGATGATGCTCAAATCCGTGCTGCCGCTGGCGCTTTGCTTCACCGTTGTCTGGAGCACGCTCGGCCCCAACGCCTTCGGCGACGCCCAGCTGCCCAACGTGCTGCTGTATACCGCCGTGTCCATGCTGATCTGGCTGTTCTACACCATCTACACGATCCCCTATTACGCCGTGGTCGCGGAGCTGACCGAGGATTATGACGAACGCACCGTGCTGCGCTCCCAGTCCTCCTTTGTCAACGCGTTCTGCATCGGTATCGGCAACATCATGCCCGCGCTGGTGGGCGTCGGCGCCATCACCTATATGCACGTGGCGGGCGGCCTGTCGATTCTCGCCGTGCTGTCCGGCCTTGTCTGCGCCGCGTCGCTCAAGGGCGTTTATCAGGCCAGACAGGCGAAAGAGGGCGAGGTCGTGCCGAAGGGTCTCGGCATCGGCACCACGCTGCGCAGCTTCCGCGAAATCACCAAGCTGCGTCCCGTGAAGTTCTTCCTGCTGTTCGTCTTCTTCTTCCTTGCGGGCGCCTCCATGCTGCAAAGCAACCTCTCCTACATGGTGGTCGACTGCATCAATACCGACTATAACTCCGGCATTGCCATCGTGATCGGCGTGCTGGTCATCACCATGGCCGTCGCCGTGCCGATCGTGACGAAGGTCTGCGAAAAGACCGACCGCCGCACGGCTTGCCTGATTTTCATCTCCCTGACGGTCGTCGGTCTGATTCTGCTGAAGATCATCGGTTTTGAAACACAGATCGGTTCCTTCAAAATCATGCTGGTTCTGACGCCGCTTCTGCTCGGCACCGGCCTTTCCACCTTCTGGACGGTGTTTTACTCCATGGCGTACGACATCGTGGAGCTGGACGAGTACGTCAACGGCCAGGACGGCGCGCGGCGCGAAAGCATGACCACCGCGCTGCCGCAGCTGGTGCAGAAATTCGGCTCCGCCGCCGGCATTCTGTCGCAGGGCCTGATCCTGAGCGCCTACGGCTATGACGCCGCCAGCGAATCCGGCGCGGACGCCGCGACCTTTGTGCGCCCGGCCGAATCCATCGTGAAGGGCATGGAAAACATTTCCTCCCTGATTCCCGCCGCCATCATGACGCTGGCCCTGCTGTGGCTGGTGCTGTATCCGATGACGCGCAAAACGTATAACGCGCTGCGGACGCAGCTGGGCAAAAAGCGCGCCGGCGAAGAATACTCCGACGCCGGCCTGGAAAAGCTGCTTTGAGCCGACCGAAAGAATAACGCACCGTCAAAACGGCCGCTGCAGAACGCAGCGGCCGTTTTCTGTTGTCTGTCGTGTTACTGCGGGTGCACGCGCAGCACCGTCACGGAGTACTGCGGCGCCGTGTAGTTGAACGCGTCCGAAACGCCCGTCAGCGTGAAGTCTTCGATCTTGCAGGCCTCCGGCTGGCCGAGAATGTTGTCGTCATCGAGGCTTTGCCCTCTGAGCTGCGACACGGCGGCCTCGGGCGCAAGCGCTTTTTCGGTGTCGATCTGCACCGCAAAGGTGCGGGCAGAATCGGTCACGTTGACCAGCTTGATGATGACGTCGCCGCTTTCGTCTGTGGAAACGACCTGATAAGCCTCCGCCTCGCAGTTGGAGCCGGTGGAAAAGTCCACGTAGAGCTCGTCGTCGATATAGCACTTGACGTTTCGGCCGTTCAGCACCATCTTCAGGTGATAGGTCTTCCCCTCTTCGGCCGTGAACGGACGCACCGTGCCGGGGATCTGACCGGTCTTCGCGCCGTCTTCAATGATCTGCAGGCAGGAAACGGTGTTGTCCCAGCCGCCGATGTTCCAGATGATGTTGTTTTTGACGTCCTGCACGCCGAAGGAGATCATGAAGCCTTCCTGTCCCGCCAGCTTTTGGGCGTCGACTTCATAGGTGTAGTTCGACCACGTCTCGTCGCCGAAATAGGCGACCGAGCCGGTTTCGGAATAGGTCATGTCGGTGTTCAGCTGCACCAGCTTGCCGCCCCGGGTGCGGAACTTGCCGTCGGTGGGCGTGGTCCAGTTGATGAAATAGCCGGGCACGGTGAAGCAGTCGCGGGCCAGCACGCGGCCTGTCTCGTTATCGGTCACCTTCACGTTGTCAAACGCCGCCGAGGTGTACCAGGTGCCCACGCCGACCTTACCGACAATGTCCTTTTGCGGCACCAGCGCGCCGGTCAGTTCCGACTGCAGCAGTTCGCTGCCCTGATGGTTCATGAACAGCTTCTGCACATAGTAGTTGATGGAGCCGGTGACCTGATGGTTGTTGAACCAGATCAGGTCGGGCGACCAGTGGGTCGCGGTCAGGTTGCCGAACAGCGGCGCGTAGGCGGCCATGCGCACGATGTCGCCGTTGCGCTCCAGACCCGTCATATAGGCCGCTTCGGCCAGCGCGGCGCGCAGCCGGTTGGACCGGGCGGCGTATTCGCCGAGGAACACGGGGATCGCGCCGCCGTAGCGGGTGGCGGTGATGGCGTCGTCGGTGCGGCCGTAGACGCCGCGGTCATAGTAGTCGGCGTTCTGCAGGAACCATTCCGGGTCGTTATAGTAGTGCTGCTCGGTGGCGCCGGCAAAGTCGCGCGCGGTCTTGTCCGGGTGCAGCTCCAGCCACTGCTTTGCGTATTCATAGGACTTGATATAGTGCGCGCCGTGGGTCGCGTCGGTGGCGCCGGCGGAATAGATCAGCTCCGTGCCGCCAAACAGGGCGGGATTCTGCGCCTTGGCGTCGTCAAACGCCTGCCGGAACGCGGTGAAGCGCTCATAATAGTCTGTGCCCTCGTTCTCGTTGCCGATCGCGATGAACGGCAGATCGAACGGTTCCGGGTGCCCCAGCGAAACGCGCACCTTGCCCCAGGTGGTGTCCGCGCCGCCGCGGCAGAACTCCACGAGGTCGAGCATATCCTGCACGTACTGCGCAAAGGCGGGGTCGTCCATCGCCACAGGGCCGCGGCCGCGCATCTGGCAGAACAGGCCGCAGTTGAGCACCGGCACCGGCGCCGCGCCGAGGTCTTCGGCCAACTGGAAGAATTCAAAGAAGCCGAGGCCGTAGCTCATGAAGCAAGGAAGCGGATCGTCCGTGGCGGCAAGATCCGTCCAGAGGTTCACGCCCTGTTTGCGCGCGGCGATGTTGCCGAAGGTGCCTTCAAATTCCAGCGGCAGACCGTCGCTGCCTGTACCGATGGAATCTTTCCAGCTGTAGGCGCTGTTTTTGTCAACGCCTTCGATCACGCAGCCGCCGGGGAACCGCAGAAACCGCGGGTGCAGTTCTTCGAGCATCAGGCCCAGATCCTTGCGCATGCCGTTTTCGCGGCCCTTGTAGGTGTCGGTCGGGAACAGCGAAACCATGTCGAAGCAGACGGTGCCATTGCCGAACAGCAGGCGCAATGTTACGTCCGCGTTTGCCGTTGTGTCCGCTTGCAGCGTCAGCGCATATTTTGTCCACGCCGACGCAACGGCAGGAACAGACGCTTCGGCGGCCACGGTCTCCCCGACGCAGAGCTGCGCCGTGACCGGGCCGGTGTAATCGGCGCTTTTCGCATAGAACGACAGGCGGTAATCCGCATCCTTTTCGATGCTCATCCCGTCCAGGAAGCCGCGGTTCGCAAGTCCGGCGGGTGCGTCCGTGCCGTTTGTAACCACGGCGAAGGACGGGTTGTTTTCGTTCAGCGCCTCGTCGGGCTTCGCGTCTTCCACGCGCAGCGCAGCGCCGCCGACGGCGCTCCAGCCGTAGAGCGCGTCGTCCCGGGCAAGCGCGGTGTATTCGAACGAACGGTTGACCGCCTTTTCGGCGTAAAGCCCGCCGTCCGCCGCGAAGTTGATATCCTCAAAGAAGATGCCGAACAGCAGGTCGCTGATCTCGTCGACCGCTTCGTCGGCGCTGATCTGCAGCCCGTAATCGGCGTCTTCGGCGCTGTAGGCGCTCACGGTGTTCGCTTCCGGGCGCACCGGCTCCGGCGCAGGCGGCGTTTTGCCCGCGCAGAACGTCGCCAGCAGCGCGGCGATCGCGGCGAACCATCGGCGCAACTTTGCAAGCACAGTATATTTCATTGTATTCCCTCCCGGTTTGATCTTCGGTTTGATTATAATATAAAACCGCGGATAAAGTCAATAAAAAAGTATCGTCCCCCGCGCGCGCAAACCGATTGACAAACCGCAGGGCGCGGTGTATGATTAACCTGAGAAAAGCGAAATCGGAGGGTCATCATGAACCTTTCAAAGCTGAACAAAACCCTGCAAAAACAGTTCGGCGGCCGGGTCCGCGCTTCGGCGGAAAACGGCTGCGTTGTGCTGCGCGGCGAACTGGACGACTGGGCGGACGTCGTGGCCGCCTGCCAGACGGCGGCGGTCAAAAACAGCACCGTCCACGTGCTGAACGACATCGTCTGCACCGGCCCGGCGGACGCGCCCATGCGCCTGCCCGCAGACAGCGACGCTTCGCTGGAGGGCGACGCGCCCGACGTGCTGGTGATCGGCGGCGGCGTCTCCGGCGCCTCGATTGCGCGGGAGCTGACCAGATGGCAGCTCGACGTGCTGCTGACGGAAAAGGAAGCCGATCTCGCGCTGCAGGCCTCGGGCCGCAACGACGGCGAGGTCCACCCGGGCATCGATCTGGGCAAGGGCTCGCTCAAGCACAAATATATCCGCCCGGCCAACCGGATGTATGACCGGGTCTGCAAAGAGCTCGACGTGCCGTTCCGGCGGGTCGGGCAATACGTCGTGTTCAAAAAACGCGCCCTGTTCCCGCTGATCGCGCTCTATGCCTTCTGGCGCAAGCATCACGACGGGATTGAGGACACCAAGCTGCTTTCGGCCAAAGAGCTGCTGGCGCGCGAGCCGAACCTCGCGCCCGACACGGCCTTCGCGCTCTATAACCCCAGCGCGGGCTGCGTCTGCCCCTACGGGCTGACCATCGCCTATGCCGAAAACGCCGTGCAGAACGGCGCGCGCGTGCGGCTGAACACCGCCGTGCTCGGCATGACCGTGGAGGACGGCCGCATCACCGCCGTTCGGACCAACCGCGGCACCCTGCATCCGAAGCTCGTGATCAACGCCGCCGGCGTGTTCGCCGAAGAGATTGCAAAGATGGCGAACGACCGCTTCTATTCGATCCACCCGCGCCGCGGCACAAATTCGATTCTGGACAAGAAGGCCGGCGCCTGGCTGCAGTCGATCGCGTCGGTCAAGGAGCTGAGCGTCCACGGCAAGACCCATTCCAAGGGCGGCGGCCTGCTGCACACCGTGCACGGCAACCTGCTGGCCGGGCCCGACGCCGTGGAAACCCGCGAAAAAGAAAACGTCGCCACACACCCGGAAAGCATCCGCACGGTATTCGACCGGCAAAAGGGCACCATGCCCGCGCTTTCCGAACGCGACATCATCACCTATTTCACCGGCGTGCGCGCCCCGACGTTCGAGGAGGACTATGTGATCGAGCCCGGGCGGAACACCGAAAACCTGATCCACTGCGCCGGGATTCAGTCGCCGGGGCTGACGACGGCCCCCGCCGTGGCCGAGGACGTGGCGCAGATGGCCGTGGAGATGCTGCAAAAGACGCGGCCCGTGGAAAAGAACCCGGCGTTCAATCCGATCCGTAAGGGCGTCCCCGTTTTGCGCGAGATGTCTGACGAAGACCGCGACGCCATGATCCGGCAAAATCCCGATTACGGCGAGATCGTCTGCCGCTGCGAAGAAATCAGCAAGGGCGAGATCCTCGACGCGCTGCGCGCGCCGATCTGCGTGCCCACGCTGGACGGGATCAAAAAGCGCGTGCGGCCCGGCATGGGCCGCTGCCAGGGCGGCTTCTGTTCGCCGCTCGTGACAAAGATCATCGCCGATTTTCTGAAGACCGAACCGACCGCCGTGCGCAAATCGTCGGCCGCTTCTGTCATCAACTGGCGAACCACCAAGGACGGGGAAGGAGGCGAGAACGCATGACGGCATCCTTCTATGACGTGATCGTGATCGGCGGCGGCCCGGCGGGTCTTGCCGCGGCGATCAGCGCGCACGACGAAGGCGCGAAGGTGCTGCTGCTGGAGCGCGAGGCGCGGCTCGGCGGCATTCTCAAGCAATGCATCCACGACGGCTTCGGCCTTTTGCGCTTCGGCGAAAAGCTCAGCGGCCCCGAATACGCCGAGCGGTTCATCGACGAACTGCGCGCGCGGCAGATCGAAGCGCGCACGCTGACCTTCGTGACAAAGATCGACCGTCCGGACGACGGCGCCTTCTGCGTCCACGCCGTGGACCGCGGCGGCGTTTGGACGGTGACGGCCAAAGCGCTGGTGCTCGCCACCGGCTGCCGCGAACGGACGGCGAAGCAGGTCTCCATCCACGGCACCCGCCCCGCCGGGGTGTTCACGGCGGGCACCGCCCAGCATTTCACCAATCTGCTGGGTCTGATGCCGACCAGACGGTGCGTCATCCTCGGCTCGGGCGACATCGGCCTGATTATGGCGCGGCGGCTGACGCTGGAGGGCGCCGAGGTGCTCGGCGTCTATGAAGTGAAGCCGACCCCTTCCGGCCTGACGCGCAACCTGCACCAATGCCTTTATGATTACGACATTCCGCTGTATCTTTCCCATACCGTGACCCGCGTGTTCGGCGCCGACCGCCTGGAGGGCGTGGAAATTGCCGAAGTGGACGACCGCATGCGGCCGATTCCCGGCACGGAGCGCCGCGTGGACTGCGACGCGCTGATTCTCTCCGTCGGCCTGATTCCCGAAAACGAGCTGGCCGAATCGCTCGGCGTGCGGCTCGACGGGCGCACCAGAGGCCCCGTCTGCGACAACGACTGCATGACGAGCGTGGACGGCGTGTTCTGCTGCGGCAACGCGCTGCACGTCAACGATCTGGTGGACTACGTATCGCAAAACGGCGAGCAGGCCGGCCGTGCCGCCGCCCGCTATGCGCCGCACGCACGCACGCTCGTTGAGCTGCAGCCGTCGGACGACCTGCTCTGTCTGGTGCCGCAGACGCTCGACCTCACCGGCGGGAAGGATCCGCTCACGGTCTATTTCCGTTCCCGCGGCGAGGAGAACGCCTGCACGCTGGAGATCACCGTGGACGGCAGGGCTGTCTTTTCCAAAAAGTACGCCTTTCTGCGGCCGCCCGAAATGGAACAGCTCACGCTGCAGACGGCCGACTGGGGTCTGACCGGGCAAAGCGTCGTGCGGTTCGAACTGAAACGGCAAAAGGAGGTGCGCACATGAAAGAGCTGGTCTGTATCGTCTGTCCCCGCGGCTGCCGGATGCAGCTTGCCGAAGAGAACGGCAGGCTGACCGTCACCGGCAACGGCTGCAAGCGCGGCGCCGCCTTTGCCGAAAGCGAAACGCGCGACCCGCGCCGCACCATCTGCACCACGGTGCGCACCGCGTTTCCCGGCGTGCCGGTGCTGCCCGTCCGCGTTTCCGCTGAGATTCCGAAAAGCCGGATCTTCGACGTGATGCGCGAAATCAACCGCACCACCGTCCGCACGCGGCTCGGCCGCGGCGACGTCGTATTGGAAAACGTGCTCGGCCTCGGCGTTGACGTCGTCGCCACGAGCAGTGTATTAAAAGAAACGGACGCATAAAGGAGGAAGCAGACATGGAACATCCCCTTGTTCTGACCTTTGACATCGGCACCCAGAGCGCCCGGTGTCTGCTGGTCAACGAAACCGGCGGCTTTGAAGACATGGTGCAGCAAAAATACGAAACGCCCTACGTTTCCCGGCAGCCCGGGTGGGCGGAGCAGCGGCCCGATTTCTATTTTGACGCCATTGCGGAGCTTTCAAAAAGGCTGCTGGACCGCAACCGGGACAAACGGGATCGCCTGATCGCGGTCTCGCTGACCTGCATCCGCGACACGGTGCTCTGTCTGGACGCGGAGAACCGTCCCCTGCGCGACATCATCCTTTGGCTCGACGAACGGCAGGCGGACGACAAGGGCCGGATCCCGCCGCTCAAATCGGCGCTGTTTTCGCTGGTCGGCATGGGCGAATCGGTCCGCATCCTCTTCCGCGCCACAAAAGCCAACTGGCTGATGCAGAACGAGCCGGAGCTTTGGGCAAACACGGCGAAATACGTGATGCTGCCCGCCTATCTCCACTATAAGCTGACCGGCGTGCTGGCCGACTCCGTGGCCAACGTGATCGGCCACGTGCCGTTCGATTACAAAAACCGCCGCTGGATGAAGGAAAACGACCTGACCCGCTGCGTGTGCAACGTGCCGCAGGAAAAGCTGTGCGACCTCGTGCCCTCGGGCACGGTGATCGGCCCGATCACTGAAGAGGCGGCCGCGCGCACCGGCATCCCCGCCGGCCTGCCGCTGATTGCCGCCGGGTCCGACAAGGGCTGCGAGACGCTGGGCCTTTCGGTGGTCCACGCCGACCGGGCGGCCGTGTCGTTCGGCACCACGGCCACGCTGCAGATGGCCGTCAAGGACTACTTTGAGCCGCAGCCGTTCATGCCGGCCTATCCCGCCGTGCCGAACGATCTGTTCAACCCCGAGTTTGAGGTTTTCCGCGGCTTCTGGATGCTGTCGTGGTTCATTGAGCAGTTCGGCGCCGCCGACAGGCGCGAGGCCGACAAGCGCGGCATCTCCGCCGAGCAGTATCTGGACGAGCAGATCAAAGCGATTCCGCCGGGCAGCGACGGCCTGCTGCTGCAGCCGTTCTGGACGCCGGGCATCACCAATCCCAGCGCCCGCGGCGCCATCGTCGGCTTTGCCGATTATCACACCCGCTATCATCTCTACCGCGCCATCATCGAAGGCATCCTGCTGGAGCTGTATCACGGTCTTTCCACGATGGAGAAGCGCTCGAAGCAGACCGTGAAGGCCCTGTTCGCCGGCGGCGGCGGCGCGCGCAGCGACGTGGTCTGCCAGATGGCGGCCGACCTGTTCGGTCTGCCGGTCAGCCGGATCCAGACCCACGAGGCCAGCGCCGTCGGCGCGGCCATGGTTGCCTTTGTGGCAAAGGGCGTCTTCGCGGATTACGACGACGCCATCTCGCACATGGTGCAGATGAAAGACACCTTTGCCCCCGACCCGGAGGTCCATGAAATCTATATGGATTATTACAGAGCCGCCTATACCAGACTGCCCGGCCGTCTGCACCCCGTAGACAAGGCGCTGGCAGCGATCAAGAAAAGGAGGACGACACCGTGAGCACAAAACCGTACAAGGGCTTTGAACCGAAGTGGGTGCTGGACCGCGCGCCCGAAAACAGCTACCGTTCCATCTTCCGCTGGGGCGACCCCGACTTCTTCAAGTATCCCAAAGAGAGCCTTTACAACTACGTCAAGACCCGCTGCAATCTGAAAGACGACGATTTCCGGCAGTACAACGACGACATCGGCATGGAGCCGGTGACCCTCGGCCCCGCGCACGCGCCGCAGATCGACGACGCCCACGTGGCCGCCATCGCCGCCATCGTCGGCGAGCAGAACGTGTCGCAAAGCGATTACGACCGCCTTGCCGTCGCCTACGGCCAGACGATGTACGACCTTCTGCGCATGCGCCACCGCCGCTTCGATTCGCTTCCCGATCTGGTGGTCTTCCCCGAAACGAGCGAACAGATTGAAAAAATCGTCGCCTACGTCACAGAGCAAAAGCTTCCGCTCTATGTCTACGGCGGCGGCTCCTCCGTCACCCGCGGCGTGGAGCCGGTCAGGGGCGGCGTCTCGCTGGATATGCGCCGCAACTTCAACAAGGTGATCCGCTTCAACGAAACCGACCAGACCATCACCGTGCAGGCCGGCATGTCGGGCCCGAAGCTGGAGGAAACGCTGCAGAACGCGCCCGCCCTCTTCGGCGCGAAGCGCAGCTACACCTGCGGCCACTTCCCGCAGTCGTTCGAATACAGCTCGGTCGGCGGCTGGGTGGTCACGCGCGGCGCCGGCCAGAACAGCACCTATTACGGCACGATCGCGGACATCGTTCTGTCGCAGAAATACGCGACGCCGATCGGCAAAATCGAAACGAGCCATTACCCGCGTGAAGCGACCGGCCCGAACCTCAACCAGATCATGATGGGCAGCGAGGGCACCTTCGGCGTGCTGACCGAGGTCACGCTGAAAGTCTTCCGCTGGATGCCCGAAAACCGCGTGCGCTTCTCCTATATGTTCAAAAGCTGGGAGGTCGCTATGGAGGCCGCCCGCGAAATGATGCAGTGCGAATGCGGCTATTCGTCGGTGTTCCGTCTGTCGGACCCCGAGGAAACCTCGCTGATGCTCCACCTCTATAACGTGGACGAAACGCCGCTGGCGCCGGTGCTCAAAAAACTCGGCTACAAGGACTTTGAGCGCTGCCTGTTCCTCG
>JAEEUW010000150.1 GCA_016290665.1 Clostridiaceae bacterium | reverse complement strand
ATGAACCAAATCCTGATCGCGGGCTTCGGCGGCCAGGGCGTCCTCTTCGCCGGCAAGTTCCTCGCGTATAAAGGCCTGATCGAAGGCAAACAGGTCAGCTGGCTGCCGTCCTACGGTCCCGAAATGCGCGGCGGCACCGCCAACTGCTCGGTCATCGTCGGCGACGAGCCGATCGGCTCGCCCATCGTCAACGCGCCGAACACGCTCGTGGCGATGAACCTGCCCTCGCTGCAGAAATATGAAAACGCGGTGGTGCCCGGCGGCCTGATCCTGGTCGACTCCACGCTCATCGCCGAGAAGGTGGACCGCACCGACGTCACCGTCTGCTACGTCCCTGCGACAAAGCTCGCCAACGATTCCGGCTTTGCGACGCTCGCCAACATGATCCTCATGGGCAAGCTGATCAAGGAAAGCGTGGACATGAGCTTTGACTGCACTGAGGACGCGCTGAAAAAAGTGATTCCCGCGCGCAAGATGAATCTGCTTGAAGTGAATCTCAAAGCGCTGGAAACCGGCTACAACTACGCGGAATAAAGACAGAAAGGTCGTATTGATATGGAAATCAAAATTACAAAAACAACCACCCCGAAGCAAAAGCCCGCACCGGGTCAACCGCTCGGCTTCGGCAAGATCTTCACGGACCACATGTTCGTGATGAACTACACAGAGGGCAAGGGCTGGCACGACGCCCGCATTGTCCCTTATGAGAATCTGTCTCTCGCGCCTGCTGCGATGGTGTTCCACTACGGCCAGGAAATGTTCGAGGGCCTCAAGGCCTACAAGGGTGTGGACGGCAACGTCTATCTGTTCCGCCCCGACATGAACGCGAAGCGGACCAACAACACCAACGAGCGTCTGGTCATTCCCCAACTGCCGGTGGAAGACTTCGTGGAAGCTGTCCGTGCTGTTGTTGACATCGACCGCGACTGGGTCCCGACCGATCCCGGCACCTCGCTGTACATCCGTCCGTTCATCATCGCGACCGACGAATTCCTCGGCGTCGCGCCGTCGAAGACCTATCTGTTCATCATCATCCTGTCTCCCTCGGGCGCCTATTACGAAAGCGGCCTCGAGCCGGTCGGTATCTGGATCGAGGACGAATATGTCCGCGCCGTCAAGGGCGGTATGGGCTTCGCCAAGACCGGCGGCAACTATGCCGCGAGCCTGATCGCGCAGGTCAAGGCGCATGACGACGGCTATTCCCAGGTGCTCTGGCTGGACGGCGTCGAGCGCAAGTACATTGAAGAAGTCGGTTCCATGAACATCATGTTCAAGATTGCCGGCAAGGTCGTCACTCCGATGCTCAACGGCTCCATCCTCCCGGGCATCACCCGCGATTCCATCCTGACCGTTTGCCGCGACTGGGGCTACGAAGTCGAAGAGCGCCGCATCAGCGTTGACGAGCTGGTCGCCGCCGCGAAAGACGGCACGCTCGAAGAAGTCTGGGGCACCGGCACGGCCGCGGTTGTGTCGCCCGTCAACAAGCTGCGCTATGAAGACGACGTCATGCTGATCGGCGACGGCGGCATCGGCGAGCTGACCCAGAAGCTGTATGACGAACTGACCGGCATCCAGTGGGGCAAGCTGGAAGACAAGCGCGGCTGGAGAGTCACGGTGTAACAAAACGCAAGCAAAAAAGCAGGGCTGAACGCTCTGCTTTTTTCGTCCTCCCGTTCCGCATATTTCCACGATCTTTGCAAACACTATCTGCGAGATTGTTGTGAAAGGAGAACGACTGGATGAAAGCAACCGGAATCGTCCGGCGGATCGACGACCTCGGGCGCGTTGTGATCCCGAAGGAGATCCGCCGCACGATGCGCATCCGCGAGGGCGACCCGCTGGAGATCTACACCGACGCCGACGGCGAGGTAATCTTCAAAAAGTATTCCCCGATCGGGGAGCTCGGACCCTATACGCAGCAGTACGCCGACGTGCTGGCGCGTACGACGGGGCTGCCTGCGCTGCTGTGCGACCGCGACCGGATCATCGCGGCGGCGGGCGTCCCGAAAAAAGAGGTCCTCGAGCGCCCGATCACGCCGGAGCTGGAAGCGCTGATGGAGGCGCGCGCGGCGCACACGGCAGGGGAGAACGCCGCGCTGTTCCCGTGCGACGGCAGCGCCCGGCAGGTGGCGGCGATGTACCCGATCATCGGCGGCGGCGACGTGATGGGCGCGGTGATGGTCCTTTGCGGCGAAGAGGAGACGGCGCCGACGCCTACCCAGCAAAAGCTGGTCCAGGTGGCGGCGGGCTTTTTGGGCAAACAGATGGAAGAATAACACGACCGGCGGTTCCGCATGATGCGGGGCGCCGGTTTTCATATTCCGTTCATACATGTAGCACAGGTTGACAATATGCTGAGTGACGCGGGGAAAGTTTTAGCTAAAATGCACAAAGCACTCCGCGAAAATTAGGGTTTTTGCAATATGGATTTTTGCGCCGTTTTATTGTAAACTATATATGAATAAATAGATACCTTGAAGGAGGCATTTCTATGAAAAAACATACGAACAAAAACCTACGGCGCGGCCTGGCTCTGTTCATGACCGTTTTGATGGCCATGAGCTGCTTTAGTGCAACATTCGGTGTGATCTCGTTCGCTGCAGCGGACGGCTCCACGCTGAT
>JAEEUW010000069.1 GCA_016290665.1 Clostridiaceae bacterium | reverse complement strand
CAAGAGATTCTATATAATCGCAAATTGAATCATAGAGTGTTTTGAAGTGTTCACTTGCAGAAGCAAGCTTTTCCAAATGTGTCTTTTGGACATACGATGTGCTTGACCCAGAATGAGAAGTCGCAGCTTCGTTTACAGGCTTGGCGACAGGAGTGTTTAGATGTTCAAACAGAAGAAGATCTGAACCATACTTTCGATACTTAACAAGTTTAATGTTCCTTTGCATCTGATTAACGGCATGAACATCATAGCGGGTAAAATCATTAGCTATACATATTACACAGGGAACAGACCAGTCTATTTGCTCGGCAACCTCGCTCCCAAGTTTTTCAATCACCAACAATTTGAAGTCCGCTTTATGGTCTAATAACCAATCCAAGTAGAACAAGCCTTGATTAATTACATTTTCACTGGAACTTCTTTTGTATTCAAAAATAACCGGACTATTGTTCTCGTCTATGCCAATACTGTCCATTCTTCCGTTTGTAATTATGTATTCGCTTTTTAGAAAACGAACGCCAAAGAACAGATCCATGTTTCTTTCAATAATCTGTTGCAGTTCTTTTTCTAAAAGCACTTCTGAAGAACTGCGCTCCTTAACAGGTGCTCCTAATTCAAACAATTTGATTTCTGACACAGATATGCCCTCCTATATTCCAACTGATAGAATTATATCTATCTGCTTCAGTTGCTTCGATGAAATGATCTGCGTTAAAATCTATTATATACTTCTTCCTCATAAAACGCAACTAAAATTTCGCGGCAATTTCGCGGCGGCCGACTTGATTTCTTGCGCCGTTTATATTATAATGACGCAAACGACTGTTTGAGGAGGCGCCGGATATGCAAGTGGTGAAAAAATACTTCAAACGTTATTTCGTGGACGCGATGAGCGCCATGGCGCTCGGTCTGTTCGCGTCGCTGATCGTCGGCCTGATTATCAGCCAGCTTGCCAAAATTCCCTATCTCGGCTTTCTGTCTAAGTTCACCGAGGTGCTGGCGGCCTCGTCGCCCGTGGTCGGCGGCGCCATCGGCGCGGCCATCGCCTACGGCCTGAAGGCAAAGCCGCTGGTGATCTTCTCGTGCATCGCCGTCGGCGCCTACGGCTACAGCCTGGGCGGCCCGGTCGGCGCGTTTGCGGCCGCCGTGGTCGGGTGCGAGCTCGGCTCGCTTGTTGCCGGCAAAACCAAGCTCGACATCGTGCTCACGCCCATCGTCACCATCGTGACCGGCGGGCTGTGCGGCATGTTTGTGGGCCCATATCTTGCCAAATTCATGACCTGGCTGGGCGGCGTGATCAACGCCGCAACGCTGCTGCACCCGTTCCCGATGGGCATGGCGGTGGCCTCGCTGGTCGGTCTGGCGCTCACGGCGCCCATCAGCTCCGCCGCCATCTGCATCATGCTCGGACTCGACGGTATTGCCGCGGGCGCGGCCGCCGTGGGCTGCGCGGCCCAGATGGTCGGCTTTGCCGTGACGAGCTTCCGCGCCAACGGCGTGGGCGGTCTGCTGTCGCAGGGTATCGGCACCAGCATGCTGCAGTTCGGCAATATCATGAAACGGCCGCAGATTCTGCTGGCGCCCACGCTGGCGGGCGCGATCCTCGGCCCGATTTCGACCTGCGTGTTCCGGATGACCAACACCCCCACGGGCGCCGGTATGGGCACCAGCGGCCTTGTGGGCCAGTTCGGCGCCTGGAGCGCGATGCACGAAAGCTTCGGCGCGGGCAAAACGATCGGCCTGATCCTGCTGATGCACGTCGCCGCCCCGGCGGTGCTCTCGCTGGCGTTTCACCTGATTTTCAAAAAGATCGGTCTGGTCAAAGACGAGTTTCTCAAGCTGGAACAGCCGAACTGAGGGGGCCGCGCATGAACGTCTATGACTTTGACGAAACGATCTATGACGGCGAAAGCTCCATCGAATTCCTGCTTTGCTATCTGCGCGAGGACCCGTCGGTCGTCCGGTTCCTGCCGTCCGTTGCCAGACTGATGTTCCGCTACAACCGCGGCAAGGCGACCTTTGACGATTTCAGCCGCGACTACGCGCCGGTTTTGCGCGATTATTTTGCAAAAAACGACGTGGACCTGATGAGGCTGGTTTCCGGCTTCTGGGACAAGCGGATGCACAAGATCAAGCCGTTTTACCGCGAACTGCAGCGCGAAGACGACGTCATCATCACCGCCTCGCCCTATTTCATGATGAACGATATCTGCGAACGGCTCGGCGTGCGGCATCTGATCGCCACGGATTTCGACATTGAAACCGGCGAGATCCATACGCCCTGCTTCCGCGAGCGCAAGGTGGACCTGTTCCGCGCCGCCTTTCCCGGGCAGGAGATCGACGATTTCTATACCGATTCCGTCAACGATTCCTTTTTGTTCCCGCTGGCAAAGCGCGTGTTCATGGTGAAGGGCAAGAAGATCGAACAAATCAAATAACGGGGCAAACAAAGAACAGAGCGCAGATCAAGCCGCGCTCTGTTTTTTTGTTGTTCTGTTTGAACTGCAGCAGTCCGTGCCTCAGTGGTCGATCACGTCTGTGCTCACGGTTGTGTCGCCCTGCTTGGCCTCGATCAGGCCGCGCAGAATACCCATGATGGCATTGACAAGGGAAAGGATCAGCTTCAGGTCGACTTTGCTGCTGATCTTATCCAGCTTCAACGAAAACTTGTTCATGCGCCAAACCTCCTGTCTTTCGGTTTTCTCGTCCTTATTTTACCATCTTTCGGGAAAAATGTGTGAACAATTCGTTAAAAATACACAAAAGAGCCCGTCTCGCGACAGGCTCTTGCGGGAATATGAACCATTATGCGCCGTAGGACAGCTTGCTGCCGTGGGTGGCGTACATGTCGTAGCAGCAGACATATTTGACCTTGAACAGATAATACATGATGTTCAGGCCGGTGACCCAAAGGCCGCCGATGAAGCTGTGGCACGCGCAGGTGCAGCGCGCCTTGTTCTGCTCGTTATACTGCGCGGGGCTTTCCAGCTGGATGGTCACGCCCTGCGCCTGCTTCATTTCCATGATGTTGGTTTCTTTGATCTTTGCGCCCTCGTAATCGCCGTGGCTGACCTGAATGGAGTATTTCGTCTGATAGGGCAGACGCATGAACAGACGGCCTTCGCTGTCGGTCTTGCCGGCGGCAGGCTTATAGCGGCCCGTGTAGTTGCCGTCTTCGTCGGTCTGCGCGATGGTCTGATCCAGCAGACGGCCGTTGGCGCCGAGCACCTG
This sequence comes from Clostridiaceae bacterium, assembly GCA_016290665.1. Taxonomy (GTDB): domain Bacteria; phylum Bacillota; class Clostridia; order Oscillospirales; family Acutalibacteraceae; genus UBA6857. The sequence goes on along the minus strand of JAEEUW010000069.1, from coordinate 10,235 downwards.
AACGTCGGCGCCGGCAACGCGCTGGTTATACTGATCGACCACCGTCAGCGACAGGGGATACTCCTTGAGGTGGCGGGTGTAGTAGGCATAGACGTTCAGCTCAACCGCTTCTGCGCCGGGCTCGCCGTAAAGATCGATATAATCGGGCGCGCCTTCTACCTGACCGAGCATTTCATCGGTCGGCAGGTTCAGGCCGAGCGTCCAGTCCAGCAGATATTTTTTGTCTTTTTCGTCCACGGTCGGGTCTGCGTTCGGCTTCAGCGCCCAGCATTTGAACTCATAGTTATAGGCGAGGCCGCCGTCGCGTGAGGGTCTGGAGCTTTCCTTCGGAAAACTGCCGAACAGGCAATATTCGTTGTTGAGCCCCTGCGCGGCGGTACCGTCAAAGTTGTGGTAGTTGATGTGATACATCTTCGGCGCCTGCTCGAACTTCGGAAAGACCTGCAGGTCGCTCTGGACATTGGAGAAATCAACGCTCCAGCCGACAAAGGCCGATTTTGTAAAGGTTTTTTGGGGGTCGGTCGGATAGCTCAGAATCGCCTTCAGTTCGGTTTCGGTCTTGCCCGCAACGGGATTCACGGCAGCTTCGCCCTTGGCAACGATCTGGGGATTATCGACACCGTTGACGACGATTGGCTTTGCGGCAGTCGCTTCGTTCTGGGCGCGGTCATAGAAGGTGACCGTGAACGGACCGGGTGCCTCCGGCGTCTCGTCTTCCGCAAAACCGACGATGGAGAACAGAGAAAGGGTCATCACGATGCTCAGCAGCAGCGCGATTGTTTTTTTGCAGTGTTTCATAGAATGAGAACCTCCTTGATTGGGGTGTGGTCTTCTGCATACGGAAATATACAGACATTTATACAGCTTTATAATACCTGTTTTTTCTGTGAATGTCAATGCTTTTTTCACGCGGCAAAAGAGAAAAAAAGGGGCAAAATCTGTTCAACTTGCCCGAAATAAAACGCCGTTTCGGCCGAATGTTGCGGGAATCATGCAAAGCGCCCGTTTCCGTTCACAAAAGTTTTTGTTTTTTGCAATAGGTCTTTCAAAGCGCCGCATCCTGTGTTATAATGGCAGCAGAACGGATCGGAAGGAGACAACCATGAATCAAACGATTGCAAAGGCCGGCGCGGTCGTCCGGCAGGTGAAGACCTACTGGCGCAGTCCGAAGCCCGGCAGCTACATGCCGTTCCGGGAGGTCGCGGCCTATGCCGGCGGCGGTATCGGCGCCTATTTCGTCATCACGGTGGCCAGCACGCTGATTGTGAGCGCCACGAACATGATCATCGGCGGCGCCATCGGCGTTGCGCCGACGGATATGTACGTGCTTTATCTGATTGCCACGATCGCCAACATCCCGCTGACGGCGGTCCGCGCCCAGATGGTGGACAACACGCGCGGCAAGGGCGGCAAATACCGGCCCTATCTGCTCACGATGGGCATTCCGACCGCCGTTATCTCCATCTGTTACGTCTGGTTTCCCTATGAACGGCTGGACGGCTGGTTCCCGGGCACGCTGTTCGGCCGCGCGGGCGGCTATGTGGCCACCTGCGCCGCGGTGCTGGTGTTCAACCTGCTGCTGCAGTTTTTTTTCCAGTTCTTCAACGACGCCTATACCAATCTGATCCACGTGCTTTCGCCCAGCACCCAGGAGCGCACCGACGTGCTGGCGGTCAAGTCGGTGGTCTATTCCCTTGCGCCGTCCATCATGAACATTGCGACCCCGCTGGTGGCCAAGTATCTGGCGGACAACAACCTGTATGATATCCGCGTCTACCGTTACAGCTACCCCGTGTTTGCCGTCATCGGCATCCTGCTGACCATCGTCGTCTATGCCAACACGCAGGAAAAAATCGTGCAGGCCAAGACCCACACGATCCAGATCGGCTTTGTCGATTCGTTCAAGGAAGTGGCCAAGAACAAGTATTTCTGGATCATCGCGCTGGCGGGCTGGCTCGGCTTTCTGGAGCTGGCCTATCAGAACATCCTCGCCTGGTCCTATACCTACGGCCACACCTGCGAGGGCGGCACGCTGGCGCTGATCAACACGCTCAACGGCAACGCCGCGCTCTGGGGCATGCTGCTGGCGCCGTTCGTCATCCGCAAGTTCGGCAAGAAGCGCACGCTGGTCGGCATGAACGGGCTCAACATCGCGTTTATCCTGCTCATGCTCGTCAACATGAAAAACATCTGGTGGCTGTTCTTCTGCATTTATCTGAACTCTCTGGTTTCCGCCTTTGAGCAGATCACGACCCCCGCCATTCAGGCGGACATCCGCGACTATCAGCAATACCGCAGCGGCGAGCGGATCGACGGCATGTTCGCCACGGTGGCGACGATCGGCAACCTCGTGACGCTGCTGACCTCCTCGGTGCTGCCCGCGGTGGAACGGCACTTCGGCGTTCACGAGGGCAACGGCTACGCCCAGCCGTTCGACATTCTGGACGTGAACACGGGCGAGCCGGGCCTGTTCTATAAGATGCTCACCGCGCTGATTCTGATGGCCGCCCTCGGCGCGTTCCTGAATCTCGTGCCCTACTTCTTCTATGACTTCACCGAAAAGAAGCAAAAGAGCGTTATCCGCGTGCTGAAGATCCGCGCCCTGTTCGAAGACTACGGCAACCACGCCCTGCACGACCGGCAGATCGTGGAGGCCATCGAGCTGGTGGAGGACGCGCGCGAAAAGGCCGCGCTGGAACCGAAGCCGCTCAGCAAGAAGCAGGGGCGCAAGCAGTACCGCGCCGACCGCGATTACAACGAAGAGATTGAAATTTCGCAGTTCGTCTGCAGGGAGCTCGACAAGTTCCACACCCCGCTGTTTGCCCATCAGGTCGCCGTGTGCGAAGCGTTTGTGGCCGGCGGGCTCGACAGCATCCGCAACACGGATCTTGCCGCCGTGAACGCCGAGCTGGCCGCCGCGCGCGAAAAGCCGAGGAACACCGAGGAAGAAAAGGCCGAGCGCACCTTCGACATCGAATTCTGCAAAAAGCGCATCGCCGCCAAAAAGGCGTTCGACCGCTTCTACGGCGACAGGGTTCCGTTTGAGGAGCCGAGCATGGAGGAACTGACCGCGCTGTTTGACAAAGAGGACGCGCTGGACGCGCAGATCTTCGACGCCGTGCAGGCCCAGAACGCCGCGCAGAAGGCGAAGCAGCCCACGCAGGTTCAGATGCAGAAGGAGACCGTCCGCCGTCTGCAGGCGGAAAAGAAGCAGGCCCGGAAGCAGCAAAAGGCGCTGATGGACGCCTTCGCCCGCTTCAACCGCGCGGCGAAGCCCTATAACGACGCCGGACGCCTGCTGCGCCAGAAGGAAAATTACGGCCGCTTCGACGAGATCGCCGCCATGTATGAGGCCGCCAAGGCCAACACGGCCGCGGAAGCGGAACCCGCCGACCGTTGACCGCTTTGCCAAAAGAAAAACTGCCGCCCGGGCTTGCTCCCGAGCGGCTTTTCTTTTGGGGCTCTTATACCCCCGCCAAAATATGCATATTGCGCAGCGAGGCGTCGGCGACGGCGTCGTTGACGGAATAGGCGTGCTTTTCCAGATCGCCGCAGACCGCTTTGGTCAGGTCCTGCGCCTGCAGCGCTTCGATCACCATGCCGGCGACGTCCTCCATGATGAGATATTTCGTTTCGGCGAGGTCGCCCGTGTTCTCGGTGGTGAGCAAGAATTCCAGCGGGTCGGCCACGTCTGAGAGCAGCGGCAGCGCCCGCAGCGCCCGGAACTGCCATTTGTAATAGGGCAGGTAGGCCTTGTTCAGAAGGAACACCGTGTGCAGGGCGGCGCGGACGAACTCGAACGCCGCCAGCTGGGCCGCGCCGGTTTCGCCGTGCCGCAGACAGCGGTTGTAGTTGTACTGCCCGCTCTGCGCCATGGTCAGCAGCTCGCCGGCCAGCTTTTTGCGGCGGATATCCTCGGGCAGGGCGGAGAGCCTTTCGCGGATTGCGGTGAACGCGCCGCAGTCGTCACGGAAAACCTTGCCGTTGGTCGCCTCGGCCAGATAGAATTCCGGAATCGTCAGCCACTGCTCCGCCGTCAGGCGGCCGTCGGGCGAACCGACCTTGGCAAGGAAGAACTCGTCCATGCGCAGCACGCCGTGGCGGCTGCCGCCCACGGGGCTCATCAGGCTGCGTTTGTAGCCTTCAAACTCCTTCGGCAGCTTGGCATAGGCGCGCTCCAGCAAAAACGCCGTGCGCCGGTCGATCACGTCTTCGCCCGGCAAGAACAGACAGAAGCCCGGCTCAAAGTCGTGGTCGGCGGAAACGGCGTCGTCAAAGCCGAAGCATTCCGACCCGCTGCCGCACAGGCCGACCGCGATCACCGCTTCAAAGGCTTCAAACTGCGCGTGCAGCATCGGCGCGCCGTATTGTTCGTAATAGCGTTCTGCGAGTTCAAGTCCCTGCATAGATCTTCGCCGCCCTTTCTTCCAGTTCCCTGCTGAACGCAAACCGGCCGTAATAGCCGAACGTCGGCGCGCATTTTTCGCAGACGAAGGCGTGGTAGCCGTCGCGCGGCAGCGCGGGGTCGTTCAGCAGCGCTTCGGCCTTTTCCAGACAGTCGCCGATCGCCTCGTCGCCGTCCAGCAGGCCGTCGCGCGCTTCCATCAGGTTCGCCTTGTTCAAAAGCGAGATCGCGGCGTCGCCCTGCATGCCGGGCGTCCTTGCGGTCAGCGCGATCGCCTTGTCATAGAGCGCCCCGGCTTCTTCATAGCGGCCGAGGTCGGTGAGCGTCAGCGCCATGTTGTTCCAAAGTCCCGCCAGCCGCGCGTCGTCGGGGCTGAGCTGCGCTTCATAGATCGCCCTTGCCCGCTCAAACAGCGGCAGCCCCTTTGCGGCCTCGCCGAACGCCTTGAAGACGGTGCCGGCGTTGAGCAGCGCCGTGGCGCCGGTAACGTTTTGCGTCAAGCCCAGCTTTTCTGCCAGCGCGAGCGTGTGCTCGGCGTAGCTGAGCGCTTCGTCCCGCCGCCCGAGCTTGCGCAAAAGGCCCATCAGCTCGTTGCAGACGGTGTAGCGGCCGCGGTCGTCGCCGCCCTCGAGCGCCTCCTTTTCCCAATAGCGCAGGTGCCGCTCCGCGCCGGCAAGGTCGTTTTTGGCAAAATAGTCGTCGAGCTTTTCAATCACGCGCCCTATGGGGATACGCGTGATCGACGCTTCCTTCGACTGCGGGTCGGGCCCGCACAAAAGGCACTGCGGCTCGGCGTAATCTTCCTGCTTCAGATAATCGGACATGGCGTCGGTTCCTTTCGGGTGGATTGGTTTCATTATACCGAAAAAAAGAGGAAAGTCAATGGGGGATCGGTTCGACAAATCTTGCAAAGCCCCTTGACAAAAATCGTTTAGCGTGTTAATATGTTAGCACACTAAAGCACCGCAAACAGGTGCAGGAGGAAAAGGAGTTTTCACTATGCGTAAAAAAATCATTGCACTCGTGCTTTCCGTTCTCATGATCGGCCTTTGCTTCGCGCTGGCCGGCTGCGGCGACAAAAAGCCCGCCGCCGATTCCGACCTTGCCTACATCAAGGACAAGGGCACACTTGTGATCGGCATCACCGATTTCGCGCCGATGGATTTCCAGAAGAAAGGCAGCGAGGAGTGGGTCGGCTTTGACGCGGACCTGGCCAAGAAGTTTGCCGAATCGCTGGGCGTCAAGGCGGAATTCCAACTGATCGAATGGGACTACAAGACCACCGAGCTCGACGGCAAGACTATCGACTGCGTCTGGAACGGCATGACATTGACCGAAGAAGTCAAGGCCGCCATGGACTGCTCCAAGCCCTATTGCAACAACCAGCAGATCGTCATCGTCCCGGCCGACAAGGCTGCCGATTATCAGACCGCGGAAGCCTGCAAGGATCTGCAGTTTGCCGTTGAAAACGGCTCTGCCGGCGAAGAAGTGGCAACCGAGTTTGGCTTCAAGATCACCGAGGTGGAAAATCAGGCAAGCGCGTTGCAGGAAGTGGCCGCCGGCACCTGCGACGCCGCCATCATCGATTCCCTCATGGCTGCCGCCATGGTGGGCGAAGGCACCAGCTACGCCAACCTGACCTACACGGTCGGCCTCAACGACGAAGAATACGGCGTCGGCTTCCGCAAGGGCTCCGACGTGGTCGCCGTCTTCAACGCCTTCCTGGAGGAAGCGATTGCCGACGGTACCGTTGACGCGATCGCCGAAACCTATGATGTGCAGGCCGCTTTGATCAAATAAGCAAAACAACAGTCCGATTCCGGTTCCGGGGCGCTGCTTCGGAACCGTGTCTTTCTTTTGTGAGGAGACGAACCATGGCACAATTCTTTCAACAGTTTCCGACCGTCTTTGCGGCGCTGAACGTCGGCTTTCTGCAAACGCTCAAGCTGTTTATCTGCACGCTGCTCGGCGCGCTGCCGCTGGGTCTGCTGATCTCCTTCGGCTCCATGTCGAAGTTCAAGCCGCTCAGCCTGGTCACGCGGCTGATCGTCTGGGTCGTGCGCGGCACGCCCTTGATGATCCAGCTGCTGATCATCTTCTTTTTCCCCGGCCTTGTCTGGGGCAAGCCGATCTGGGGCGGCGGCGAAAGCGGACGCTTTCTGGCGGCCACGGTGGCGTTCATCATCAACTACGCCTGCTATTTTTCCGAAATCTACCGCGGCGGCATCCAGAGCATCCCCGTGGGGCAGCACGAGGCCTCGCAGGTGCTCGGCCTGACCAAGTCGCAGACGTTTTTCCGCGTGGTGCTGCTGCAGGTCGTCAAGCGCATCGTGCCCCCGATGAGCAACGAGATCATCACGCTGGTCAAGGATACCTCCCTGGCGCGCATCATCGCGCTGCAGGAGATCATCTGGGCCGGCCAGTCGTTCATGAAGGGCTCCCACGGCATCGCGGGCCAGATCTGGCCGCTGTTCTTCACGGGCGTCTATTACCTGCTGTTCAGCGGCATTCTGACGCTGCTGTTCAATAAGCTGGAAAAGAAGCTCAGCTATTTCAAGGTGTAAGGAGGGAACACGATGGCGATTCTGGAAGTGCAGAATATTCACAAATCCTTCGGCAGGACCGAAGTGCTCAAGGGCATCTCCTTTTCGCTGGAAAAGGGGAACGTGCTGTCGATCATCGGGTCCTCCGGCTCGGGCAAGACCACGCTGCTGCGGTGCATCAACTTTCTGGAGACCGCCGACACCGGGCGCATCACCGTGGACGGCGACGTGATCTTCGATTCCGACACGCAGGCGAAGCTTTCGCCCAGAGAAAAGCGCGACAAGCAGCTCAAGATCGGCCTGGTGTTCCAGCAGTTCAACCTGTTCCCGCAGTATAACGTGCTCGACAACGTGACGCTGGCCCCGCGTCTGCGGGCCAAGGAGCGCGAGGATTACAAAAAGAACAAAAAGCAGATCAACGCCGAAATCGAAGAAAAGGCAAAAGCCCTGCTTGAAAAGATGGGTCTTTCCGACAAGCTGCAAAACTACCCCTGCGAGCTGTCCGGCGGCCAGCAGCAGCGCGTGTCGATCGCCCGCGCCATGGCGCTGGAGCCGAAGATCCTCTTCTTTGACGAGCCCACGAGCGCCCTCGACCCGGAGCTGACCGGCGAGATCCTCAAGGTCATCCGCGAGCTGGCCGAGGAGCACATGACCATGGTGATCGTGACGCACGAGATGAACTTTGCCAAGGACGTGAGCGACCACATTGTGTTCATGGATCACGGCGTGATTGCCGAAGAGGGCCGCGCGGAGGACCTGTTCAACAACCCGCAGTCGGAACGGCTCAAAGCCTTCCTGAACAATTACGATTAAACAAAAAGACACCGGCGCGGGCCGGTGTTCTTTTTTGCATGTTGCCTGCCGACAGCTTATTTCGCAGCCGTTTCCGCCACTGCGTCTTCCGCCGCTTCGGCAATTTCTTCCTTCTTCTTGTGGAACAGAATCTTATCCACGGGGAAATAGAGGAAGAACTGCACCGCCGCGCAGATCATGGTCGCGGTATTGGCGGCCAGGTCGTCGTTCCAGCTGAGCTTTTCCACAAACAGGTCCTTCAGCGTGGGGTTCAGCCAGGCGGAAAAGACAATCAGCGCGATCGTGAACACGATATAGATCGGCAGCGTGACGGCGACGTTCGCGCTGGAATTGAACGTCTTTTCGCGGTTGACGAAGAAGGCGACGATCTGGGCGCAGATGTTGGCCACGTTGCTGACGATGAAATACCCGAGGCCGCCGGCCGCCACGGTATAGACGAAGACCCACCAGCTGAACGGCTGGTCATAGAGCGCGCGGATCTGCGGGATCAGCTTGAGCAGGTTCAGAAGCGCGAACTGAACGATCATGGCCAAAAGGCTCACGAAGATGAATTTGACGAACTGCCAGAGGGTGACAAGCGCGGAGCCTTTTTCTTCGGCCTTGCTGTCAAGATTTTTGAGAACTGCCATTTTGTTTCACCTCATTCGGATTGTTGCTTTCATTATACAGGAAGCGCGCGGCAAAATCAACCGGCAGCGCGGAAATTGCCGCAAAAAAATGACCCTGCGCTGTGCAGGGCCGTTTTTGTTCGTTCAGGTGTTTTCGTCGTTGAACTTGCGGATCGTGGACACCAGATTCTTGATGTAATCGACGATCTTATCGATGAAATCGGAAAATGTTTTCAAGAGTTTTTCAAAACCTTCCATGAAAAAAGCCTCCTTTTGCTTTGTTGCAATTTATTATACCACGTTTTGCCGAAGAATGCAAGCCCTTATTTGCCGGGGAAGACGGTCGTGTTGTTGTCGGTCACGGCGATGTAGCTGTTGCCGCGGTTGACGGGGATGTCGTTGCCCTTGCCGTCGGTCACGCGGATCGTGTCGTTGAACGTTGGCTTGGACCACTTGATCTTGCGCATCGTGCCGTAGGAGATGTAATAGCCGGTGCCGCCCTGCCAGTCCATCTGGACCAGCGGCCCGTTCTTATACAGGCCGACCTCGGTTTCCAGAATGAACACGTTGGTGTAATGCAACTGCTCGTTGGCGCGGGAATCCATGTGCGGATTGCCAGTGTGGGTCTTGTAATAGACCTTCTTGTCCTTGTCATACTTGAAGGTGCTGTAATAACTGTCGGAGAAGTTGACCCGTACGTCGGTGCAGGCGGTCTTGCCCACTTCCTTCGGCTTGCGGAAATCGAAGATGTAGTCGTCCTTGTCCTTCTTATAGTCGGTGCGGATCTTGTAGCTCTTGAACACGTCGGGAATGTTGGGGCCTTTCACGAACGCCGTGTGCTCCTTGGCATATTTGCCCAGGCGGGCCGGGTCGCGGCCGAACAGCGTGGTGTCGTAGTTCTTGGAGCCGTCAAAATAGTCGATGCCGGTTTTGTTCAGCGCCTTCTGGCCGAAGGTCGGGTTGCAGCCGAAGCAGATATAGACGGCGTCCAGCCCCTGGGCGAAATAGGGGAAGTAATAGCGGCACGAGCGCACCGAGCAGACCTCGGGGATCTTGGTGTAATCGGCGAAGACCGCCATCATGCGGGTGATGCCGCCCTCCACCAGACACTCGAACATCAGATCGGCGTTCGCAATGCCGTACTGCGGCAGCGATTTGCGGATGTTGTTGATCATGATCGCCACGGGACGCTTGCCCTTGGCGGCCTTGGAAAGGTTGTCCAGACCGGTCAGCCGGTTATAGTCGGTCTTTTTCGGCGCCGCCGTGGTGGGCGCCGCGGTCGTCGGCACGGTCGTATCGCTTTCGCTGAGCTCCGGTTCATCGGTTCCGCCGCCGCAGCCCGCAAGCCCGAACAGCAGACACAGCGCGCAAAGCAGCGCCAGCAGACGCAGCACCGTCTTTTTTTCTTTCATCTTATCACAACCATCCCTCTGGAATCAAACGCCCGGCGCACGCGCACGGATCGTTATCGTTCCCATTATACCAATTTTGCCCCCTTTTTTCAACCGCGTTCGACAGATTTCAACGCCAAAAATCCCCACCGAAACTCGTCAGCTTGCACAAAGAATTCTGGCACCTGTGCCAAATGAAAGCGCAATATTTTGTGAAAGGAAGACAAAAAAGGGAACAGGGAACAGTAGCGCTGCGCGCCGTGCGGCTCAGTTGTCAGTCAACAGTCAACAGAAGTGCACAGTGCGCAGTGCACAGAGACGCGGGGAACGGCGGCGCTGCGGAAATGGAGAATTGTAGCGGTCGGGGTCTCGCCTGTCGGCTCGGTCGTTGCTTCTGCCTTCGGCAGAGGTCCCCACCGGGGACCCGCAACCCATGGGCGACCTTTTTTGTGCAAACGCCGCGGCAAGGCAGCTG
>JAEEUW010000149.1 GCA_016290665.1 Clostridiaceae bacterium | reverse complement strand
GGAATCTGAAGGCCGCGCTTGACACCGTCGGCGGCGACATTCAGCGGATTTTCCAGATGATCCCGATCAAGGATATGGAGCTGTTTGCCAAGCGCTTCCCACTGATGGATACCATGGCGGATATCATTATGAACTTCCTGGGCGGCGTTGTGATGTATGTCATTTTGCGCTTTGTCCCCTACCGTCACCGCGGCAAGGGCGATATCAACCGCCAGATTGAAGCGGAAACCGCGGCGCAATCGCAATTGCCTGCCGAAGCCGCCGTATGAATCCGACACCCGCTGCTGTCTGCCGCAAGGCAGGCAGCTTTTTTGTTTGCGCCCCATCGTCCTCGGCGTTGGCTCTGCCCCTTTCCCGCAGCAAAAAAGCCCCCGATCTCCGTCAACTTACACAAGACGGATTTTCAATTTGCCGTCAAAGCGGTCGTGCGCTTATGCAATTTGCCGATAAAACGCTGCGTCTGCGGCGGCAATACGCACTTTCAAGGAGCGTGATTTGTGATTGTTCACGATTTTATCTGTGCTTTTTTGTGCGTCAAGGACAAAAAGCAACTCTTTTTGCAAAAAAGATTGCACTCACAATCCTGACATGCTATAATAATATATCTTAAGATTTTCCCAAAATGAAAGAGGAACCAGACGACATGAAGTTTTCAGATATGCCCTATTCCCGTCCGGACGTTGATGCGCTGCGCAAACAGCTCAGAGCACTGACCGAAACGCTCAAAACCGCGCCGGATTACAGCGCGGCGAAAGCCGCCTTTTTGCAGCAGCAGGAGCTGGAAAAGCACCTGTCCACGCTGAGCACCCTTGTGGAAGTGCGCCATTCCATCGACACAAGAGATACGTTCTATGAAGCCGAGGCGGATTTCTTCAACGCCGTGTTGCCCGAGATTCAGCAGGCAGGGACGCAGGCGCTGCTCGACAGCCCGTTCCGCGCCGACTTTGAGCGCGAATACGGGAGTGTCATGTTCCTCAACGCCCAGATGGAACTCAAAACGTTTTCGCCGGAGATCATCCCCGAACTGCAGCAGGAAAACGATCTGGTGCAGGCGTACGAGAAGCTGCTGGCGAGCGCACAGATCCCGTTTGAGGGCAAAACCTACACCATCGCGCAGATCGGACCGCTCAAGCAGGATCCCGACGATGCGCGCCGCCTCGCCGCGTGGAAAGCCGAGGGGCAGTGGTATAAAGACAATCAGGCGCAGCTCGACGAGCTGTATGACAAGCTGGTGCACCTGCGCGACACCATGGGCAAAAAGCTCGGCTACGGCGGATATATCCCCCTGGGCTACTACCGCATGGGCCGCAACTGCTACGACCAGAACGACGTTGAAAAATTCCGCAAAGCCGTGCGCACCTATCTGGTGCCGCTGGCGGACCGCATTTTCCGCGACAAAGCTGCGCGCTTCGGCAAGCAGTATCCGATGAGCTTTGCCGACAACGCCGTGATGTTCCGATCCGGCGAAGCAAAGCCGACCGGCACCGAACAGGATACCCTGAACGCCGGCAAGGCGTTCTATGACGCGCTCTCTCCCGAAACCGGCAAGTTCTTCCGCATGATGCTCGACAACGAGCTGATGGACGTGCTGTCGACCGAAGGCAAACAGGGCGGCGGCTATTGCACCGAGCTGATCGATTATGAAGTGCCGTTTATCTTTGCCAACTTCAACGGCACGCGCGACGACGTGGAAACCGTGATTCACGAAGCCGGACACGCCTTTGCCGCGTGGAAAAACATCCACCGCATCCCGGTCGATACGCTTTTGCCGAGCATGGAGGGCTGCGAAGTACATTCCATGTCGATGGAGTTCTTCTCCTGGCCGTGGGCGGAGCTGTTCTTCGGCAAGGACACGCAGAAATTCAAATACAGCCATCTCGCCGGAGCGCTGACCTTTATCCCCTACGGCACGATGGTGGACCATTTCCAGCACGAGGTGTTTGAGCATCCCGACTGGACGCCGCGCCAGCGCCATGACTGCTGGAAGCAGCTTTTGGGCGTGTATATGCCGTGGCAGAAGCTCGACGGCGACATTCCGTTTTACAGCGAGGGCGAAGGCTGGCAGCGTCAGCACCATATCTATTCCTTCCCCTTCTATTATATCGACTACTGTCTGGCACAGACCGTGGCGCTCGAATTCTGGGCAAAGATTCAGAGCGACCGGGAGGACGCATGGCGCTAATGTCTCGCCTATACCGAACAGGGCGGCAGCAAGGTGTTTACCGAACTGCTGAAAACTGCCGGTCTTGATTCGCCCTTTGACGAAGCGTGTCTGCGCGGTGTGTGTGAAAAGGCCAAGGCGTATCTTGACGCGTTTGACCTTTCCGGGATCGAATAATGGCGGACAGAAAACCGCGCGGCAGACGACCGTGGCTCGATGAAATTCAGCTCGGCGGCGACGGACAGTATGCCTATCGCGGCAGCCACATGAAGTTTTCCGGCGGGGACGAAGCGTTCCGACGGTTCCGGCTGAAGCTCGGCATCTGCGCGGCGCTGCTCGCTGTGTGCGCGGTGGGCGCCGGCTGTCTGAACGTGGGCACGCTCGACAACACCGTTTGGGTGCTGGTACCGTATATGATCGAAGTGGTCTGCACCGCAGCGTTCGTCTGGTCGGCGGTGCGATTGCTGCTGCAGAGCAGCGTGATGCGCAGCTACATCTTCAAACAGACTGTGCAAAGACTGCCCGTGCTCGCAATCGTC
>JAEEUW010000148.1 GCA_016290665.1 Clostridiaceae bacterium | reverse complement strand
GGGTCGGTCAGCAGCAGCTTCGAAAGCGCCAGCTTTTGCTGCTCGCCGCCCGAAAGATCGGCCGGGTGCCGCTCTTCCAGTCCCTGCAGCCGGAAGCGGGAAAGCAGCTCGCCGATGCGGCTGCCGTCGCTGCAGACGCTTTGCAGCTCTTCGCGCACGGTTTCGTGCCAGAACAGATCCTGCGGCTGCTGGGGCAGCAGGGCGGTTTTTCCGTGGGCCGCAACGGCGCCGTACTGCACGCGCAGAACCCCGGCCGCCGCACGCAGCAGCGTGGTCTTGCCGCTGCCGTTGGCGCCCAGAAGGCAAAGCAGCTCGCCCCGGTTCGCTGTCAGCGACAGGTCGCGCAGCACGTCGGGCGCGGTTTTTTCATAGCGGAACGAAACGTCGGTCAGCTCCAGCGCAGGCGCGCCCTGTGGCAGCGGCTGCGGCGCAGGCAGCGGCTGCGCCGGGTGCGTTTCCAGATAGCGGGAAAGCATCGCGCGTCCCTCGGCCACCGTGCAGGGGAACGCGCCGTCGCCGCCGAGTCCGCGTCGGATGCGGGCGGCGGCCGGCATGGCGAAAAAGAAAGGGTCGTCCGCCGCGCAAAGGGCCTGCAGCGCCTCCTGCGGCGTGCCGGCGGCGCAAAGGGCGCCGTTTTGCAGCACGAAGACCCGGTCGGCCTGCGGCAGCACCGCTTCGAGCCGCTGCTCGCACAGCAGGATCGCGGTGCCGAAATCGCGGCGGATCGTCTGCAGCCATTGCAAAAACGTTTCGGCCGTGTGCGGGTCCAGCCGCGCGGTCGGCTCGTCGAGCAGCAGCAGCTTCGGGCGCGTCAGCATCACGGCGGCAAGGACCAGCAGCTGCTGCTGGCCGCCGGAAAGCGACGTGACATCGCGGTGGAGCCAGTCGCCGATGCCGAAATAGGTGGCGGTCTCCGCCACGCGGCGGGCAATCTCCTCCTGCGCAATGCCCAGGCTTTCGGCGCCGAAGGCCAGCTCATGCAGCACCTTGTCGGAGACCAGCTGGCTTTGCGGGTCCTGCGACACGAAGCCGATATCGGCGCTCGCGGCGCGCAGGGGGAGCGTGTCGGTCGGTTCGCCCTGCCAAAGCAAAGCGCCGCTTCTTTCGCCGTGCGGCCGGAGCTGCGGCTTCAACAGGCGCAGCAGCGTGCTTTTGCCGCTGCCGGACGGGCCGCAGAGCACGGCGAACTCGCCGTGCCGCAAGGTCAAAGAAACGTTTTGCAGCGCCGCCTGCGCCGCGCCGGGATAGCGAAACGTCAGACGGTCGATTTGCAGGAGTTCCATCGGGACACCTCCGATCTGTGCAGGATGACGGGGAAGAGACAAAGCGCCGAATACAGCGCCGCGCAGAACGCCGTCAGGGGCGACACGGGCGCGCCGGACGGCAGCGGGAAAAACGAAAACCGCAGCCCGCCGGCCGCCCAAAGGCCGAACACGGGCAGCGCGCAGCCCAGAAGGAACAGCAGCGCGGCGGCGTCGCGCCCGCGGAGCCGGAACGCGGCAAAGCAGGTGCGGCCCGGCAGACCGTAGCCGCGGCTCTTCATGGCGGCGGCCGTGTCCGCGGCGGTCTGCAGCGCGTCGCGCAGACGAATCCTTGTGGCCGAAAACGCGCGGCGCAGGGCCTCTTTTTTTGTTCGGGGCGGGCCGAGCAGCGCGGTCTGGGCGTCGCGCGTGCGCAACAACGCCCGACGGAACGCGGGCACGAAGCGCAGCGAGAGCCGCAGCAGCAGCGTCAGCGACGGCGCGGCGCGCGAAAACAGAAACAGGCTTTTTTCGCTCGTCATGACCGCCGTGTAGCAGCGAAACCACAAAAGGACGCAGAGCAGCAGCGCCGCGGCGGACAGGCCGAACAGCAGGCTTTCGCCGGTGCAGGGGTTGCCCCAGGGGAAATAGAACAGGATGTGCGCCCCGCGGTGGTTGAACAGCGGATTCAGCACAGCGGCAAACGCGCACACGGGCGCCGCCGTGCGCCAAAGGAACCGCCCCCCGCCGGGGCAGAGAACCGCGTGGCAGCAAAGCGCGCCGCCGAGGGCGCACACGCGGAACAGCGGGTGCTCCGGCAGCAGCGTGCCGCCGACGGCGCACACAAAAAAGAGCAGGCTGACGCCCGGGTGCACGCGATCCATGGCCGTTGTCCGTTCCATCAGAATGCTCCTTTCGCCGTTATTGGAATTGGTTGTGGCCGCCGATGTCGCCGCCGAGCTCGCAGGTGTAGCGCCAGGCGATCACGTCGCCGTCGTGCAGGTCGCAGCCGCTGCAGCCCACGTTGGGGAAAACGCCGTTGACGCTGTACATCCAGCCGGAAAGCGGGCCGCCGTCAAACTCATAGAGGTTGCCGATCCCTTCGATATAGACGCTGCGGTAGACGGGCGTCATGGAAAACTCCATCTGAATGCCGTTTTGGCGGCAGGTTCGTTTGAGCACGTCGAACACCGTTTCACCTTCTTCAAACGAAATGGTCCGCGCCGCAAGCAGCACCCCGTTTGCGGGCACGAGCGCGCGCTTGGCGTCGTCCAGCTCGTCCAGATGAGAAAGCAGCGTCTTGCAGTCGATCGACAGCGTGCACGAGAGCGTCTGCGGCGGCTGCGTGGTCGGCGCGGTCGTCTGCTTTGCGGTCGTCGCGGCTGCGGCGCGGGTCGTCGCTGCCGTCGTTGTCGGGGCGCGCGTGGACGCGGGAGCGGTCGTCTGCGGCCGAATCGTCG
>JAEEUW010000147.1 GCA_016290665.1 Clostridiaceae bacterium | reverse complement strand
AAAAAGAATCCCCCAGATTATGAGGGAAAAACGCATGGTGCGGGTAACAGGGCTCGAACCTGCATGGATTTCTCCACTGGATCCTAAATCCAGCGTGTCTGCCAATTCCACCATACCCGCATTCAAAGCTTATTTAAGCAATTTCAATAATCTCATAAACAATGGTCGGCACTTCTGCAAGCGGACTGAATGAGACCGTAAACTTTGATCCGCTGAGCAACAACACTATCGTTTGAACATCATTCTCGTCACTTTCGTTTACAGCGCCGACACTGGTTTTTTCAATATAATTGTTCCAGCTCGCGCTATAAACATCATATATTTCATCAAACGTGTTTCTTTCTGCTACTCTGTCCTCCGTCGGATTTGTTACGTTATAGACAATTTTGTTTTTCTGGTACTCTGCAGAAAACGCAAGATCATAGCTGCCGTAAGAAAAAGACGTTTCCAGTTTTGGATTCAAGGGATAATATGCTAATTCAGAATTAGGATTGTTTGTAAAGGCAAATAATCTTGTATGAAAATCAGCAATAAACTGAACATAGCCCTGTGCATCTCTGTTCATATCAGCCTGATTGCTTTCAGGTGATTTTGAGCAGGCTGAAAAACAAAAAGCAACGAAGATGAACGCCATCAAAAATGAAATAAGCTTTTTCATTTTGCATTATTTCCTTTCTTCGGGATACATGACAATTATAGCCGAAACCGTGGCGGCTGTCAAGCGTCGGCGTCAGCGCCGAACAGAGCTTCCTGCAGTGCGAACAGAGTTGCGCGGCGCGCTTCGGCTGCGGCGTCGTCGAGGATAAAAACGCCCTCTTCTTCGCGCAGGACGCTCCCCTCCCGCGTGCCTTCCGGCAAAGCGGTCAGCGGCAGACGCAGCGTCTCCCCGTCCGGCGTTTCACAGACGACTTCGTCCGCTTCAATGCGGTCAACGTAGTATTCCATCGTCGGGCTCCTTTCACTGTTTCGTGTCGACGCGGTAGCCGTCGGCGTAGCAGCTGACGAGCACCGTGCCGTCCTTGTCGGTCCGGTACACCTTGAGCTTTTGCTGTTTATACGCCCGCAGGACGTCGGCGTGCGGGTGTCCGTAGTCGTTGTTCTTTCCGCAGGAGATCACTGCCATCTGCGGCTTTGCCGCCTGCAGAAACGCTTCGTTCAGCGCGTTGGAAGCGCCGTGGTGCGGCGACAGCAACACGTCGCAGCGCAGGTTCTCTCCGCTTTGCAGCAGGGTGTTCTGCGCCGGCTGCTGGGCGTCGGCGGGCAGCAAAAACGTGGTAGAGAACGCTTCGAGCCGGCAGATGACCGACATATCGTTGAGATCTGCCGCCTGCTCCAGCGGGGCAAGCACCGTCAGTCTGGCGTTTTGCAGTTCGTACGTCTCGCCTGGCTTTGCGGGAAGCAGTTGTATCTTTTCGTCCCGGATCGCTTCGAGCAGATGCTCGTAACTTATCGAGGTGGGCGTGGTTTCCGGCGTCAGGCGCGGCATCACGACTGTTTCGGTCGGGATCGCCCGCAGGACCTCCGCCAGCGCGCCGATGTGGTCGCTGTGGGGATGGGTCGCGATTGCAAGCGTGAGCGTTTTGACGCCGCTGCGGCGGATGTAGCCGATCACGCGGTCGGCATAGATCGCTTCGCCTGCGTCGATGAGGATCCCCTCTTTGCCGCTTTGGATCAGCGTGGACGAGCCCTGCCCGACGTCGATGAAATGGACCTTGACGCAGTCACCCCCGGGCGCTTGCGGGCGCAGGATCTCCGGCAGCCGATCGCCGTAGGCGACCAGCAAGGCCACGAGGAACAGCAGCGCGACAATCAGGAGCGCCCACTTAACGCTTTTTCGGTTTTTCCCGGCTGCCGCCATGGCGTGCGTCCCCTTTCTTTTGATTCGGTCGACCGCCCCCTTGCGGCGGGCGTTTTGACGGGCGGACCAGACACTGCGGTCCGGTGCCGATCAGGTCGTAGCGCCCGGCGCGGCGCAGCGCCTGCTCCACGAGATCGTGGTTCTGCGGCAGATAGTACTGCAGCAGCGCGCGCTGCATCGCCTTTTCCTGCGGCGACTTTGCCACATAGACCGGCTCCATCGTGTACGGGTCCAGACCTGTGTAGAACATACAGGTCGAGATCGTGCCCGGCGTGGGATAGAAATCCTGCACCTGCTCGGGACGGATGTGACGCTTTTTGAGGAACAGCGCCAGCTCGACCGCGTCCTTGAGCGTGCTGCCCGGGTGGGACGACATCAGGTACGGCACGAGATACTGTTCCTTCCCGCAAGCCTCACAGAGCCGGAAGAATTTTTCCCGGAACCGGTCGTATACCTTGACATCCGGTTTTCCCATATGGGCGAGTACGTTCGGCGAACAGTGTTCCGGCGCCACCTTCAGCTGTCCGCTGACATGATCCTTCACCAGTTTTCTAAAGAACGAGTCGTCCGGATCCGCCATCAGATAGTCGAAACGGATACCGCTCCGGATAAAGACCTTCTTCACGCCTTTCACCGCCTCGATCCGGCGGAGCAGTTCGGTATATTCCCGATGGTCCGCGATCAGGTTCGGGCAGGGCTTCGGAAAGAGGCAGCGCCTGTTCGGGCAGACACCGTTCGCTATCTGTTTCTCGCAGGAAGGCCCCCGGAAGTTGGCTGTCGGCCCCCCCACGTCATGGATATACCCCTTGAAATCCGGCAGAGTGGCAAGCAATTCCGCTTCCTCCACG
>JAEEUW010000146.1 GCA_016290665.1 Clostridiaceae bacterium | reverse complement strand
AGCTATACCCACCATATATTTGGCGCGGTTTGAGGGACTCGAACCCCCGGCCTACTGCTTAGAAGGCAGTTGCTCTATCCCGCTCAGCTCAAACCGCATGCATTGTTTGGAGCGGGTGATGGGAATCGAACCCACACGACCAGCTTGGAAGGCTGGGGTTCTGCCATTGAACTACACCCGCAAAGGTGTTTGTGACTTTGATTATTATAGCGAAACGGCAGGGTATTGTCAAGCACTTTGCGGCTTTTTTTGAAATTCTTTTCCCGAAGAAACCGCTTTTGTGCGCGCCGAGTCTTGCAATTCTCAGCAGAACGATTATAATAGAATCACGAACTATCCGGAGGCTGTTATGAAACGACGTCTGCTCTCTTTTCTTTTGGCTTGTCTGCTGCTTTTCGGCGCGGCGTTTGCCGCGTTTGCCGCGCAGCCGGCTTCACCGCCCGCAGCCCGCGCGCCGCTCACGGCGACGAACGAGGGCAAAAAAACCGCAATTCTGCTCACCTGGGATCCGCCCCTCTATGCGGACGGCATGCAGATCTTCCGCAGCGAGACCGGCAAACGCGGCAGCTATGAAAAGATCGCCGCGGTGCGCGACCGGTCGTTCTTCCGCGACGGCGGTCTTCGCGCGAATCAGATCTATTATTACAAGCTGCGCCCGTTTACGCGGACGCCCGACGGCTATGTCTACGGGCCGTTTGAATCGGTTGTCGGCGCAACCGCGCTGACCGCCGGCTTCTTGAAAAAGAAACTGAACGAGGCCCTGACAGCGGCGCATAACTATTTCGATACGTCCATGCCGCGGTGCAAAAACGCCGCATCTATTCTTCGGACGGTTGAGACCGACGAGGGCCTTGAAACCTGTCGGTTCTATGAAGTCAACCGCGGGTCGATCCGCTCCACGGCAAAGCTGAAAAAGTATCTTTTCCGCTTTTTCTCGCGCGACCTGGTGGAAGACTTTGTGGATACGCATTACTGCGATGATAACGGAAAGCTCTATCTGATCGAGGGCAAAAACAGCGACCCCTCCTATCTGGTGCTGGATCAGACGTCTGTCGGAAAGCCGGTGCAGAACAGCACCGGGGCGACCTTTGACGCGCTGCTGCGAAGACCCGATCTCAATCAGGAAAAGAACACCTTTGCGGCCTGCCTCGGCGCGCCGAAGCAAAAGCAGCGCAAAAACAAAGCGACCGGCCGCATCATCGTCAACCTGACCGAGGAGGACTGGAACCTGACGCTGGTCAACAAGCAGCGCGAGCTGCCGCAGGGCTTTGCGCCCGAAACCACGCAGATTCTGCAGTACGGCTACGTGCTGGATTACCGCGTGACCCCGCACTATGAGGCGATGTATCAGGCGGCAAAGCGGGACGGCTGTACGCTGACGCCGTATTCCACCTACCGGTCCTATGATTATCAGAACATGCTGTTCCGGAACTTTCAAAACCAGCTGCGTGCCTCCGGCTATTCCGCAGAGCGCGCGGCGCAGATCACGGCCGACCAGATTCTCTATCCCGGGACCAGCGAGCACCAGCTCGGCTTTGCCGCCGATATCAGGGGCACCGGGCAGTGGTTCGCCCAGACGAAGGAATACCGCTGGCTCAAGCAGCACGCGCACGAATACGGCTTCATCGAACGCTACACGGCCGAAAAGCAGCCGATCACAGGCATCATTCCCGAGCCCTGGCACTGGCGCTACGTCGGAACGCCGTGGGCGGAGGAAATCAAAAACTCCGGCCTTTGTCTGGAAGAGTTCCTTGCGCTCCGGGGCGGGCTCTATCTTTCGCAGCGCGCGTCCTACCGCCTTACGGTTGAAAACGGGCGCTGGGTGTTTGACTGCGACGAAAACGGCGACAGCGCCTGGGTCTACGGCAACTATGCGTTCCGCAAAACGGCAGGCGTGTGAGAGCGGTAAAATTTTTCATTTATTTTTCAAATACCCATTGTTTTCTTGCGCCGCATGATGTATAATAAATCGATAATTTGAAACATAAGTGAACGGAGGCTTGACAAATGGATAAGACAATCCCGTTTTCTCTCAATCAGGATTCTTCCAACGAGATGCGGCAGGTCATGAACGCCGTCTACGGCGCGCTGAAGGAAAAGGGGTATAATCCCATCAATCAGATCGTCGGCTATCTGCTCTCGGAAGACCCCACCTATATCACCACGCACAACAACGCCCGCAGCCTGATCCGCCGCATCGACCGCGACGAGCTGCTGCAGGAAATGGTGCGCAACTATCTGATCGGCTGAAGAGGAGACGCAAATGGCTACCAAGAAAAACGCATTTTTGATGTATAAGGATCGTCCGCTGGTCCGCAAGGGCAACACGATCTATTACGGCAACATGAGCGATTCCCACGTGCTCATGCTGCAGATTCTCAGCACGAAGGACGTGCAGGGCGTCGCCGTGGCCGACAAGGTTTCGGTGCAGCTGATCAACACCGACCCCAACATCCGTCCGCATGACCGCATTGCGCAGAAGACCGAAAAAAAGGGCCTCTATGCCGCCATGGACATCGGCCGCATCTGGCTGGAACGTGCAATCAGCAAATAACAACAGGCGGCAAAACGCCGCCGCTATACCCGCTCGTGGCGCAGTTGGATAACGCAGCAGATTCCGATTCTGAAGATCGGGGGTTCGAATCCCTCCGGGCGGGCCATGAAAGAACCGTCTTTTGTCTACCACGGCAAAAGGCGGTTTTTCGTGCATTTTGGG
>JAEEUW010000068.1 GCA_016290665.1 Clostridiaceae bacterium | reverse complement strand
GCATCTTGCTCCCAAAGCAAGCGCGCTACCAACTGCGCTACACCCCGAAATATGGATATGTGAAAAAAAGAACATTACATTTCCCTTGAACAGCTTGCTTTGCTCGCCCCCTTGCGGTGCCCGAAATGGCGCGCTGCCAACTGCGCCACACCCCGAAATGTGCTGTCTCGCAACGAATCATAGTATACCCGAAACGATCCGGCTTGTCAACCATTCTCCATTCTCAATTCTCAATGATTCCGTCTTCGCGCAGCATCGTCTCCACGATGCCCGCCGCGTCAAAGACCAGCCTTGCGCACGGGCGGGTGGCGTAAAACTGCGCGTCGCGCGGCTGCGGCACGGCGCTTTCTTTTTCATCCTTGCGCTTTTGCAGCAGCTCGCGGCAGACAATGGAGCCGTACTGTGCGCGGAATGCGTCGGCAAACGCGCGCACCTTGCCGTAGGCGGTCGGCTTGTCGCGGCTGTCTTCGCCGCCGTAGAGCGCGCCGAGCACCATCGCCGCGCCGCTCACGGTGCCGCAGACCTCGCGCATGCGGCCCACGCCGCCGCCGAGGCCCATCGAAAGTTTCAGCGCCGCGTCCTGTTCCAGCCCCAAAAGGGGCGCGAACGCGGTGAACACCGCCTGGGCGCAGCCGTAGCCGTCCATGAACAGGTCGCGCGCGGTTTCAGCGTATGACACAAGAATCATCCTTTCAAAAGCGCGTTCAGCCGCGCGGGTCGTTTTCTGCTTCGTCTTCGCGGCATTGCGCGTAGATCTCGGCGTCGTTCGGATAGCCGGTTTCGTCAAAGTTTTTCCTGAGGGCGCGCTCAACCGCGATCAGGACGCCAAGCAGCGCCGCCGCCTGCACGAGACAGAACACGCCGCTCGCCGTTTCCAGTGCGGGCTCGTTATGGATCAGCACGGCGAACATGCCGAAAAAGCTCAGGGGCAGCGTGACCCAGCCCAGGGGCCGGAACAGCCTGCCGAGCAGCCGGTGGGCATAGACCCACGTTTCGCGGCTGCGGGTCGAACGGCGGGTGCGGTAGCCGCTTTTCATCGTTTTCGGCACATGGTTTTTATAGTAATAGCCGAACGCGAGAAACGTGACCGGTATCATCTGCGCCGTCAGAAAGGAAACGATCCAGGTTGTCATGGCTGCTTCTCCTGCGGGGAAAGGCGGTCGATCAGCGCCTGCGCCGTGTTCTCGGGCAGGTCGATCGTCTGCGAGGGCAAAAGCATGTTTTCCAGATAATGCGCGTCGGAATCGCGCAGCAGAAGCTTGTTGCGCGTTGCCGGATAGGCGTCGCGGTAGTGTGCCTCGTCCGCCTGCATCGTCAGTTCGAACGCGGCGACGTCCAGCGTGTCGCTGAAATCGCCCAGCGCCGAAAGAATGCTGTAGGAATGGCGGTCGATGTGCGCCGGAAAGCACGCGCCGCCGTATTGCCGCACCAGCGCGGGCACCTCGTCAACGCTGAAAAAGCTGGCCGTGTTGAGCAGTAGCTCCTCCTTGCCGAGCACCGTGTCGGCGCTGTCCATCACCAGCTGGTCGCCGAAGATCTCGGGCCGGTTTTTCACCGGCGGAATGTTGCCGCGCACCAGCGCGCCGAACGCTTCGGCGCGGTCTGCGTCGGGGAACAGGCAGACCATGTGGATCTCTTCGCTCGTGCAAAGCTCCATGCCGGGCACCACGGTGAGGCCGGCGGCCTCGCCGGCCTCCATGGCGGCGCGGCAGTTGCGGCAGCTGTTGTGATCCGTCAGCGCAATCAGGTCATAGCCGAAGACCTTGGCCGTGTTGACCAGATTAAACGGCGTCATCTCGTTGTCGCCGCAGGGCGACAGGCACGAGTGGATGTGGAGGTCGTAATACAGCTTCACGTCAAAGCACCTTGCTGAGCGCCGCGGCGGCCTGATAGGCGTTCTGCTCCGTGGTCAGAATCGTGACGCCCTGCTGTTCGGCGCGGGCTTTCGCCTCCTCGTCCAGCGCGGCGTGCTCGGTCAGCACGATGCAGGCGCAGTCGGTCAGCACGGCCACGGCCACGGCGTTGACGTTGCCCATCACGGTCAGCCAGCAGTCGCCCTCCTGCGCCTTGCCCATGACCCACGAAAGCAGGTCGCCGCAATAGCAGCCCGTGACGGCGCGGCTGAGGTCGCCTTCGGTCAGGATCGTCCAGCCGAAGCTGTTGCAAAGAGTCTGTACGGTCATGGCGTTACTCCTTTGGCGGTTCGTTTTCTTTCTGGTGCAGGAATGCACGCTCAAAGTCGTGGGCGTAATCGTCCGTGGCGGGCGGGCGCGGGTGCACGTCGGCGCGGAAGGGCGCCGGCAGCCAGCCGTCGTCGCCGTCCCTGCCGCGCAGCGCCGAAAACACGCAGTCGCTCTTTTCGGCGTAGCCGCGCACGATATCGTCGGCCAGCGCGCGGCACGAGGGCGCGCCGCAGATGCCGCAGTCGAGCCCCGGCAGCGACTGTTCGATCTCCTTGAGCTCGGTCATCAGCCGCATGGCCTTGAGCACGTTGTCGGCCAGCTTCATGGCGGGCGAGGGGCGCACCTCCTTGGTCCAGCCGAGCGCGTCCAGATTGAACGCCTCGGGCAGACTGTTGCACGACACGGGCATGAACTTGCGCAGGCGCTGGATCCGCGCCTTGGCGACGTAGGGGTTTTCCACAGTCAGCACGCCGCCGACGCAGCCGCCGGTGCAGCAGTTGAGCTCGATGAAATCAAGGTCGTTGAGCTTTTCGTCTTCCAGCTCCTCGAGCACGTTGATGATGTTTTCGATCCCGTCTGCGGCCAGATACCGCTCCTTGAGCAGACCCGCGGCTTCGCCGCCGCTGCTGGCCCAGCCCACGCCGATGATGCCGGAATCGTTGAGCGGCTCCAGCTCGTCCGGCTGCAGCTTGTCCATCGTCTGCAGCAGCACGGGGTAAATATCCTTGATGGCGAAGGCGCCGTTGATCGACTGCTCGTCATAGCACAGGGGATTCTTGATCGCGGTCTGCTTGGCGGGGCAGGGGGAGATGAAGAACACGCCGATCTCTTCGTCGGAAAGGCCGGTCTTCTGCTTGGCCTGCTCGCGCGCCAGCCGGGCCGTGAAGTCCATCGGCGTCAGCAGCGGCAGAATGTTGCCGATCAGGTTCGGAAACCGGGTGCGGATCAGCCGCAGCACCGCCGGGCACGCCGAGGAGATGACGGGCTTTTTGAGCACGCCGAGCTCCAGCATTTTGCGCGTGGCGTCGCTGACGAATTCCGCGCCCTTGGAAACCTCAACCACGTCGTCGAAGCCCATCTTTCTGAGACCGGTCAGCACATAGTCCACGTTGTCGAGATTGTTGAACTGGCCGTAGAGCGAGGGCGCCGGCAGCGCGATACGGTATTTGAATTTGAGAATCTCGTTGAAATGGTCGGTCGTGGCGTATTTCGCGTGATGCGGGCATACGCGGATGCATTCGCCGCAGTCGATGCAGCGGTCGGAGATGATATACGCCTTCTTGCCCCGCACGCGGATCGCCTGGGTGGGGCAGCGTTTGATGCAGTTGGTGCAGCCCTGGCACTTTTCGTCGTCCAGCCGCACGGAATGGTAGATGTTTTCCATAAAAGCAAAGCTCCTTTGAAACAGGGGACAGGGGACAGGGGACAGGGGACAGGGATCAGGATTCAGAGGTCAGCTTTGTGATAATCGAAAACAGCATTCTTCCGATTTCATCTGTTAAGGCCAGGAGAGAATCAAGATCCTGCTCGGATACTGCTTGAAAATAACCCAAGTCTTTTGCGAGCAAGAGCTGGGTTTCAAGTTCCGCTCTGGAACCGCGCGCAATATAAAGAAAGCGGATGTAGTCTTTTGTTGTCTGGCGTGCATGGCCTTCCGCAATGTTCGACGGAATCGAAACTGCAGCGCGCCGCATCTGATCGGAGAGGCCATAGGTTTCCTCTTTTGGAAAGTATTTAACCAATCCATAGATTCCTTTTGCAAGTTCCATAGATTTTTTCCAAACGACCAAATCTTTAAAATCGTTTACCGCCATTATTTCACCCTGTTCCCTGTTCCCTGTCCCCTGTTCCCTTTTCATTTCATATACACCGTCAGATACAGCGTCGTCCCGACCCCCAGCTCGGTCTCAAGCCGGAATTCGTCGGAATACTTCTTGATGTTCGGCAGACCCATGCCGGCGCCGAAGCCCAGCGAGCGGATGTTGTCGGGGGCGGTGGAATAGCCCTCCTTCATGGCGAGCTCCACGTTTTCGATGCCCGGACCGTGGTCCTGCAGCACCATGCGGATCGCGTCTTCCGTGATCTCCACGTCGATCTCGCCGCCGCCGGCGTGGATCACCATGTTGATCTCGGCCTCATACATGGCCACGGCCACGTTGCGCGTGGTGACAGGGGAGACGCCCAGCTGCTTGAGCACGCGCTTCACGTCGCCCGAAGCGGCGCCCGCGCGCGTGAAATCAACGCCGGAAACGTCGTAATGCAGCTTGATGGACTCCATTATTTGCCGCTGCCTCCTCTCAGGCCGGCCTCATACAGCTTTCCGCAGGCGGTGAACATTTCAAGACCGGTGCAGAGCATGACCATGTCGCGGTCCTCCGCCAGCTCGATCATGTCGAGTCTGGGCCGTTTGCCGCGCACAAACACGATGCAGTGCATGTCCATCATCTCCGCGGTGCGCACGACCTGCGGATTCACAAGGCCGGTCAGCAGCACGGCCTGTTCCTTCACAAACGCGAGCACGTCGCTCATCATGTCGCTGCCGCACGCGGTGTGCAGCTCCTGCTCCAGAAGATCGTCGCGGCACATGATCTCCGCGTCCAGAATTTCGATAATGTCTTTGATTTTCATTCAGAACCCTTTCCTTCCTGCGCGTGAATTTCTGCTGTGTCAGAAAACAGCGAACATGAACTGTCCGCTGTTCGTTGTCCGTAATGTTATGCCAGAACGAAATCCGCTTTTTTGATCTCGTTTTCAATGATGTCGGCCGCCAGGTTCCAGACCGTTTTGCCGGCTTCGATGAAGCCCTCTTTGTTTTTCACGCTGCAAAGCATCGCGAAGGCTTCGCCGATCCGCTGCGACACGTCGCCGCCCTTTTTGACCGCGAGATAATAGAACGAGAACGCCGCGCCGTCGCTGATGTTCTTGTGGAACGCCGGCGCGTTTTCGCGCAGCGCGTCGTGCAGGGCGTTGATCGCGGTGGTGGCCAGCGCGTTCTGCGGAATCTCGAGCTGCAGGAACGCCTCCGCCTCGAACACGAGCAGCACCTTGATCTGATAGAGGATGTCCTGCGAAAGATATTTCTGCGGCAGCACGTCCTTGAGGTTGACCCGCAGGCCGTCGGAATCGAACGAGGGGGTCAGCGTGGCGAGCCGTTTGCCCAGCGCGTGGGCCTTCTGCAGATTGCCGTTGGCGCGGTTTTGGTTGATCGCCTCAAAGTCGGACGAGAGGTTGACCTGCACGCCGAGGCGCTGCGCCTTGCTCATATAGATCTTGACATCGTTGTCTGGCATAGAACCGCCATCCTTTTCTTCGTTATTTGCCTGCGGCCGCGGCCTCCAGCTTCTTTTGCCTGCGGCGCAGCTTTGCCTTGTAGCTCAGTAGCGCGGCCAGCGCGTCGTCGTCGGGCCCGTAATCGCCCAGACGAAGCGGCTCAACGTTGTAGGCGCCGTGGAAGTCGCTGCCGCCGGTCATGACCAGCTTGTTCTTTTTGGCAAGCTTCTTGAGCTGCTCCTGCTGCTCGGGCGTGTTCATGGGGTGCCAGACCTCCACGCCGTCCAGACCGAGAGGAATCAGCTCCTCCAGCAGTTCGAAATTGTCATACATTCCCGGGTGCGCCAGCACGGCGATGCCGCCCGCAGCGTGAATCTCCTCGAGCGTTTCCTCGGGCGAGGCGTAGACCGCGTCGACCAGCACGTTTTCGGGCGAAGACTTTTTGAACAGCTTGTCAAACAGCTCGCCGAAGATCGTGGTGGTGTAGCCGGCCTCCATCAGCGCGCGCATGATGTGTTGCTTATAGAGGTTGGTGGAGCCCGAAGCGCACTTCACAATGAAATCCGGCGTGATCGGGTAGCGCTGCGCCACTTTGAGCGCCATCATTTTGCTCGCGTTTTTGCGCGTCACGGAGTTGCGCCGGCAAAGGCCCTCCAGCCGCTCCGGCTTGTCGGGAAAATAGCAAAGCATATGCGCTCTGCCGCCGCGCTTCTGGTCGGTGCACGAAAGCTCCACGGCCGGGATGACCGTGATGCCGTAGCGTTCGCCGATGATCTTTGCGCGGATGGTGCCGGCCAGGCAGTCGTGATCCGTAATCGCAAGCGTCGTGATGCCGCTGCGCTTCGCAAGAACAAGCAGGTCGTCGATGCCAAGTGCGCCGTCGGATAATTTTGTGTGGCAATGTAGATCCGCTGTCACTTTGAGTTCCTCTCTTTCTCAAGTTCCCCTCTTTTTCAGCCGGTTGCTGAATCTCTCCAAAAAAGGGCAAGTTTCCTCTATATTAAATTACCATATCAGTATACCTTGAATTCCGCAGGATTGCAAGCGTTTCCATAAAATTTCTTCACGAAATTTCAAAAAACGAAAGAAAAACAGAAGTTTTTGAAAAATTTTCGGCAAGCCCTTTTCATTCTTTGCTTTTTATGGTATACTTTATCAGTTCATTTTCAGAGAAAGGATGATCTCATGGGCAGAACAATCGCGGTTGTCAACCAGAAGGGCGGCGTGGGCAAAACCACAAGCGCGGTCAATCTGGCCGCCTGCGTGGGCGCGCACGGTTACCGGGTGCTGCTTTGCGATATCGACCCCCAGGGCAACGCCACAAGCGGTCTGGGCGTCAACAAGCGGAGCGTGCAGCGGTCGACCTACGACATGATCATCGGCTCCGTTCCGGCCGGGGACATCCTGCTGCACACGGCGTTCCGGAACCTCGATCTGCTGCCGGCGAACATCAACCTGGCCGGCGCCGAGCTGGAGCTGTCCATGCTCGACAACCGGGAATCACGGATCCGCCGGGCGCTGGCGCCGCTGAAGCAGGACTACGACTTCATCTTTCTCGATTGCCCGCCCTCGCTGGGCCTGATTACGCTCAACGCGCTGTGCGCCGTCGATACGGTGCTCGTGCCGATCCAGTGCGAGTATTACGCGCTGGAGGGCCTGTCGCAGCTGATGGGGACGATCCGCCAGGTCAAGCGGCGCTACAACGGCCTGCTCGAGCTGGAGGGCGTGCTGCTGACGATGTATGACGGCCGGCTCAATCTGACCCAGCAGGTGGTGCAGGAGGTCAAGCGCTTCTTCCCCCAGAAGGTCTATGCCACAGTGATTCCGCGCAACGTGCGCCTTTCCGAAGCGCCGTCGTTCGGCCAGCCGGTCTGGTATTACGACAAATCCTCGCGCGGCGCGCAGGCCTATGACGCGCTGGCGGCGGAGTTTTTGAAGAAGAACGGGAAGTAAAGTTTAATTCCGAATTGCATTTGAACGATTCCCCAAAAACCCGGAGGTGGAAAGATGGCTCCCAAAAAGAAAAACGGCCTGGGCAAAGGGCTCGACGCCCTCTTTTTCGACAATGCGATCGACGAGAGCACGGGCGGTGCCGTCAAGCTCGGCATCAACGAGATTGAACCGAACCGCGCCCAGCCGCGCAAAACCTTTGACGAACAGGCGCTTTCGGAGCTGGCGCAGAGCATTGCCGAGCACGGCGTGATTCAGCCGCTGCTGGTGCGCCCCCTGACTGACGGCAGCTATCAGCTGATTGCCGGCGAACGCCGCTGGCGTGCCAGCCGGATGGCGGGGCTCACCGAGGTGCCGGTGGTGATCCGCGAAATGAGCGACAGCGAGGCGATGGAGCTTGCGCTGGTCGAGAACCTGCAGCGCGAAGACCTGAACCCGATTGAAGAAGCCCGCGGTTTTCAGCTTTTGATGGAGACCTACGCCCTCACGCAGGAGCAGGCGGCGTCCCGGGTCGGCAAATCGCGCCCCGCCGTGGCCAACGCCATGCGGCTGCTTTCCCTGCCGGAAAGCGTGATCGCCATGGTGGAAAGCGGCGCGCTTTCCGCCGGCCACGCCCGCGCCCTGCTCGGGCTGCCGCAAAGCGAAATGATTGAACCGCTGGCAAAGCAGGTGGCCGCCAAGGGCCTTTCCGTGCGCGAAACCGAGCGGCTCGTCCGCCTGTCGCTGCAGGACAAGCCCCGGCGGGAAAAGCGCGTGAAAAAGCGCGACACCTTCTATGACGAAGCGGAGCTCGCGTTCAGCGAAGCGCTGGGCCGCACGGCCAAGGTGTTTTTGTCCTCCGGCGGCAAGGGCACCGTGGAGATCGAGTTCTTCGGCAAAGAGGACCTCGGCAAACTGCTGCAATTATTTGACAGATAAATAACATCGAAGGAGATCGATTTACTATGTTAGACATCCGACTGATCCGTGAAGATCCCGACCGCGTCAAGCGCGCCATGAAAACGCGCAACAAGGACATGGACGCCGTTGTGGACGAGATCATCGCCATCGACCAGAAGCGCCGCGAGCTGGCGTCTAAGCGCGACGCGCTCAAAGCCGAGCAGAACAGCGCCAGCAAGCTGATTCCGCAGATCAAAAAGAGCGGCGGCGATATCAGCGAGATCATGCAGAAAATGAACAAGGTCAAGGAAGCCATCAAGGCCGACGAAGACGAGCTGAACGCGCTGGAAGCGAAGCAGCGTCAGCTGCTGCTGGAAATCCCCAACGTGCCGAGCGACACCACGCCGATCGGCAAAGACGACAGTGAAAACGTGGAGATCCGCCGCTGGGGCGAGCCGCGGCAGTTCGATTTTGACGCCAAGGCCCACTGGGACCTCGGCGCCGACCTCGGCATTCTGGACCCGGAGACCGCCGCCAAGGTGACCGGCGCGCGCTTCCATTTCTATAAAGGCCTCGGCGCCCGGCTGGAGCGCTCGGTCATCAACTTCTTCCTCAATACGCACACGGCCCACGGCTATACCGAAATCTTCCCGCCGTTCATGGTCAACCGCGCCTCGATGACGGGCACCGGCCAGCTGCCGAAGTTTGAAGAGGACGCGTTCAAGCTGACGAACGACTATTTCCTGATCCCGACCGCCGAGGTGCCCGTGACCAACATGCACCGCGACGAGATTCTTGACGGCAGCAAGCTTCCGATCTGCTACTGCGCCTATTCCGCGTGCTTCCGCGCCGAAGCCGGTTCCGCCGGCCGCGACACGCGCGGTCTGATCCGCCAGCACCAGTTCAACAAGGTGGAGCTGGTCAAGTTCACAAAGCCCGAAGAAAGCTACGCCGAGCTGGAAAAGCTGACGAACGACGCCGAGCGCGTGCTGCAGCTGCTCGGCCTGCCCTACCGCGTGGTGGCGCTCTCCACCGGCGACATCGGCTTCTCTTCCGCCAAGACCTACGACATCGAGGTCTGGATGCCGTCCTACGGCCGCTACGTGGAAATCTCCTCCTGTTCCGATTTCGAAGACTTCCAGGCGCGCCGCGCGTCCATCCGCTATAAGGACGGCCCGGCCGACAAGGCGAAGCTCGTGCACACCCTCAACGGCTCCGGCGTCGCCATCGGCCGCACGGTCGCCGCAATTCTCGAAAATTACCAGAATGCCGACGGCAGCGTAACCGTGCCCGAAGTTCTGCGTTCGATGATGGGCGTGGACAGAATCGGCTGAGGCCGATTTCGGCAATTCCGAATGAAGTGAATGAAAGGATTGGATTTCATATGTACAACGACCTGATTGACGTCATCGGCTACCTCAAAGACGCCGACCCCGAAATTGCCGAGGCCACGGCGCTGGAGCTGCGGCGTCAGCAGCATAAGCTGGAGCTGATCGCTTCCGAAAACATTGTTTCTCCCGCCGTCATGGCGGCCATGGGCAGCGTGCTGACCAACAAGTACGCCGAGGGCTATCCAGGCAAGCGCTACTACGGCGGCTGCGAATACGTGGATATCGTGGAAAACATCGCCATCGAGCGCGCCAAAAAGCTCTTCGGCGCCGAATACGCCAACGTGCAGCCGCATTCCGGCTCGCAGGCGAATCTGGCGGCCTATGCCGCCGTGCTGCAGCCGGGCGACACCGTGCTGGGCATGTCGCTTGCGGAGGGCGGCCACCTGACCCACGGCGCCAAGGTCAACGCCAGCGGCAAGATCTATCACTTCATCCCCTACGGCGTGGACGAGAACGGCTACCTCGATTACGACGCCATCCGCGCCCTTGCGCTGCGCGAACAGCCGAAGATGATCGTGGCGGGCGCATCCGCCTATCCCAGAGAGATCGACTTCAAACGCCTCGGCGAGATTGCAAAGGAGGTCGGCGCCCTCTTCCTCGTGGATATGGCGCACATCGCCGGTCTGGTTGTGGCGGGCGTCCACATGAACCCCGTGCCCTATGCCGACATCGTGACCACCACGACCCACAAAACGCTGCGCGGCCCGCGCGGCGGCCTGATCCTTGCCAAAGCCGAATACGGCCCCGCGATCAACAAGGCCATCTTCCCGGGCAACCAGGGCGGCCCGCTGATGCACATCGTCGCCGCAAAGGCGGTCTGCTTCGGCGAAGCGCTGCAGCCCTCGTTCAAGGCCTACGGCGAACAGATCGTCAAGAACTGCAAGGCGCTGGCGAACGGCCTTGTCCGCCGCGGCATCGACCTCGTTTCCGGCGGCACCGACAACCATCTGTGCCTGCTGGATCTGCGCTCGGTCGGCCTGACCGGCAAGGAGCTGGAGCACCGGCTGGACGAGGTGGGCATCACCACCAACAAGAACGCGATTCCGAACGACCCCGAAAAGCCGTTCGTCACGTCCGGCCTGCGGCTCGGCACGGCGGCGCTCACCACGCGCGGCATGAACGAAGCGGATATGGACAAGATCGCTTCGCTGATTGCGCTGGCGGCCACCGACTTTGAAGCAAAGAAAGCGTATATCCGGGCGGAAGTGGACGCGCTGTGCGACGCCTATCCGCTGTATGCCTGACGAAATAAACTGAGAAACGGGGCGAAAACATGTCCGATTACAAAATCGAAACCAAGTGTGTCCATTCCGGCTATACGCCCGGCAACAAGGAACCCATCGCAATCCCCATCGTGCAGAGCACGACCTTCAAATATCAGAGCAGCGACGCCATGGGCAAGATGTTCGATCTGGAAGACAGCGGCTATTTCTATACCCGCCTTGCCAACCCGACCAACGACGCCGTGGCCGCCAAAATCGCCGACCTCGAAGGCGGCGCCGCGGCCGTGCTGACCGCCTCCGGTCAGGCGGCGAACCTCTTTGCCGTGCTGAACCTTTGCGCGGCGGGGGACCACGTGGTCGCCTCCACCGCCATCTACGGCGGCACGTTCAACCTGTTCAACGTCACGCTGCGCCGCATGGGCATCGACTTTACCTTCGTCTCGCCCGACTGCACCGACGACGAGCTGGAAGAAGCGTTCTGCGAAAAGACAAAATGCGTGTTCGGCGAAACGCTGTCGAACCCGTCGCTGAACGTGCTCGACATTGAAAAGTTCGCCGCCGCGGCCCACCGCCACGGCGTACCCCTGATTGTGGACAACACCTTCCCCACGCCGGTCAACTGCCGCCCGTTCGAGTTCGGCGCCGACATCGTGGTGCATTCCACCACCAAGTATATGGACGGCCACGCCACGCAGGTGGGCGGCGTTGTGGTTGATTCCGGCAGCTTCGACTGGACGCAGAACGACAAGTTCCCCGGCCTCACCACGCCGGACGAGTCCTATCACGGCGTCGTCTATACCGAAACCTTCGGCAAGGCCGCGTTCATCACGAAGTGCGTGACCCAGCTGATGCGCGACCTCGGCTCCATCCCGTCGCCGCACAACGCGTTTTTGCTCAACCTCGGGCTGGAAACGCTGCCGCTGCGGATGCGTCAGCACTGCGAAAACGCGCAGAAGGTGGCCGAATTCCTGCAGGGGAGCGACAAGGTTTCGTGGGTCTCCTTCCCCGGCCTGCCCGGCGACAGCGAATATGAAAAAGCGCAGAAATATATGCCAAACGGCACGTCCGGCGTCATCTCCTTCGGCGTGAAGGGCGGCAGAGAAGCGGCCACCCGGTTCATGGACGCGCTGCGGCTTTGCAACATTGTGACCCACGTGGCGGACTGCCGCACCTGCGTGCTGCACCCGGCTTCCACCACCCACCGCCAGCTGACAAGCGAACAGCTGGAAGAGGCGGGCGTCAAGGAAGATCTGATCCGTCTGTCGGTCGGTCTGGAAGACGCCGGCGACATCATTGCCGATCTTGCGCAGGCGCTGGAAGAAGCAACAAAATAAAGGAAGGCACTTGTTATGAAACTTGGAATCGTGGGTCTGCCGAACGTCGGCAAAAGTACCCTGTTCAACGCAATTACAAACGCCGGCGCCCAAAGCGCCAACTATGCTTTCTGCACCATTGAGCCGAACGTCGGCATGGTGGACGTGCCCGACCCGCGCATCGACGCACTGTGCGAGATGTATCACCCCAAAAAGAGAACGCCCGCCACGATCGAGTTTGTCGATATTGCCGGCCTTGTCAAAGGCGCGAGCAAGGGCGAGGGTCTGGGCAACAAGTTCCTTTCGCACATCCGCGAAGTGGACGCCATTGTGCACGTGGTGCGCTGCTTTGAAAACGACGACATCATTCACGTGGACGGCAGTATCGACGCGAAGCGCGATATTGAAACGATCAATCTGGAGCTGATCCTCTCCGACCTGGAGCTGATCGACCGCCGGATCGACCGCGCAAGCAAAGCCATGAAGGGCGACAAAGCGTTGGCCGCGCAGGTGGCGTTCTTCCGCCGCGTGAAGGAAACGCTGGAAAACGAACAGCCCGCCCGCGTGGTGGACTGCAATGAGACCGAACAGGTCTGGCTCGACGAAGCCACGCTCCTCACGAGCAAGCCGGTCATCTACGCGTGCAACATGAGCGAAGAGGATTTCACGGCCGGCATCGACGGCAACGAGCAGTATCAGGCCGTCTGCGCGATCGCCGAGGCCGAGGGCAGCGAGGTGCTGCCGATCTGCGCGGGACTGGAAGCCGAGATCTCCTCGCTTTCCAAGGAGGACCGCGAAATGTTCCTTGCCGATCTCGGTGTGAAGCAGGGCGGCCTGGACCTGCTGATCCAGCGCAGCTATCACCTGCTGGGCCTCATCTCCTACCTCACCGCGGGCACGCCCGAGGTGCGCGCCTGGACGATCAAAAAGGGCACCAAGGCGCCGCAGGCCGCCGGCAAGATCCATTCCGACTTTGAGCGCGGCTTCATCCGTGCCGAAATCGTCACGTTCGACAACTTGATGGCCTGCGGGTCCCTGGCCGCCGCGCGCGACAAGGGCCTTGTAAGATCGGAAGGCAAGGATTATGTGATGAAGGACGGAGACATCGTCCACTTCCTGTTTAACGTCTGACTTTGAGAAACGAAGAACCGCCGATCCCCTTTGGGGTCGGCGGTTCTTCGTTTCAAGCGTTTTACGCTTTCTTTTCCGGCTTGATGACCGTGCGCTTGACGTTCTTGCGCTTATAAGCCTTGCTCTTCTGGATCGGGTTCTTGATGAGGAAATTAGAAAAGATCGTCCAGATGATGATGAGCAGGAAGATACCGAACACGGCGTAGAAGCCGGCCGACAGCGTGGCGCTGGTGACGGACACAATGGCCGTGGCAAGCGTGGCCAGTACGTTGTCGCTGACCAGATTGACCAGCTCCGTCAGATTGACGTCTCCGTTGATAATCTTGGTAAACGCGCTGTTGCTGACGATGATGCTGGCGAGCGAGACGACCAGGCCGCCGGCGCAGGTCAGGATGACCGCCAGGCGTTTTTTCTTGCTGTTGGCCAGCGCCGCCAGCACGGCGACGGCAAGCATGATCAGCAGCATGATGCAGAACAGCACGGCAAACGCAATGATGTCGGACATGATCGGCGCCGCTACTTCGGCGAACGTGGTTTCCGCGTCCTCTTTGGCGGGCCCCGCGATGATCATCTTGATGATCTCGAACGCGGAGTATTCATAGGTCGTATGGATGCCGTTGAACAGCGAGGAAACGGCGTTGACCAGATTGTTGATCTGGTCGTCGGTGGAGCCGACCACAAAGGTGAACAGCTTGAGGAAGTTTTTTAATGCTACGGCGACCACCG
>JAEEUW010000067.1 GCA_016290665.1 Clostridiaceae bacterium | reverse complement strand
CGCCGCGTCGATGCCGCCGTCGAGATAGATGGCGGCAATCACGGCTTCAAATGCGTCAGCCAGAATGGAGGCGCGCTCACGTCCGCCGGTGCGTTCCTCGCCTTTTCCGAGCAGTATGTATTTGCCAAGACCGATTTCCTGCGCAAAGCCGAAAAGCGATTTTTCGCAAACGCATGCTGCACGGCGCTTTGTCATCTCGCCTTCCGGCAGATGACTGAGATTATGATAGAAATAGTCGGCCGAGATCATGCCGAGCACGCTGTCGCCCAAAAACTCCAGCCGCTCGTTGCAGTCCCGCTGCAGCCCGCGTTCATTCTTGTAGGACGAATGGGTAAACGCGGTTTCCAGCAGCGCTTCCTTCCGAAAGCGGTAGCCGATGGTATCCTGAAAGGCTTCAAACATAAAACCCCTCCTTTTGCAGATAATCCGAAAGATCGCGCAGACTGCGCAGCGCAAGCGCCTCATAGCGCAGCTTCTTGTCGCGGATTTTCGGTTCGATCGGCGGCAGAACGCCGAAGTTCGCCCCCATGGGCTGAAAATCCCGCACGCTCTCGTCGCTGATATAGCGTGACAAGGCGCCCATGATTGTGGTTTCCGGGAGCACCAGCGGGGCTTGTCCGCGCAGGCGGCGCGTCAGATTGACGCCGGCAAGCAGCCCGCTTTGCGCTGATTCCAAGTAACCCTCCACGCCGGTGATCTGCCCGGCAAAGAACAGGTCGCGGCGGGCGCGCAGGCTGTAATCCGCTGCCAGCAGCCGCGGAGAATCGAGGAAGGTGTTGCGGTGCATCACGCCGTAGCGCACGAACTCCGCGTCATGCAGCGCGGGAATCATGGAAAACACGCGCTTCTGCTCGCCGAATTTCAGATTGGTCTGAAAGCCGACGAGATTCAGCAGCCGTCCGTCCGCGGTTTCACGCCGCAGCTGCAGCACTGCCCACGGACGGTGCCCGGTTTTCGGGTCGCGCAGACCCACCGGTTTCAGCGGGCCGTAACGGATCGTATCCTTGCCCCGCGACGCCATGACCTCGATCGGCATGCAGCCCTCGTAAACGTCTTTTCGCTTGTCAAAGGTATGCTGCGGCGCGGCTTCGGCGGAAATCAGCGCTTCATAGAAGGCTTCATACTCCTCTTTGTTCATCGGGCAGTTGAGGTAATCGTCCTCACCGCCGCGCTCATAGCGCGACGCCGTGAAATAATGCTCCGGATCGAGAGTGTCTTTTGTCACGATCGGCGCGGCCGCATCGAAAAAGGATAAGCCGTCGCCGCAGAGCGCGCGGATGCTTTCGCTGATCGCGTCGCTGGCCAGCGGACCGGCGGCCACGATGCACGGCGTCTGCGGAATCTCCGTCGCCTCTTGCCGCACCACGGTGATATTCGGGTGCGACTGAATCTTTTCGGTGACCAGCCCCGAAAACGCGTCGCGGTCCACGGCGAGCGCGCCGCCAGCGGGCACCGCACAGGCCTCGGCCGCTTCAATGCAGAGCGAACCCATCCGGCGCATCTCTTCTTTCATCAGACCGGCGGCAGACGCGAGCCTTGCCGCCTTGAAGGAGTTGGAGCAAACGAGCTCGCACAGGTTTTCGCTGCGGTGAGCGGGCGAAAAGCGGACGCCCTTCATTTCAACCAGCGTCACGCGGCAGCCGCGGTTGGCCGCAGCCCACGCCGCTTCCACGCCGGCGAATCCCCCGCCGATGACCGTGATGGCTTCGTTCATGTCCTTCTCCTTTGCGTCAGTCTGCTTTTTTGCCTTTTCCCTTGCGCGTGTAGCCGCAGCCCTCGTTCAGGCAGGAGACCGTGCCGCCCTTGCCCTTGAACAGCGATTTGCCGCATTTCGGGCAGGTTTCGCCGGTCGGTTTGTCCCAGGTCACGAAATCGCATTCCGGCCATTTTTCACAGCCGTAGAACTTATAGCCGCGCTTGCTGCGCTTTTCAATCACCTTGGCGCCGCATTTCGGGCAGGTTGCGCTGGTATCCATAATATATGGCTTGGTGTTCTTGCAGGCGGGATAGCCCGGGCAGGCCAGGAATTTGCCGAAACGGCCGACCTTCACGACCATCATGCGGCCGCATTTTTCGCACGGGATATCGGTCTGATCCTCCTGCAGCTGAATCTTGACGTCCTTCATGTCGTCCTTGACCTTTTTGAGCGTCTGCTCAAAATCGTCATAGAACGCGTGCAGCAGCTGCACGTAATCCTCTTCGCCCTCGCCCACGCGGTCGAGACCGGTTTCCATCTGCGCCGTAAACTTCGTGTTCACGATCTTCGGGAAGGTTTCCTTGAGCAGCCGGGAGATTGCTTCGCCGAGCTCCGTAGGCACCAGCTGCTTATTCTTGCGCTGCACGTATTCACGCTTGACAATCGTCGAAATGATGGTCGCGTAGGTGCTGGGACGTCCGACGCCGTTTTCTTCCAGCGCCTTGATCAGCGACTGTTCGCTGTAGCGCGCGGGCGGCTGGGTGAAGTGCTGCATCTTGGTAATGTCGCGCGTTTTGAGCGGATCGTTCGCCTTGAGGTCGGTCGGCAGCAGGGCGTCCTTGCCCTCGCCGAGGTCATAGACGCGCGTACAGCCGTCAAAGCGCATGCTGTGGCCGTTTGCAAAGAACACCACGTAATGCGCCGGGTCCTCGGGCTTGCAGCCTCTGACCTCCAGCTTCACGGTGCTTTGCAGACCAGCGGTCATCTGCGAGGCGATGAAACGCTTCCAGATGAGGTCATACAGCTTATATTGCTCAGCGGTCAGAAACGATCTGATTGCATCCGGCGTCAGGTTGACGTCCGACGGGCGGATCGCCTCGTGACCGTCCTGCGCGTTGGCGCGCGACTTGTAAAAATTAGGCTTGTCTGGCACGTATTCCTTGCCGTACATGGCGCCGATCAGCGCCGCGGCGGCGTGCCGCGCTTCGTCGGAAACACGCATGGAATCAGTACGCATGTAGGTGATGAGACCGACGGAGCCGCGTTTGCCGAGCTCGATGCCTTCATAGAGCTGCTGCGCAATCTGCATCGTGCGCTCCGTGCGCAGGCCGAGCTTTTTGGCGCCCTCCTGCTGCATGGTGGACGTGATGAAAGGCGGCAGCGGATTGATCTTCTTCGTGCCCTTTTTCACAGAGTTGACAAAGAACGAATACGGCTCCATGCGGCGCAGGACCGCGTCGGCCTCGGCTTCGTTTGAAAGCTCGATTTTGCCTGTTTCGTCGCCGTGGAACTGCGCGTTGATCACGCGTCTGCCCTCGGCGAACTTGCCTTCAATCGTCCAGTATTCCTGCGGCTCGAACGCGCGGATCTCCTCCTCGCGGTCGCAGATCATGCGCACGGCAACGCTTTGCACGCGCCCCGCGGAAAGCCCGCGGCGGATCTTCTGCGAGACGAACGGCGAAAGCTTATAGCCCACCAGACGGTCCAGAATGCGTCTTGCCTGCTGCGCGTTGACAAGGTCAAGATCGACCTTGCGCGGCGCGGCCATGCCGTTTTTGACGCCGGTTTTGGTGATCTCGTTGAACGTGACGCGGTTCGCCTCGTTCAGATCAAGGCCGAGCAGCGTGGCAAGGTGCCAGGAAATCGCTTCGCCCTCGCGGTCCGGGTCGGTGGCAAGATAGACCTTGTCGCTTTTGCGCACGGCGTCCTGCAGCTCCCTGACCAGCTTTTCCTTGCCCTTCACAACGGCGTATTTCGGCGCGAAATCGTGCTGGATATCCACGCTCAGACGCGCGGCGGGCAGGTCGCGCACATGGCCCTTGGACGCGATCACGTCATAGCCCTTGCCGAGATAATTCTTTAACGTTTTCGCCTTGGACGGCGACTCCACAATAATCAGATCAGACATAATTCACCTTTGTTCCTTTGATTTATCAGTATCGCACCGGGTTACAGACAGGTGTAAACGGCGCGTTCGTCACGCGAAACAGCGCCGCAAAGCTCCAGCTCCGTCAGCGCGGAGAGCGCCTGCGGCACAGGCAGCGCGCTTTGCCGCACCACGTCGTCGAACGACAGCGGCCGCGTTTGCAGTATATTATACACGATTTGCGCGTTTTTAGAAACACTTTCCGGCACAAAAACAAAAACTTTTTTCTCGGGCGCGGCGTCCGGCGGTGCAGAAGCGGCTTTTCGCGCTTTCTTTGCGGCGGACGGTTGTTTCTTCGGCGGCTCCTCCATCGACGCTTCCTCCTGCGTCAGGGCGGCGAACGGTTCGCCGGGCTGCGGATGCAGCGCCGCCTTTGCGGCAACGGTCAGCCCGAAGCGGCGCAGCAGATCTTCGCCCTGCTGTACCACGAGCGCGCCCTCCTGCAGCAGCCGGTTGGAACCGGCAAACGCAAGACTGTCGCGCGAGCCGGGCAGCACGAAGAGGGTTTTGCCCTGCGCCCGGGCGTGCCCCGCCGTGTTCAGCGTGCCGCTGGCTTCGCCGGCCTGCACGATCACCAGCGCGTCGGACAGCGCGGAGATCAGCCGGTTGCGCATCGGAAACGACCCGGCGGCGGGCGCCGTCAGGGGCGGATACTCCGTGACAAGCGCCCCGCAATACGACACGCGCTTTCGCAGATCGGCGTTCGTCGGCAGATAACCGGCGCCGTGACCGCAGCCCATAACGAGCAGCGTTTTTGCGCCGGCGGCCAGCGCGCTTTCATGCGCGATTGCGTCGATGCCGACGGCGCCGCCGCTGACGACGGTGCAGCCCTGCTGCGCCAGCACGGTCGTGATCTCGGCGGCAGCGTCCTTCGCGTACTGCGTCGGTCTGCGCGCGCCGATCACGGCGAACGAACGAAGCGGATTCAGGCAGTCGGCGTCGCCGCGGATATAGAGCACGGCGGGCAGGTCGCGCAGCGCCAGCAGACGCTGCGGATAGCGCGGATCGTCGGGCGTCAGCACTGCAATATGCCGCTTCTGACAAAGCGCGAGCATCTCGCGGCAGTCGTCCAGCGACTTGTCGAGCAGCTGCGGCAAACGCTTTTCGCTGAACGAGCGGGTTCTGCCAAAGCAGTCGCTGATCCGGTAGTCGTTCTCCCTAGCCTGCCAGACGGCCTTGGGACTGCCGAAGTATTCCAGCACGTCCGCAATCCTTGCGCCGCAGCCGAACGTGCGCTGCAGCCACAGCCACCAGACGGCTTGTTCGTTCCTGTCCGTCATCTTGCACGCACCAGCTCCCACATGGTGATTGCCGCCGCCATGGAGGCGTTGAGCGATTCCGCGCGGCCATTCATCGGGATCGTGACCCGTTCGCACAACGCAAGCACCGCGGGCGACACGCCGTTGGCCTCGTTGCCGATCACGGCGATGACGCCGCCCCGGACCGAAAGCGCAGGCAGCGGCTGGGCGGAAGCGTCGGGCGTGGTGGCGAGCAGCCGCATGCCGCGAGTGCGCAGAGGCGGCAAAAATGCGGTCAGATCGTCCGTTTGCGTCAGCGGCAGGCGCAGCAGCGACCCCATGGCGGCGCGCTGCGCTTTGGGATTATAGACGTCGCAGCAGCCGCACAGAACGGCGCCCGAAAGCCCGAGCGCCTCCGCCGTGCGGATGACGGCGCCGAGGTTTGCGGGGTCCTGCACGTGATCGAGCGCAATATATACGCCGTTCGGGTCAACGTCAGCCGTCTGCCGGGGCATTTCGCACACGCAGAAAACGCCCTGGGGGCTCCGCGTCTGCGAAAGCTTCTGCGCCACGGCGGGCGAAACCAGCGCCGTGCGTTCCGCGGCGGAAACAAGCGCGAAAAGCCGGGCTTCCCCGCGCTCCAGCGCCGCTTCGGTCACAAAGCACTGCAGAACGCGGACGCCGCTTTGTACGGCGTCGCCGCACAGACGCAGGCCCTCCAGAAAAAAGGCGTTTTCCTCCTGCCGCGCTTTGGCGGAAGCGGCCAGTCTGCAGGCCAGCTTCACACTCTCGTTTTGCAAACTTTCGATTTTCAGCATCATAATGCGGAATCCTTCATTGAAACTAAAAAATGACAAATACGTCAGAGCGAAGCACTCTGACGTATGACTTTCTGCCTTACAGCGCGGCCTTGGCCTGCTCCACCAACTTGGTGAACGCAGCCGGATCGGCGATCGCGATTTCGGAAAGCATCTTTCTGTTCAGCGTCACGCCGGCCTTCTTGAGACCGTTCATGAACGTGGAATAATTGATGCCGTTCATCTTGCAGGCGGCGGAAATGCGGGTGATCCACAGACGGCGGAAGTCACGCTTTTTCTGCTTTCTGCCGATGTATGCGTAGTTGCCGGATTTCATCACGGCCTGCTTCGCAGTTTTGAACAGGCTGTGCTTGGAACCGTAATAGCCCTTCGCGAGCTTCAGAACCTTATTTCTTCTCTTGCGCGTCATCATTGCGCCTTTAATACGAGCCATGAGTCATTACCTCCGTTGTTGCAATTCAATGGTTTCAGAAGAGAGCCGTTCTTATTTGTAAGGAACAAGACGCTTGATCTGCTTCTGATTCGTCACGTCGGCAACTTCTGTTTTGCGCAGGTTTCTCTTGCGCTTGGTGTTCTTCTTGGTCAGGATGTGCGATTTGTAGGCGTGCGCACGGATGGGCTTGCCGTTTTTGGAAAGCTTGAAACGCTTTTTCGCACCGCTGTGGGTCTTGATTTTAGGCATTTGAATTCCTCCTGTTATTGCTTTTTGGTTTTCGGCGCCAAGAACATCATCATCGATCTGCCTTCAAGTTTTGCGCTTTTTTCAATCGTGCAGAAATCCTGGCAGGCTTCGGCGAAATTGCTCATGGTCACAAGGCCGTTTTCGGGATGGGCCATTTCGCGGCCGCGGAAGCGGATGGAAACCTTGACCTTGTTGCCGTCGGTCAAAAAACGCCTGGCGTGGTTGACCTTGGTTTCAAAGTCGTGCTTGTCGATGTTCAGGGAAAGGCGAATTTCCTTGATTTCGATCACATGCTGGTTCTTTCTGGCTTCCTTTTCGCGTTTCGCCTGTTCAAAGCGGTACTTGCTGTAGTCCATGATCTTGCACACGGGCGGCTTGGCCTGCGGCGCAATCTTGACAAGGTCCAGGTTTTTTTCTTCTGCGATCTTCAGCGCTTCGGCCGCAGACATGATTCCGAGCATTTCGCCGTCGCCGGCGATGACGCGCAGTTCGCTGTCGCGGATGGCCTCGTTGATCTGCATTTCTTTGATAGCGATGTTCATACACCTCCAAAAGATTGACAAAATCAAAGCGTGAACAGAGTCTATCCGTTCACGCACAATAAGCCTTTTTGAGGTTATTGACCCGCCGGAACGGGATCCGGCAAGGTGAGACGCATAGCTGCTCTTCTTTGTTGTGCAGCTATATTATCATCATTCGCCCCGTTTGTCAAGCAGAAAAAGAAACTTTTTTCACTTTTTTAGAGCGTCAGCTCGTCGCCGCAGTGCAGCGCGCGCAGATTCGGCGTTTTGGCAACAAGATAGCGCAGCGCCTTCTCCCCCGTGCAGTGGCAGGTGTAGAACACGGTTTCGGGATATGCGGCGAGTGCGGCGGCGATTTCATCCAGCAGCGGCACGGGCGCGGTCCTGCGCAGCGCCGGGTTGAACAGATGGAACCCGCCGATGCAGTACTTCGGCTGCAGCGGCGCAGCCTGATGCATGATATTCACGATGCCGCAGTGGCCGCAGCCGGTCAGCAGCACCGTTTCGCCGCCGCGGATCACAAGGTTTTGTTCATGGGCAAAGCGGTCTTTGCCTTTGTCGTCCAGCAGCACGTCGTTCATGGGCGAATGGCAGCGCGACGTGTCGCTGACGGTGAACACGGAAAGCTCCTCGTCGATTTCAGCGTCGCCGTCCAGCAGATGCACCTGCGGGTGCTGCGCCAGCGACGGATCAAGCCCGATCGGAAGCTTCAGCAGACCGGCCTTGCTGAAGTGCGGCGCAAAAGCGCCCCGCTGCAGATAGACCTGCGCGGTATGATTCCGCGCAAGAAACGCGCCGAGCGCGCCGCCGTGGTCATAATGGCCGTGCGAGATGACAACCGTATCAACGGCAGCAAGATCGACACCGCGCTTGCGGGCGTTTTCAAACAGTGTTCCGTCGGGTCCGAGGTCAAACAGCAGCCTGTGCTTTTCGGTTTCCAGATAAAGCGAAAGGCCGTGCTTGGCTTTCAGGTCGCAGCGGCTTGTGTTTTCAACAAGTGTAAGCAGCCTCATGAAAAACTCCCCTTTTCATTTCTACGGGTAATTATAATGAAAACAGCAGCAAAAATCAAGGATTTGTTTTTTTCTTGCCGAAATTGAAATTAAATTTTTGGAACGGTTGAAATTCAAAAGCAGTTGTGTTATAATAACTCTGAACAAAAATGTTTCAACAAAAGAGGTTTTTTTCATCATGGCCAACAAATTGATTTCCCGTCTTGCCATGCGGCTCATGGTTTTGAAAGGCAACGCCAGCCTGCGTCACCTTGAGCAATCGTCGCGCGCACCGATGGAGGAGAACGAAGCGCTGCTGATGCAGATTATCCGCAACAACCAAAACACGGAGTTCGGCAAGGCGCACCATTTCGACCGGATCAAGACCATCGACGATTTCAAGCGTCTGGTCCCCCCTTCCGTCTATGACGACTACGCGGCGGACATGGAGCGCGTCAAGGCCGGCGAAGAAAACGTTTTCACCGCGTCGAAGATTCTCGGCTTTTCGCGCACGTCCGGCTCCTCTGGTATGCCGAAATACATTCCAGCCACGGAGGCTTCGCTCCAGGCCTACGTCAAGTATACCTGGACGCGTGCGCTCGCGCTCGGCGCAAAGGCGCTGAAGGCGCAGGGCAAGTCCTACCGTCCGGGCCGCGGCGTGTTCCTTTCGCCCGCAACCAACGAGCTGCTGCCGAACGGCTTGCCCTGCAGCAATATCGCCGAGATCGGCGCCCGCGAATACGGCAGGTTCTATCCGTTCATTCTGACGGTTCCCACCAGACGGCTGTTCGACATGCACGACGGCGATTACATCTATAATATCTACCGCTTTGCCCTTGCCGACGAAGACGTGACGTTTATCTTCTCGGTCTTTTTCAGCATCAACGTCAGTCAGCTTTCCTATCTGCGCGAGCATTGGCGGCTGATTGTGGACGACATAGAAAAAGGCGTCATCAGCGACGAAGTCGACCTGAAGCCCGAAGTACGCAATGAGCTTTCCGCGCTGGTAAAGCCCATGCCGGCGCGCGCCGCCTATCTGCGCAAACAGTTTGAGCAGGGCTTTGACGAAACGCTGTTCAAGCGCCTTTGGCCCAATCTGACCGTGCTTTGCAGCATCGGCAACGCTTCGTTCAAGCCCGCGGCAGATTACATACGTCAGTTTTCAAAAGGGATTCCCTTTGACTTTTCCATCTACGGCGCGTCCGAAGCGCTGATCGGCGCCTGCACCGAACTTGAGAACACCGACATGCAGCTTCTGACCGACAGCTGCTTCTATGAATTCGTGCC
This sequence comes from Clostridiaceae bacterium, assembly GCA_016290665.1. Taxonomy (GTDB): domain Bacteria; phylum Bacillota; class Clostridia; order Oscillospirales; family Acutalibacteraceae; genus UBA6857. The sequence continues at coordinate 4,723 of JAEEUW010000067.1, read as the reverse complement.
CGAGGACGCCTTTGACAATCACGGCGAAGATCTGCAGACGCTGACGCTCGATCAGCTTGAGGAGGGCAAAAAATACGAGATTCTGATCACGACGCAAGCCGGCCTTTACCGCTATCACCTGAAGGACGTGATCGAAGTCAAGCGGTTCCGCAACAAGTGTCCGATGATCTCGTTTGTCTACCGCAAGGGCCAGTTATTCAATGTAGCCGGCGAAAAGTTCAGCGAAGAGGACGCGCGCAACACCATTGAGCGGCTCGAAGAAGCGCACGGCATCAAGGTGGACCACTGGCTGTTCTATCAGGACGACAGCGTGGTTCCCAACCGCTATGCCCTTGCGGTGGAATGCGACGCGGACCTTGACTGGGAAGCCTGTATTGACGAACTGGAGGGCTATATGGGCCATTACAACAAGCGCTATCCCTCCCAGCGCGCCAAGTGCTTCATCAGCCGCATGATCGTGCGCCGGCAGCAGCCCGGCACGCACGACGCCTGGGCGCAGTTGTGCGTTTCGCGCGGCGCTTCCGTTGCCCAGATCAAACCTGTCCACACGCTGGACACGGCCGAAAAACGTGATTTCTTCCTGCAAAGGATGAATGATATTGAAAAGCAAACAATATAAAAGGAGGATCATCATGAAGAAACAACTCAAAAACACACTTGCCGTGGCGCTTTCGCTGCTCTTCGTTCTTTCCTGCTTCGTGCTGCCCGTCAGCGCTGCAGTGCCGAAGTACGGCAAAGCGGGCGGCTATCTTGCCATCGGCGACAGCATCGGACGCGGCTGCGGCGCGGAAGGCTCCTATCTGGACGAAAACGGCAACCCCACAGGCAGCAACAAACCCGGCGGCCAGTATGATCTGTATGACATGCGAAACGTGAAGGGCGCCTATACCACAAAAATCGCGGAAGCGATCGGCTGCAAAATGCCCGACGACATCACCGATCAGGATGCAACGTTCTGGCCGCTCTGCTATCCCGGTCTGACCACCGCGATGGTGCTTGACGTCATGGGCGTGGCCGACCCCTTCGCGCTCGAAGAAAACTTCACGGACAACGATCTGAACTATCCCTACTATGACGATGTGCTTAGATACTTCGGTTATCAGGATTCGTTCGACGGTGTCAGACCCGAGCATTCTAAAGAGGCTGTTGGTCAAATCGGCAAATGCGGCAGCGTAAAGGATCTTGCCGAAAAAGCGGATCTGATCACGGTGGAGATCGGCATGTGCGACGTCTTCTACCGCACCTATCGCATCTGCTCCAACGGCGGCATGCTTTCGGAAAACGCGGAGTTTGATCTGAGCAGCCCGGCTGCAATCGCTTCCCTGGTTGCTACTGCGAGCTCCCAGATGTATACGGGATTCAACCATTGGGAAAAATACTACCCTGTTCTGATTGAGACCCTGCTTAAGTGGAACCCGGATGCTACCATCGTCATGGTCGGCTCGTTCAACCTTGTCAATCAGCTGACGATTTCCGACAAGATCCCCGTGCCGCTCGGTTCTCTGTTCTCTTCGTTCACAGACATGATGAACAAAAAGTACAAAGAGTGGGATAAGAAGTTCGGCGACAGAGTCCTTTATGCCGACATCAGCAACACCGAGCCGAAGGCCGCCGAAGAGGAATGGGCGCTGACGGGCGAGTTCATGGCCAACACCTTCGCCGGCACGCACCCGAGCCAGGCAGGCTACAACTACATCACCCGCAGGATTCTGAACGTCCTTGATCCGGACAAGAAGAATACAAAGGACATCGTTGTTGACATCGGCAGATTCAGTGACGTAGATTACGTCTTCGTGGACGGCAAGAAAATCAACGATAACGATTACCAGGTGATGGAAAACGTTCTCGTTATTCCGTATAACGGTACCGGCGCCATGAACCTGACCATCGGCATCAAGGGAGAAAACGGCGCAATCGCAGCGCAGACCTATCAGCTGAGTTATTCCGCAGATCAGGGCTACACTGCAAGGCGTTTGTACGGCAGCAACGACGTCACAAAGCCCGCGAGACCCTTCCTTGAAAAGCTGAAGGCGTTCTTCCAGCAGATCATCGACTTCTTCAAGGGCCTGTTCAAATAATCACAGCACAGTGAAAGCCGCTCCTTACGGAGCGGCTCTTTCTTTATTTGATATCTTATTCCCACTCGACCGTGGCGGGCGGCTTCGGCGTGTAATCAAACAGCACGCGGTTGATGCCGGGCACCTCGGTGGTGATGCGCCTGACAAGATGATCGATCAGCTCCGCGGGCAGATGCTCCACGGTGACCTCCATCACGTCGGTCGTGTTGATGGCGCGGATGACGCAGGGCCAGCTGAAGGTCCGTTTTCCGTCCTTCACGCCGGTTGAGCGGAAGTCGGGCACGACGGTGAAGTATTGCCACACCTTGCCCGCAAGGCCCCATTTTGCAAATTCCTCGCGCAGAATCGCGTCGGATTCCCGCACGGCCTCCAGACGGTCGCGGGTGATTGCGCCGACGCAGCGGACGCCGAGACCCGGGCCCGGGAACGGCTGACGGTAAACCATGTTGTCGGGCAGACCGAGCGCCTTGCCGACCACGCGCACTTCGTCCTTGAAGAGAATACGCACCGGCTCCACCAGCTCAAACTGCAGCTCTTCGGGCAGGCCGCCCGCGTTGTGGTGCGCCTTGATGCCGGCTTCGCTTTCCAGAATGTCGGGCCAGATGGTGCCCTGTGCCAGGAACTCAATGCCGTCCAGCTTTTTGGCCTCTTCGGCGAACACATCGATGAACTCGCCGCCGATGATTTTGCGCTTCTGCTCGGGATCGGTGACGCCGGCCAGCTTGTCCAAGAAGCGGTCGACGGCGTCCACGTAGATCAGGTTGGCGTCCATCTGGTTGCGGAACACCTCGATGACCTGTTCGGGCTCACCCTTGCGCAGCAGGCCGTGGTTGACGTGCACGCAGACGAGATTCTTGCCGATTGCCTTGATCAGCAGCGCAGCGACGACGGATGAATCAACGCCGCCGGACAGCGCGAGCAAAACCTTTTTGTCGCCGATCTGCGCCTTGAGGTCGGCAATCTGCTCGGCAATGTACGCTTCGGCAAGCGCGGGCGTCGTAATGCGCTCCATGGTTTCGGGACGGTTGAGAATTGGCATGGTGACTCCCCCTTAAAAAAGCTGAAAACAGTATAGCACGGTTTTCGTGATTCGTCAATAAAAAATCTCTGCCGGCAAGCCGACAGAGATACATTTTTTCAGTTGCCCAACACATTCACGTCCGTGTTGATGTACTTGGTCAGGTCGATGCCGTACTCTGCAAGCTCGGAATACAGGCCCGCCTTCTGCATGATTGCAAAGATGATTTTCCAGATCAGATTGAACACGATGGAAAAGTCCATCTGCGGCGAGAGGGTTGCCGAAGCGTCGCCGCCGGAAACGATGCCGCCGATCAGGTCGCCCATAGTGATGCTCCTCCTTTCGGATTATACTTTCATCGAATCATATTTTAGCATAATGAACTGCAAATTGCAAGCGTTTTTTAAGGCTGCTCACACACCAGCTGCAGAAAATCGAGATAAAGCTCCTTCACGGGATGCTTTTTCAGAAGACCGCCCATGAGGGACATATGGTCGCCCTCGTGCGTCGGCAGGATGTTCCACACGCCCGGCTGCACATGATCGCGGTCCAGCGCCTGCTGCGGCGCGCCGAACGGCGCCATGGCCGACTTGGTGTTGACCAGGCCGTCGTTCATTTGCCAGCTTTCATCGATCACATAGCCGTTCGGCGTCACGCCGGTGTAGCTGCCGATGCGGCGGGAGGCGGCGCGGAACAGCGGCTCCATCTCTTTTTCGCGGGGCGACCAGGTGCCGTCCGGGTTCTGCGTGACAAGCTGACAGGGTACTGAGAAATAATAGACGAACGGCAGCGTTTCGAAGCTGTCGCACAGCGCCATGGCATGATCCACGTACATGTCGTATTCCGCGCTGTCTTCCTTGATCCGGCCGTCCCGCGGAGCCGCCGTGCCGTTGGTCAGGATGAAGACGACCTGTTTTTCCTCCTCGGTCGCGTCCGGATCTTCGTTGATCACGTCGCGCACGGTGTAGGCCGTGGTGCCGTTCATCGGCGCTGACAGCGTGAAGATGGAATGGATCCAGTCCCCTTTTCCGCCCTGGAACAGCCCGGAAAGCGAACCGTCGGTCGTCGCGCGGCGCTCTTCCTCGCTGCCGGCGTACATCAGCTGAAGGAACTGCAGAATGGTGGCACCGCCGAAGGAATGGCCGTAGAGGTTGATTTTGTCTTCGCTGCTGAATTTGTCAACAATGGCGCGGTATTTATAGTTCTTGCCGTAACGGCTGTGGTGGCAGCGCGCGGCGTGCGCCTTGCCGTAATCGACTCTGGTGCCGGTCAGCTGCGCATAAAGCTCGCAAGCGCGGTCCCAGCAGCCTGCCCCGGGCGTCACGTCGGCCGTAGCGCAGGGATACCCCTTGGCGGACAGATACTTCATCAGGTCGCCGCCGAACATGCCCCAGTACGGCATGAGCTTGTATACTTTGTCATAGCTGCCCCAGCCGGAAAGCCCGTGGACAAATACATAGTCCAGATCGGCGCGCTGAGGGATTTCTTCGGGTTCTGCTCCGCAGGCAGCGAGAAAGAGACCGCAGATACAGAGAAAGACCGCAATATACCGGTGTATTCTTTTCATCTGTTTCACCCCGGGTCAGGAATAATTGGCTTCAGGGTCGGCAGCCGTACCGTCCGGCTC
>JAEEUW010000003.1 GCA_016290665.1 Clostridiaceae bacterium | reverse complement strand
CAGCCGCCGCATCTGATGCGTACGGTACAAATTTGACACTTGGAGTGGTTTTGATGAAAGATCGTCGACTTCATTTTTCAATATTTCTAGTCGCTTCTTTATGCTTTTTGGTTGCCACCGTTTTCAACTGGATCTACAATTTGATTTCGCGCGGCATTCCTGCTACTCTTATTGCTACTGTAATGCTGGCTGTGGCAGTTTTCCTGCTCCGTTTCGGCTATGAATGGTTTTACCGGAACGGATACTTTACAAAAAAACAGGCGATTTCGTTTTTTTTAAGATGTAAAGAAGTGTCACCTTCCAGCTTTGATTCTTCCAAGGAAGAGCAGTATGCAAGCATTTACAGGGATGTTATCAGCGATGTTCCGCTTCGCAAGGAGCTGCACCCGCTGAGTCATTATAAAGCCATCTATAAAGAAGGTAGTAAACTGAACAGGAGATGAAAAATCATGTTACCAGATTATAAGATTTTAGGCATCACGCTCTACTATTGGGGCTACATTCTTGCGTTTGCCGCTGACTTTTTGTTCAATCTTCTCTGGTACCGCAAAAAGTTCGGCTTCAAAATGCTCAAGGCGTTCCTTGCAACCACGCTGGTGATCCCGTTCGGCTACGGGCTGATCATTTTGCTGTCGTTGGTACACAAGGGCGGCATCAACTGGGTGCGTGCGGTTCTGTTTATTCCCGCCGCCGTCTATCTGATCTGCCTGCTGCTGCGGACCAACTACGCAAAGACGTTTGACTTTCTGACCCCCACCGCCTGCATCAACCACGGCGTTTCACATATTTTCTGCATTTTCCAGGGCTGCTGCTACGGCTATCCCTATGCAGGCAAGATTGCCATTTGGAATCAGGAGCAACAAGCCATGCTGTTTCCGATCCAACTGGTAGAAGCCGCTTCGATTTTGCTGATCTGTGCGTTTATTGTGCTGTATGCCAAAAAGCACAACTACAACACCCACGGCATGGCCTATGCCCAGCATCTCCTCTTGTTCGGCGCAACACGGTTTATTTATGAGTTCTTCCGTGATGATACACCGGTTCGCTGGCAGCTTTCCCAGTTCCAATACTATTGTATAGCGGAATTCGCGCTTGGTTTGATCGTTCTCCTCGTGATCCATTTCACGCTGAAGAACAAGGCACTGACAGAAAAGCACCCGCTGTTGTTCCGGGAGGATATCGACGAGGTCACGCGTCTGAAGCTTCTGTTCGGCAAAAAGTCTGCTGAGAAATAATACTTACTCCGTTTTGAAGGGAACATAGCAGATGGAGGACAAACGCTTCAGAAGCTTCCATTGCACTGCACTTTTGGTTCTTGTATGCAGTGCTTCATAGTTTTATGTTTTAGTTCAGGTAACTAGCTAAAGGGTCGATCCAGCCGGGTCGATCCTTTGTTTTTTCATGCATAGCCATTCATATCCATTGGCGTTTCAAGCAGTCAAGTATGACTGTGCCAATCGTACTTGACCAGATTGTTGCTTTTGGAAACTCCAGTGAATCCGACAGTAAAAACTACAACGCCCGGAACACAGGTATATCACCAGGGTTCCAGACGTTGTTCTGTTATTAAAAGCTAATCTTGGTATTTTGATTCATTGAATGGCTGGGTTTAAAGCAGGCCGTTGCAGCTCACCGTGAAAACAATGGTGCTATTTTGCTGTACAACTTGAACAAGTTCAGTCCTGTAACCAGTATTCCAACCAAAAGCAACAGCAACCGCTTATTTGCTTTTTTGCACAGCCAGGCTGCAATCGGTGCTGCACAGACTCCGCCCAGAATTAAAAACACGAGTTCGACGAGATGATCCGTAACAGAAGAAATCGTCAAAGAAAACACAATGGATTCCGCGAGTGTTACAAAAAACTCCGCGGTATTGACCGAACCGATCGTTTGAGAAACGTTCTCGCTTCTGCTCAGCATGGTCGTGTTGACAACTGGGCCCCAGCCACCCCCACCGGCAGCATCAAGCAAACCGCCTAGTGCAGCGACAGGATAGATAAAACCCCCAATCATTTTTCTGGGTTTTGCCGGTCTGTTCCGGATTGCCTTGACAACCAGGACAAGGCCCATGATCACCAGATATACCGCCACAGGGATCTCCATGTAGGATCCTAGGTCTGAAAGCAGCAACGCGCCGATCACACCACCTGCAATGCCAGGCAAAAGCAATCTGACAAACAATTGTTTGTCAATATTCTTCATCTTGTAATAGGAAAGGGCTGACACACCGGATGTCAGAATCTCGGAAAAATGCACCAGAGAAGATGACATGAGTGGAGTCATGTGGAAGAACAACTGTAAAAAAGTGTTACAGCTCACACCATAAGCCATTCCGAGTGTTCCGTCAATAATCTGGGCAACAAATCCGATCAGGAAACACAGTACAATCATAATATCTTTCCTCTTCTTCGTTAAGTCCTGACTGTTTTTGCATCATCGTCAAAGAACGCCCGCAGGAGTTGCTGCACGCACTTATCGACATCAACTTCTGTTGTGTCGATGATAAGGTCCGGATGCTCCGGCGGCTCATAGGCCATGTCGATGCCGGAAAACTGCCGGATCTCACCACGCAGCGCTTTTTGATAAAGTCCCTTGACGTCGCGGCTGATACAGGTTTCCAGCGGCGTATTTATATAGACCTCGTGAAAAGCACTTCCGATGATACTGCGCGCCATTCTGCGATCAACGCGGCGCGGAGAAATGGCGGAAACCAACACAATCAAACCGGCGTCATTCATCAGTTTGGCGGTTTCGGCCAAACGTCGGATATTTTCGCTGCGGTCTTCCTTTGTAAAGCCGAGATCGCGGTTCAGTCCCATGCGCACATTGTCGGCATCCAGAAGCATGGTTGCCTTTCCGCTTAGAAACAGTCGCTTTTCCAAAGCGTTAGCAAGCGTGGATTTACCGGAACCGGAAAGCCCGGTAAACCAGATCGTCTGCGCTTTCTGTGAAAGGTTCTGTTCCCGGAAAGAGCGGTTCAAATCAGTTTTATGGAAGGAAAGGTTTTGGCTGACGCTTGTATGGCTGCGGATCATACCGCATGCGCATGTCGTATGACGCACCCGGTCTATCAGGATCAAACCGCCCAGATTGCGGTTGTTCTGAAACAGATCAAACACAAGCGCTGTGTCGGTATAGATTTCGCAGCAGGCGATTTCGTTTTTATGAACGCTGTCACCGCTTGTTTTTGTGTTGGATTCAATGTCAAGTTTATATTTGATCTTTGTGATCACGGCAGGAATCTTTTGCGCTGCCGCTTTCAGCAAATAGCTTCTGCCGATCTCCAACGGCTCATCATCCAACCAGAGCAGTTCTGCCTGCAGCACCGCACTGCAGATCAGCCGGTCGTTCTGCGTCAGTACGCAGCCTCTTGAAATATCGATCTCCCGGTCCAGAAAAATCGTGACGGGACTCCCCCGCTCCGCCGTCTGCATGTCAGCAGCACCGCAGAGAATGCGCGTAACAGTTGCCTCCTCCTTGCTGGGAAGAACCCGGATTCGTTCGCCTACACAAATACTTCCGGCAAAGACCTCACCCTGAAATCCGCGGAACGTGCCGTCTGAACGGCAGACGCGCTGCACCGGCATGGTAAAGGACTCGGCTTTCGGTTGCTGTATAGTCGGAACAGTTTCCAGATACTGCAGCAATGCAGGGCCATGATACCAGGGCATGCTGGCGGAAGGGACAGTGACATTGTCGCCTTTTTTTGCACTGGTCGGAATAATGACTGCCTCTGAGGGATAGTCCCTGGTCAGTTCCCGGATCTCGGATGACAGCTCATTGAAAATATCGGCGTCATAGTCTACCAGATCCATTTTGTTGACTGCGAACACAAAGTGCCGGATTCCCATCATGGCACAGATGTGAAAGTGGCGTCTGGTTTGCGGCATGATTCCATGTGCAGCGTCCAGCAGGATCACGGCAAGGTCCGCGAAAGAGGCGCCGACCGCCATGTTCCGTGTGTATTCTTCATGTCCCGGCGCATCCGCAACAATAAAGGATCTTTTTTCAGTTGAAAAGAAACGATAGGCAATATCGATAGTAATGCCCTGCTCCCGCTCGGCCATCAGGCCGTCAAGCAGAAGGGAATAGTCGAGCTCGCCGGTTTGGGTTCTCACTCTGGAGTCCATAATCAACGCATTCTCTTGATCGGCAAAGATCAGTTTGGCATCATATAGTATGCGGCCGATAAGGGTGGATTTTCCATCATCCACACTGCCGCAGGTCAGGAATTTGAGTAATTCTTTCATTAAAAATAACCTTCCCGTTTGCGCTTTTCCATGCTTGCGGAACCACCGTCCTTATCAATCACGCGGCTGGTCCTTTCGCTGTTTGCTGCAGATGCCGTTTCGGCAATAATGGCATCTACGGTATCGGCGGTTGATTCTTCTCCGCCGGTCAACGGATAACAACCAAGCGTACGAAAGCGAACGTTCTTGATCGTCGGCGTTTCCCCCGGACGCAGCGGCAGCCTGTCATCATCTACCAGTATCAGATGGCCGTCACGTTCTACAACCGGCCGCGGCTTGGCAAAATATAGCGGCACGACCGGGATGTTTTCCCTTTTGATGTATTGCCAGATATCCAACTCTGTCCAGTTTGAAAGAGGGAATACACGGATGCTTTCACCTTTATAGATCTCGGTATTATATAATTTCCAAAACTCCGGCCGCTGATGTTTGGGATCCCATGCCTGAGCAGCGTTTCGAAAAGAGAAAATGCGTTCTTTCGCCCGGCTCTTTTCTTCGTCTCGGCGTGCACCTCCGAAAGCAGCGGTAAAACCGTATTTCTCAATTGCCTGCTTGAGTGCCTGCGTTTTCATGATATCGGTGTAAGCAGCACCATGATCAAACGGATTGATGCCCTGCCGCAGGCCATCTTCGTTGATATACTCGATTACTTTTATTCCCAACTCTTTTGCACGTCGATCACGGAAAGAGATCATTTCTTTAAATTTCCAAGTAGTATTGATATGTAAAAGAGGAAACGGCGGCTTTTCCGGGTAAAAGGCTTTTAAGGCAAGATGCAGCATGACAGAGGAATCCTTGCCGATCGAGTATAGCATAACAGGAGCTTCACACTCTGCCGCCACTTCCCGAAAAATATAAATGGATTCCGCTTCCAGCTTATCCAAATGGTTCATGTGTTAAGCCTCTTTTCTCATCTGCGATTCTTTCCATAAAAAGATAGCATAGCATGTCGGCAAAGTCAATATGGTTTATCTAAAATTGCTGTATTGCATTTCCTTTTCATAGCTTCATTTAATAAGTCCTTACAGTCTCTTCACATTTTTATCACACTTTGAAAATATAATATATCAAGATATAGAATAAGGTTTAGGATGGTAGAATACGATGAAGACGAAAGTTAATTTTGCGCACCCGCTTACTGTGACCAATTTTCATGTTCTTGCGCGATATATCAAAGAGAATCGCGCAGATATCGACCCCGCCTTTTATCCGCAGATTATGCTTTCCGGAGCGGTCTCTTTGGCCGTTTCTCCTTTCCGAATCTTGGAAAAAATACTTTATTCAAAAAAAGAAGCCCGCTGTTCAGTCAAGCGACCGCTGTTTATCCTCGGTCATTGGCGGAGTGGAACCACTCTTCTGCAACAGATGTTGGCACAGGATTCACAGTTCGGTTTCATCAATCCGCTGATGAACTTCACAATGAATTTCTATCACCTGCTTGGCTGGGCATTTGAACAAGTGATTGCCGACCATCTGGTCGACGGGCGCCCGATGGACAATATGGAATATGCCATGAATCTTCCGCTGGAAGAGTATATCGTATTCAGCACGATTGAACCAAACAGCGTCTATCCGCTAAACTTTTTTCCGCAAGCTTTTTTGAAATATAATGAAAATGCTTATGTTGATCGGATGCCCGCCGGTCAAAGAGAAAAGTGGTGCGAAAACTATGACCGATTGCTCAAAAAGATTACGTATCTTAACGATAACAAGCCTTTGCTTTTGAAAAGCCCAGATAACACGGCGCGCCTTGCTGTGCTGAAGCGCATGTATCCTGATGCAAGATTCGTCAGCATCTATCGGAACCCCTACACTGTGGTTCGGTCAACCATTCACTTATATGAGAAGATTATGGCAAACTGGACGCTAGAACCGCTTCCTTCACGTGACACCATGGAGGATTGGGTGATTGAAACTTTTCGCAATATGTATCTGACATACTTTGAAGAGATGCAAACCTGTGGGCCGGATACCCTTTATGAAATCTGCTTTGAAAGCTTTGAAAAAAATCCTTTGCCAGTTATGGAAGATCTGTATCAAGCACTTGAACTTGGCGGGTATGATCAAGCCAGAGATGCAATCGCTAAATACTGGTATGATCGGATAGATTATCAAAAGAATGAGTTTGATTATTCCGAACAGTTAATCCAAAAGGTGAATGAGCGACTCGGTTTCTATTTCGAACACTATGGATATCAAATGCGATGAACGCATGACAGCATAATAGAGGACAGGTGCTCAAAAGCATATCCTTTGAAGGCGGTCCAAAAATCCAACGATACCAAGTATTATACACTTGTCCTCACTTTCTTTCTGTAAACCAAAGATGAACCCGCATCAATCCATTTACCATTTCCGGCGATTTGCTCTTGGCGTCTTTCTTGTTAATAATGTGCAGAGGCTGTGCGACCTTTTCTTTTTCGCCGACTCGGTAATCCTTGGGCAGATTCTCTCATCTTCCATTCCATTGTCAATTGCTGTCTTTCTCTTTTTCGTTGTATCTTGAAATGAAGCTATGCACTAGTTCATAGCTGAAGCCGACTATCTTCCATATTTCTCGCAACGTTTATCCCTTCTTCGTGTTTGCTGAAAAGTCAATTGCTTTTTTCCACAAAAACGCCTCCTATGATGCTTTCCTTTAGGTATCATAGGAGGCTTCTGTTTCTATTGTCCGTTTTTACTGGCCTTTTTCACAACCGGGCGCTCCTTTGGGAATCACCCTGTTGCTTTGTGCTTCTTTTGAGCTATTCAATGTAACCGCCCCATTGTTATCGCTCTTCGCCATCGTCGGGCGCGTCCGGCGCGCGGGCAAACTTGGCTTTGGTCGCGTTGCCGCCGCGGATGTGGCGCTCGCGCTTGTTCTCGTCCAGCACAGCGCGCACCCGGTCGTAAAGGTCGCGGTCGGCGCGCCGCAGCCGCTGCGTCACGTCGGCGTGCACGGTGGATTTGCTCACGGCAAAGACCTGCGCCGTTTGGCGCACCGTGGCCCCCGTTTCCGCAATATAGCCGCCCAGCAGCTTTGCCCGTTCCTGCACTGAAAAACCCATCGCCATCTCTCCTCATTGCAGTCTATGAGAGATCGCGGTGGGTTATGCCGTTTACAGGCAGTCGTTGATGTAGGCCGCCACGTCGAACGGATCGAGCGGGCTGTCTTTTCTGAGATACAGCGGATGGTGCGGGTGCCCCTTCTTGCTGATACTGCCGCTGGTGTACCACCTCGCGCCGCGGCGAAGACCGATCTGTGTCATGTCGCGCAGACAGTCCTTGAGATAGGGCCGCAGCTCGATGATGTTGCCCCACGCCGCCCACACGGCGGGATGCTCGCCCGCATAGAGCGACAGAACATAGTCGAACGCCTTCATGTTTTCGCGGTGCAGTCGCTCGTTGCAGGTTTTGTCCATGTCGGTCGGACGGGTCGCCCGCTGGGCATAGACGTTGAACATGATGAAGCTGTCGAAGCCGTTGGCGTGCGCAATGCGCTCCACGGATTTGAGCGTGTTGTCCAGATCGTTCGGCGCGGCGGTGGAGGGATTGATGCCGATACAGATCAGCGGACGGCTGCCCACGGTACCGAGGATGTACCGGTATTCGTCGTAATGGTTCGGCACGTAGAGCCAGTCGCGCACGTCATAGGCGATGTGGGACTGGAGCTTCGCGGCGCGCAGCGCGTCTTCAAACGGCTCGATGGCGACAGTCAGACTGTCGGCGGTCGGAATATGCATGGCGTTCCCCTACCCTTCTTCAGTTTGAGCTTTCAGCGGAAAGCTGCCGCGGTCGGCACGGCGGCAAAAGCGGCGCTCCAGCAGCACCCAGAACAGCAGACCGCGCACAAACAGTTCCACGCACATGGCGCACCAGACGCCGGGCAGACCGAAGGAGCCGGCCAGCGCCGCAGCCAGCGGAATGCGCACGACCCACATGCTGATCAGGTTCAGCACGCTGGGCACCAGCGTGTCGCCCGCCCCGCGGAACACGCCCGTGGCAACGATCGACAGCGCATACATCGGCTCGGCAAAGGCCTCGATCCGCAGGATCTGCGTGCCGAGCGCCCGGATGGACGGGTCGGTGGAAAGCAGACCGATCACCTGCGGCGCGAACAGATACAGCAGGCATCCGCCGCACGTCATCACCAGCACGCCGAACAGCGTGGTCAGACGGCCCAGATGCTTGCTGAGCGCATAGCGCTGCGCGCCGATCGTCTGGCCGATAATCGTCGTTGCCGCCGCCCCGATGCCGTAGCCCGGCATATAGCACAGACTTTCGGCGGTGACCGAAAACGAGTGGGCGGCTATCGCGATGGTGCCCAGCGGCGCCACGATGCGCGTGAACGCCACATAGGCCGAGCAGGTGATGATCTGCTCCGCCGCCACGGGCAGCGCCAGCTTCACCGCGCGGCGCAGATCGCCCTTTTGCGCCCCGAAGCGCTCGCCCCGGCGCAGCCGCAGCGTTTTGGAACGGGTCAACAGATAGACCAGCATGATCAACGAGACCACCGCTTCCGAAAACGCCGTGCCGAGCGCCGCGCCGAGCACGCCGAGTCCCGCGCCGGGCACACGCAGCTGGAGGCCGAACGGCGTATGCGTCCGGGCCGGAAAGATCAGCAGCGCGTTGAACACCACATCCAACAGACACATCAGGATCTCCAGCGCACCGGGCACCTTCATGTTGCCGCTGCACTGCAGCATGCCCGCCGCGGTATAGTTGAGCTGCACAAACGGCAGCGAAAGGACGTAGACGAGAAAGTACTGCGCCGCCTTTTTCTGAATGGAAACGTCGCCGCCGAGCCACCGCGGCAGCGCCGGACTGATGAGCGCGCCCGCAACCAGCAGCAGCACGCTGAACCCCACGGCGCAGCACAGGCCGAGCTTGACCAGACTGCGCGCCTTTTCGTGGTCGCCCGCGCCGGTGCGGTGGGCGATCTGCACGGTGAAGCCCGTCGCGGCCGCCATACACAGGCCGCCCAGCAGCCACGTGCTGGAAGCGACCAGCCCGATCGCGGCGCCGTCGTCCGGGCTCAGCCGCCCGATCATGGACGCGTCGATATACTGCATGACGATGCTTGAAATCTGCGCCAGAATTGCAGGGATGCTCAGCCGCACGATCAGCTGCAGCTGCTGCGCAGTGGTGAGTGCCGCGCCGGCGCGCATCTGTTCCAGCAGTGTGGAATTGCCGTTGTGTTTCAATCGAAGCGCCCTGCCCTTTCGTTGGAATTGTTCTTATTATAGCAGAAGCGGCGTGATTTAGCAAACCCCTATTCTGATGTTTCATTAGATTTCGATGAAAAAGTGTAAGCGCCGCTTTACTTTCCGCCGCCTTTCTGATATAATACAGCGCGGAAATGAGGTTGTTTTATGAGAACACGGATTACCGATCTGATTCTGGATGAAGAGCGCGCGCTCTATCACCTGCAGCATGCCGATTTAAAGAACGTCTGTTTCGCAGGCCCGGCCGACGGCGAATCGGCGCTCAAGGAGGCGCACGACGTGACGCTGCAAAGCTGCGCGTTCTCGCTGCGCTATCCCCTTTGGCACACGACGCAGTTCAGGCTGGAAGACTGCACAATGGACCAGACCGCCCGCGCCGCCCTCTGGTACGCGGCGGACGGCACGGTTGCACAAAGCGTCCTGCACGGAATCAAAGCCGTGCGCGAATGCCGAAACGTTCGCCTGTCCGGCTGCAGCATCGTCTCGCCGGAATTCGGTTGGAAGTGCGACGGTCTGACGCTGGAAGGCAGCGTTCTCACCGCGGAATACCCGTTTCTCGACAGCCGGAATCTGCAGCTTCAAAACGTGGAACTGCACGGGAAATACTCGTTTCAATACGCCGAAGACGTTGTGATCGAACACTGCGAGTTGGACACCAAGGACGCCTTCTGGCACGGCAGGAACGTCACCGTCCGCGACAGCGTGGTCAAAGGCGAATATCTCGGCTGGTACGCCGAGAACCTGACGCTGGAGCGCTGCCGCATCATCGGCACGCAGCCGCTGTGCTACTGCAAAAACCTCACGCTGATCGACTGCACCATGGAACAATGCGACCTTTCGTTCGAGTATTCCGACGTCAACGCAACAATCCGCGGGCACATCGATTCCGTGAAGAACCCCAAAAGCGGCGTCATCACAGCCGATTCCGTGGGTGAGATCATTCGGGAAGACGCGGTCATGCCCTGCGAAGGGGTAGTTACGGTGCGGGAAACGTAAAAAGAAAAAGCACTTCAAAAGAAGTGCTTTTTTGGTGAGGATAAGTGGACTCGAACCACCGACCTCTTGCATGTCAAGCAAGCGCTCTAACCAACTGAGCTATACCCTCGTTTGCTGTTGCGAAAGGTATTCTACACTATTTTTCCCGAAATGTCAATAGCTGAAATAAAAAAAGTGAAGAGACTTTGCCGCCTCTTCACTTCTGTTTATTATCTGTAATCGTGCGCTTCCAGCACGCCCTTGACCACGTCGGGATAATCGGTAATGATGCCGTCCACGCCGAACGACGCAAAGCGTTTGATCGCGCGCGGACTGTTGATCGTCCAGACGTTCATCATCATGCCCGCCTCGTGGGTCTTGCGCACCAGCTCGGCGTTGACGTACATCGAAAACGGGTGCAGCGCGTCGGCCTTCAGTTCCTTTGCCACCTCCAGCGGGTTGCGGTAGACGCGGAAGATCACCTTGCTGTTCGGGCTGTAAAGGAAGCCGGTCTTGACCGACGGGTCGATCCGCTTGGCCTCCACCAGCAGCTTCGGGTCAAACGACGAGAGAATCAGGCTGTCAAACAGGTCGAACTCCTTCACCATGTCGATCGTGTCGCGGACGATTGACGTCTCGTTGGCACGCGGGCTTTTGAGCTCGATATTGAGCACGCGCAGCCCGCCGTTCTGTTTGATCAGTTCCAGAAACTCCCGCAGCGTCGGAATCTGCGTGCCGGCAAACTTCGGCGAAAAATAGGTGCCGAAATCGTGGGCCTTGAGCTGACCGATCGTCATCTGCGAAATGCTGCCCTTGCCGTTGGAGGTCTTGTCGATGGTATAGTTGTGACAGAGCACCAGCGTGCCGTCCTGCGACAGGTGAACATCGGTTTCAAAGCCGTCCACGCCGATTTTCAGCGCGCGCTGAAAAGCCGGCAGCGTGTTCTGCGGCGCATAAACGTTGGCGCCTCTGTGAGAAATGACATTGATATAGGACATTTGTCTTTCCTTCTCCCCCAAAAAACTGCAATCAGTATACCTCAAAGCGCGGCGTTTGTCAATCCTTGCCGGGCATCAGATCGCGGTACTGATAGGCCCGCACATAATCCACAACGAAGTCGACGGGCAAGTGTTCATTTCCCGCCACCTTCTCATTCACGCCGACCGAAAGAATCAGATACAGCGGCACGCGGCATACGCCGCCGAAGTCGGTGCGGGCGGTCTCCACGCCGTTGACATAGAAGATGTATTCGTCTTCGTTCCACGCCACGCCGTAGGTGTTGAACTTGTTGTAGGGATCGTCGGCATAGAACGAGCCCTGAATCTCCTGCCTGTGGGCGTCGCCGTAGGCATCCACATGGATCGTCTGATAGATCGAGCCGAAGTCGGGACTCTTTCGGTTAAAATCGGTGCCGGTCTCCAGCACGTCGACCTCGGCGCCGGAAAGGCCGCCGTCGGTGTCGTCGTCCCACATGCCGTCGGTCAGCAGCCAGAACGCCGGGTTCAGGCCCGCGCCCTTCGGCAGAATGCAGCGCACCTCAAAATAGCCGTACAGCTGTTCGAAGCCCGTGTGGCGGCCGTTGTAGTTCTTGTTGGGATTGGTCTCCATCCCGTAGGAATAATAGTGCGCGCCGGCGGGGCCGTCTTCTTTGTATTCCACGGTGATCTTCAGGCAGCCGTCATCCGTGAAGCCGACCTGCCCGCGGTTCCAGTAGGCTGTATCGCGGGGCTGGGTGTCATCGTCGCCGTAAACGTAGTGTCCCTGCCAAACAGTATCATCGAAGCCATGGTCGAAGTTATCTTCAAACGTCAGCACGAACCGCGACATGTCGATCTCGTCCTTGTAGGGCTTCACCGGCGTGTCGAACAGCGCCGCGCCCCAAAGCTGGAACACCGCGACCAGCAGCGCCAGAAAACGTTTGCCCTGCAGCGCGAACAGCGCGCGCAGCGCCATGAGCAGCGCGGGGCCGATCGCGGTCAGCGAGGCCAGACGCCGCTTGGGAATCTGATTCTTCAGCATACGGAACTCCTCCCGGGAAAAGCAGCCGCCCGGGCGGGGCAGCTGCAGGCTTGATCAAAACGGTAAAAACGCGTCATTATTATCGAAGGAACCGACGTTATACATCAGATCGTCAAACAGATCGGTCAGCTCCACCTTGACGCCGTAGTAGTCGGTCAGGCGCAGCACCTTGCCCAGGCGGGCAATGATCGGCATAAAGGAGCGGTACTCCTTCGATTCCGGCGGGAAGCGGCGGTCGCCGGCATACATGTCGGCAATCAGCTCCAGCATGAAGTCCTTGACCTTGACGTTCGCCATGGCGGGGTCGACCTGCTTTTGCACAAAGAACAGCTTTGCAACGCCCTTCATCGTGACGCCGTTGACCAGCCTGCCCAGCAGCTTCAGCAGCGGACGCAGCTGATCCACGCGCTTCGGCTCCATCGAAAAGCCCTTGGCAAGCTCCTTGAACCGATCCAGATCGTTTTCCATGGAATCGAAGATGTCGCTCAGCAGGAACAGGAAGTGATCCTTCGCATACTGCTGCGCGGTTTTGCCGCCGAGGTCCCAGTCGAACGACTGCACGTGTCTGGTTTCCACGTTGAGGCCGTCGGGCTCAATCGTCACCCTGCGGTACGGCAAAGGATAGCCGACGACCGAGCCGGTGTTGACGTGATAGAGCCGGTTGCCGCGCACCGTGTCGAGCTTCTTGATCGACTGCATGTGCGTATGGCCCGTAAAAACGTACCGGATGCCGAGGTCGGCAAACATCGGCGCCGTGGTCTCATAGCCGCCCAGCATGTCGCGGTGCGAAAAGATCGGATAGATCTTTGACGGCGGCAGCATCGGGTGGTGCGTCACGGCAATCACCTTTTCCCCCGCAGCGTCCGCTTCGCGGACCTGATTTTTGACCCAGGCGAGCAGATCGTCGTCGTAGCCGCAGAAGGCGCGGCCGTCGCCGTCGTCGTTCATCATCAGAAGACGCCAGCCGGGAAACAGCTGCACCGCGTAGGAAAACGAGGGCTTGTGCTCCGCGATCGCTTCGTTCCAACCAAAGTCCGCATAGAGCTCGCGCAGCTTTTCACGCGGATATTCCTCCACCTTGAACGCGCCCTGTTCGGTGTAGCCGCGGGCGTTGTTGTCATAGTCGTGGGTGGCAGTCATGAGAAAGATGCGCTTGCCCGCTTCCTTGAGCGTCTGCAGCTTTTTGAGCAGCAGATCGTGGCTTGCCTTTTCGCCGTCGCAGGTCACGTCGCCGGAGATAATCACAACGTCCGTCTCTTTGTCGGCCGCAATCGCGGCGAACGCAGCGTCCACAATGGCAACGGATTCCTGCATGCACTTCTGGTCCGTCTGCGCCCGCAGGTCGTAATACTTCCCGTAGGAGCCGATCTCGTCGGCCGCATACAGATGCAGGTCGGTGATTTGATAGAAGGTCGGTTTTTTCATGTTCTTCGCCTCTCTTTTTTCTGAAGCAAATGATTCCGCATTCCGATTGAGATGTGCCCTCCGGCGCAGTCTCTTACAGGCCGGTCTTTTCGCGGATATAGCTGCGGGCAAGCACCGCGTATTCAAACGGGTTCGCCTTGGCGGGATCCTGCTCGGCCTCGACCACGACCCAGCCTTCGTAGTCGGCTTCGGCCAGAATGTCGAACACCGGCGTGAAATCGAAGTCGCCGTCGCCGGGCACGGTGAACGAACCGGCGCGCACCGCGTCGAGGAAGCTGTAGCCCTTGGCTTTGGCGTCGTCAATGACGGACTGACGGATGCTCTTGAGGTGAACATGCTTCACGCGGTTCACGTACTTTTTCAGCACACCGATGGCGTCTTCGCCGCTGAAGGCCAGGTGGCCGGTATCATACAGCAGATAGACGAGGTCGGGATCGGTCAGCTCCATGAGCTTGTCGATCTCTTCCGCGGTCTGCACGCCGGTGCCCATGTGGTGATGGATCGTGAAGTACATGCCCTTTTCTTTGGCAAGGCGGCCCATTTCGTTGAAGCCCTTCACGATCAGATCCCACTGCGCGTCGGTATAGACCGGCTTTTCGCCGAAGATGGAGACGGGCTTGCCCTGAATGGAGTTGCCCTGCTCCGAGGCGCCGATGACCTTCGCGCCGAGCGCGTGCAGGAAATCGCGGTGCTTGATGAACGCTTCGATCGTGGCGTCGTAGCCCTCGCTCAAAAGCAGCGAAGAGAACCACGCGTTGCAGATGCGCATGCCGCGCACGTCGAGCTTGTGCTTCAGCGTGGCAACGTCCTTCGGATACTTGTTGCCGATCTCGCTGCCGGTGAAGCCCGCCAGCGCCATTTCGCTGATGCACTGTTCAAAGGTGTTCTCCGCGCCGAGGTCGGGCAGGTCGTCATTCGTCCACGCGATCGGCGCGATGGCAAGCTGAACTTTGTCTTTGTTTAACATGGGATTTGCTCCTTTATTCTGCATTTTATCATACGCCGCGCTTCTTTGCGTTCAGTGCGCGCCGCGCGGCCTTCTTTTCTTTCGCGAGAAAGAAAAGAAGCAAAAGAAAGCGTTGGTGCTTTTTCTTTAATACAATCTGGCCTTCCTGATCTCGGCGCTCATCTCTTCATATGCCTTTTGCACCGTTTCGCTGGTGGAAACCTCGGCAACGCCCACGCGCCACCAGGAATCGTAACCGTCGGACATGGACTTATGCGCCACCTTGATGTCGAAGAGCACGGGGATATCATAGTTCTTGGAATCCTCCAACGCCGCTTTGAGCTCTTCCTCGTTCGTCACGCGGTAGCCCTTGCAGCCGTAGCCCTCGGCGATCTTCGCGTAATCGGTCATGATCACTTCGCCGTCGAGGAAGCCGCTGTCGGTGCGGCGGGTGAAGCGGGTGCCGAAGGTATCGGTGCCCTGGTTGTTCTGCAGGTTTTCGATGCAGCCCCAGCCCTCGTTGTCAAAGAGCATGACGTTGATCTTTGCCTTTTCCTGCACCGCCGTATACAACTCACTGTGCAGCATCAAAAAGCTGCCGTCGCCGACCATGGTGTAGACGTCCTTGTCGGGGGCCGCCAGCTTCGCGCCCAGCGCGCCGCAGATCTCATAGCCCATGCAGGAGAAGCCGTATTCCATGTGATAGGTGTTTTCGCCCTTCGATTTCCACAACCTCTGCATGCAGCCGGGCAGCGAGCCGGAGGAGCCGATGGCGATCGCGTCGTTCGCAACGAAGTCGTTGATGATGCCCAGCGCGCGGGTCTGCGAAAAGCCGTCTTTGAGCTGGATGCTGTACATGCGGTCGATCTCGGCATGGAAGGCTTTCTGCGCTTCGGCATACTCGGTCGTCCAGCCGCTCTTGTAATCGCCGAGCTTTGCGGCAATCGCGTCGAGGCCGGCTTTCGCGTCGGCCAGCACGGCGGTGGCGTCCATCTTGAACGCGTCAAACGCGCAGACGTTGACGGAAAGCATCTTCACGTCCGGATTCTGGAAGCCCCATTTGGAGCAGGTGGTAAAGTCGGTCAGACGGGTGCCGACGGCGATCACAAGGTCGGTCTGCTTGGCAATCGCGTTGGCCGCCGCGCCGCCGGTGACGCCCACGCCGCCCATGTTGAGCGGATGGTCATAGGGGATCTGTCCCTTGCCGGCCTGGGTCTCACCGATGGGAATATTGAACTTTTCGGCAAAGGAGAGCGCCGCTTTCCAGCTTTCGGAATAGGTCACGCCGCCGCCGCCGATCATCATCGGTTTCTTTGCCGCTTTGATCAGGTCGGCCGCCGCCTGCGCCTCACGGTCGGAAGGCAGCTGACGGTCGATGTACCACACGCGCTTTTGCAAAAAGTAATCGGGATAATCGAACGCTTCGGCCTCCACGTCCTGCGGCATGGCGATGCAGACCGCGCCGGTGTCGGCGGGGCTGGTGAGCACGCGCATCGCATTGATGCAGGCGGTCATGAGCTGTTCGGGGCGCTCAATGCGGTCCCAGTATTTGCACACGGCGCGGAACGCGTCGTTCGCCGTGGTGGAAACGGCGTTGAACTGCTCGATCTGCTGCAGCACCGGGTCGGGCTGGCGGCAGGCAAAGGTGTCGCCGGGGAGCACGAGCAGCGGGATGCGGTTCGCCGTAGCGGTGCCGCAGGCGGTGACCATGTTCAGCGCGCCCGGGCCGATGGAGGACGTGCAGGCAATGATCTGGCGGCGGTGGTTCTGCTTGGCAAAGGCGATGGCGGCGTGCGCCATGCCCTGCTCGTTATGTCCCTGATAGTAGGTCAGGCTGTGGCCGCCCTGCTCGAGCGCCTGGCCGATGCCGACCACGCAGCCGTGGCCGAAGATGCCGAAAATGCCTTTGACGAACTTGGTCTCTTTGCCGTCAAAGCTGACGTACTGGTTGTCGAGGAATTTGACTAAGGCCTGCGCCATGGTGAGTTTCATTTTTTATCACACTCTTTCTTATAAAAGATTGGGAAAAGCCGTTAGCTGTTAGCTGTTAGCCGTTAGGAAAGGGACGCCGCCTGCGGCGATGCACCGAAAAACAAAGCGCTAACTGCTAACCGCTAACTGCTGCCGAAAGAATCATGCGGAGCATTATTCTTTCGGCCACATCAGCGCTTCGCTGGCCGGATCGGTCACCCAGCGGTGTTCGGGCAGGAAGTACGGGGTAATATAGGGGTTGCCGTCCAGATGACGGATGACCCAGAGGTACCACATAGCGTAGCCGGGGGCCGTCGTCTGCGGATGGGTCTCCTCCTCCAGAATCAGCACGGTGGAGTTGTTGTGGGTCTTGACCACGTCCTCGCTCAGCTCCGCAAAGCCGTAGCCCTGTTCGGGGTTGAACTTATAGTAGTAAATCTCCGGCTGCGGATGGGTGTGCGGCGGGTAACTCGACCATTTGCCGGGGAAGCCGATCACCTCGCCGACGACCAGATTCGACCACGGCGCGTTGCTGTAATCGAACACGGTGCGCACGATGCGGGTGGAGGCTTCGCGCATGGTGCCCTGACCGCGGTGCTCGCTGGCGCATTCCTCGGGCGTGTAGAGCTTGCACGGGAAGGTCTTTTCGTTGTCGGTGCGGTGCACGGTCCATTCGCTTTCGGCTTCTGCAGTGATCGTCACCCTGACGTCGTTCGGCACGGAGAGCACCCAAGGCTCATAATCGAAGCAGTTTTCGCGCGCGATTTCAAAGCATTGGCCGTCGAATTCGACCTTCGCCTTGCCGTAAACCAGCAGATAGGCGCGCTCCATGTGCTGCTCGTCGGTGAAGACGTCGCCCGCCTTCTGGCGCAGGATGCCGAAATCCATCATGGTGTTCGGCTCTTTGTCTTCAAACTTTGTTACGGCGGTGTAGCCGTAGTCCCAGTCTTTCGGGCCGGGGATCAGACGTTTATCCATGGTCCATGCCTCCTCAGCCGAGAATTTCGGCGACCTTGACGGGTCTGCCTTCCTTCACACTCTTCTTGGCGGCAAGGGCGATCAGGATCGCGGCAAGGCCGTCTTCACCGGTGGTCGGGGTCGGCTTGTCGTTCTGCACGGCATCCACAAACTGCAGCATTTCATCGCGGAAGGACTGCATATAGCGTTCAAGGAAGAAATAGAGCGGCTTGTCGGTCACAACGCCGTCGGCGGTCATAAGGGTCACGTTGGTCGGCGTGTCGTTGGCGGCAACGGCGGCGCCCAGAGAGCCGAACGCTTCCACACGCTGGTCATAGCCGTAGGCGGCGCGGCGGGAATTGTCGATCACGCCGATGGCGCCGTTCCTGAACTTGAGCGAAATAATGGCGGTGTCCACGTCGCCGGCTGCGCCGATGGCGGGATCGACCAGGCAGGCGGCGTTGACGTAGACTTCCTCCACTTCGGAGCCGGCGATGAAGCAGGCCATATCGAAATCATGGATCGTCATGTCGAGGAAAATGCCGCCCGAAACAGCCGCATACTCGGCCGGCGGGGGCTCGGGGTCGCGGGAGGTGATCTTGATCAGCTCCAGCTTGCCGATCTTGCCTTCGTTGATCAGTTCGCGAATGTGGGCAAAGTTGTGGTCGAAGCGGCGGTTGAAGCCGACCTGCAGCTTCACGCCCGCTTCCTTCACGGCGGCGATGACGGCCAGCACTTTTTCCGGCGTCAGATCCACCGGCTTTTCGCAGAAGATATGCTTGCCGGCTTTGGCTGCCTCAATCGAGATATCGGCGTGGGTATCGGTGGACGAGCAGACGAGCACCGCGTCGATCTCGGGGTCGGCGAGCATGGCCTTGTAATCGGGATAGATCTTTTCAATGCCGTATTCCGCGGCCAGCGCGGGCAGCGCGTCGGGGAACACGTCGGTGATGCCGAGCACTCTTGCGCCGGGCACGCTGTAGGTGATGGATTTCATGTGGACTTTGCCGATCCGGCCGGCACCGATGATGCCGATGTTGAGCTGTTTCATGAGATTGCCTCCGTTCTGTCATTCTGCGGTGCGCGTGCACCTGCTCATACAAATTAAAGTATAACAAAAAAAGGCGCGCGTTGCAAGATGCAACGCGCAGTTTTATGATGAATTTTTGCGAAGAATCAGCCCTCGCGCAGCGGACGCAGCCCGAACGAGAACGAAAGGCTGTCGCGGATCTTCAGATCGTATTTCGGCAGCACGTCGGGGCCGCAGGAGTTGGACCCCGTGCCGCGCATGAAGCCGTCGATATTGAGGCAGACCAGCTTGTCGTCGTGCAGGTCCTCCAGGTGCCGCGCCTTGCAAAGCGTGCTGTTCTTATAGGGCCGCGCGCTGAACGTGAACGGCTGCCGGTCGCAGACGATCTCCACGCCGCAGCCGGCGCTGTCGCGCAGCTGCACAAAGCGCGTATCGGTGTGGGTGCCGTTTTCCTGCGGCTTGATATAGTCTTCGCACAGATCGAGCACCATGCTCTCATAGATGCCCAGCGGCGCGTGGTGCTTGATATCGGGCAGGTTCTCTTTGTCTCCCCTGCCGTAATAGCGCACGTTCTTGAGCGAGGGATCCAGATGCACCGTGACGCCGAAGCGCGAAAGCTCCATCGGCATCTTCAGAAGCCCCGGCTGCTGCAGCTTTGACTCCGCCAGCAGCGTGCCGTCGGGATAGATCTGATAGACCAGCTCGAACGAGAACAGCTTTTTGTCGGTGTATTCCAGCGCGCCGGTCGTCCGGATCCGCACGAAGCCGTCCTTGTCGTTTTTGCATTCCGTCAGCTTGCGCGAGGCGGGACGCAGCTTGTCAAGGCCCTTCTTTTCCCAGCCGCCGACCTTGTTGCGGTCGTTGTCCAGCGGGGCGCGATAGACGTTGGGCAAAAAGCCGAAATCGTCGGCCAGCATCTCCTTGCCGTCCACGACGTAGCTGACCAGAACGCCGGTGCTCTTGTCGAACACGGCGCGGCCGTTTTCAAACGCAACCAGAATGGAGTCGTGCTTTTTGAGGAAGGCCACGGCGGTCTTGCGGCCGGGCTGCGGCGCGGGCAGCGCCTCCTGCAGCAGGAGCTGTTCTTCCGCCACCGGCTCCCCCGCCCTGTCGCGATAGAGGAAGTTGATGCAGTAGTCGTGCCCGGCCTCCGCCATCGCGTGGCCGATGACGACCGTCTGCGACTGGCGCGGCGCAAGCGCAAGCGCCACCTTGCCGGTTTCCATCACGGCGCCGTCGCGCAGCAGCTCATAGCTCACGTCATAGACGTCGGCGGAAAGAAAGCTGTTGGTGTTGGTGAAACGATAAAGGTTTTCGCTGACCCGCACGGCGCGGATGGGCCGGTAGGTCGCCCGCATGGCCCAGGCGCCGGTGTGCGGCCTGCGGTTCGGGAAGAACAGGCCGTCCACGCAGAAGTTGCCGTCGTGCCTGACTTCACCGTGGTCGCCGCCGTAGGTGTAGGTATACTTTGCGTTCTTGTT
This sequence comes from Clostridiaceae bacterium, assembly GCA_016290665.1. Taxonomy (GTDB): domain Bacteria; phylum Bacillota; class Clostridia; order Oscillospirales; family Acutalibacteraceae; genus UBA6857. Next base: position 29,454 of record JAEEUW010000003.1, on the reverse strand, counting down.
ATAGACGCTGTGGTCGGCCCATTCCCAGATGCAGCCGCCGCACAGATGCTCGTGGGCATAAATCTGCTGCCAGTAATCCTCCAGCGAGCCGGGGCCGAAGCCCATGGCGTGGCAGTATTCACACATGAAATAGGGCTTGCCCTTATAGCGCGAGCCGAGCCCGTGTTCGGCAATCCGGTTGAAGAACGGGAACCGCGGATACATTTCGGAGATCACGTCATAGGAGCCGCGCGGCGTGCGGATCACGCCCTCATAGTGCACCGGCAGCTCGCTGCGCTTTTTGAGCCAGGCACAGCAGGCGTCCTGGTTCTTCCAGCCGCCCGATTCGTTGCCGAGGCTCCACATGGTCACGGCCGGGTGGTTCTTGTCGCGCTCGAACATCCGGCTCACGCGGTCCAGATAGCGCGGCAACCACGCCTTGTCGTTGGACAGCGCGTTGATTCTCATGTGGTCTTCCCACATGCCGTGGGTCTCGATATCCGCTTCGTCAATGACGTAAAGGCCGTATTCGTCGCAAAGATCGAGGAAGATCGGGTCGGGCGGATAGTGCGACGTGCGCACGGCGTTGACGTTGAACTGCTTCATCAGCGTGACGTCCTTGTGCAGATCCTGCGCCGTCATCGCGTAGCCGGTCTTTTCGTGGGTGTCGTGGTGGTTGACGCCCTTGAACTTGATGAGCGTGTCGTTGAACAAAAAGCGTTCGCCGCTGATCTTCACCTGCCGGAAGCCGACGCGGGTGCGCACGGTCTCCAGCTCGCCCGTCCCGTCGGCCAGCGTGAGCAGCAGCGTATAGAGCCGCGGCGTTTCCGCCGTCCAGAGCCCGGGCTGCGGCACGGAGAAATAGAAGCTGTATTCCTTGTTGACGCTGACCGTCTGGGACCGCAGCATGGCTGCGCCGTCCAGCAGCTGCGCCGTGATCTGCAGGCCCGTGCCGGCGTCGCCGCCGAGCTTTCCTTCCACGGAAAGATCCCAGCTTTCCCCGTCGCGGGCGGTCTGCACCCGATGATCCAGCAGATAGCTTTCCGGCAGCTCATACAGCAGCACGTCACGGAAGATGCCGTTTTCGCGGAACATGTCCTGACATTCCAGATAGGTCCCGTTGCTCCACTTGGTCACAATGGCGAGCAGCTCGTTTTCGCCCGGCTGCACCGCGCCGTCCAGCAGGAATTCCGCCGTGTTGTGCGACCCTTCGCTGTAGCCGATGTAGCGGCCGTTGACATAGAGCGTCAGCGACGAGCAGACGCCCAGAAAGCTGAGAACGGCGTGCTTCGTCTCTTCGCGCAGCGTGAACCGTTTGACATAGACGCCGGCGCTCATTTCTTCGGGCACCTTCGGCGGCGTGACCGGGAACTCATAACCCGCGTTGATATAGACCGGCTTTTCATAGCCCGTCCGCTGCCAGGTGGAGGGCACGGCAATCGTGTCGAACGACACCTTTTCGGTGTCGATATGGGTCGGCAGCCGCGAGATCTTTTCGTAATAGCGGAACTGCCAGTCGCCCGACAGCACCGTGACCATATCGCTCTCATAGCGCTCGGTCAGCACGCTTTGGCGCAGCAGCAGATCCCGGTCGCGATATGGAATCGCGTAGGCACGGCCGGGCAGCTTGTTTTGCTCGAAGAGATCGAAATTGTTCGCTTCCAGCTTCTTGATCTGATACTTCATACCGGAACCCCCAATGCAGGCTGAGAATGAAAAGAGCGAAACCCGTTTCTGTCATTGATGTTATTATTCTATCACACATTTCCAAAGATTTCAACCTGCTGTTTCGGTTTAAGGCGCCGCGCGCCGTCCATACTGAAACCGGGAGATGATGGGATGCACACGGGCAAGGTGGAGATCATCGGCATCGACACGTCCAGGCTGGCGGTGCTGAGCGAGCAGGAAAAGCTGGAGCTGCTGCAGCGGGCGCGGAACGGCGACAAAGCGGCGCGCGACAAGCTGATTACGGGCAATCTGCGGCTGGTGCTCAGCGTGGTGGGGCGGTTTTCGGCGCGGGGCGAAAACCCCGACGACCTGTTCCAGGTGGGCTGCATCGGCCTGATCAAGGCGATCGATCACTTTGACACGAGCCTGAGCGTGCGCTTTTCCACCTATGCCGTGCCGATGATCATCGGCGAGCTGCGCCGCTATCTGCGCGACTATAACCCCGTGCGGGTCAGCCGGTCGATCCGCGACACGGCCTATCATGCTATGCAGACCAAGGAGAAGCTGCAGAACGAAACCGGGCGCGAACCGAAGGTGGAAGAGATTGCCGCCGCGCTGGGGCTCAAAAAGCAGCAGGTCGTGCTGGCGCTGGAAGCGATCGTCGACCCCGTTTCGCTCTATGAGCCGGTCTATTCCGACGCGGGCGACACGATCTACGTGATGGATCAGATCGGCGACGGCCACACCGACATGCAGTGGATCGACGAGATCATGCTCAAGTCCGCCATCCGCGATCTGCCGGAGCGCGAAAAGCGCATCCTTTCGCTGCGCTATATGCACGGCCTGACCCAGACCGAGGTGGCAAAGGAGATCGGCATTTCGCAGGCGCAGGTTTCGCGGCTGGAAAAAGGCGCGCTGCAGAAGGTGAAGGCGTATCAGAATAGTTAGATGGCCAAAAGACAGAAGCCAGAAGCCAGAGAACAGAGGATGGGGCTGTTGGATTTCGATGAAGACGGCGTTTTCTTCGCCCGAAGGCTGTGCTGTTGCACGCCGAGGGCGAAAAAACGTCGAAAAAGAAAAACAAGAATGGGTATGGGCGAAGCCCATCCAAAATGCATAAAAAAACAGAGCACAGTTTTCCACTATGCTCTGCTTTTTGTTATGAGATTGTTTTTCTTTTGCTCTTCGCGAAATGCAACAGTCTCTTGCAATCAATCGTTGGTATAGTTGTCGAAATAGCCCTGCACCAGAACCACGGGAGTGCCCTTGTCGCCGGACCCGCTCGTCAGATCGCACAGCGAACCGATCAGGTCGGTCAGCTGGCGCGGCGTCGTGCCCTGCGAGGCCATGCTGCCCTTCAGGTCCCTGTCCTTGGCGCGGATCGACGCCGAGATCGCTTCTTTCAGCGCCTCGCCCTCCAGATGCTTGTAATCGTTGTCGGCAAGGTACTTCAGCTTCAGCTCGTTCGGCGTGCCGCGCAGGCCGTCGGTGAAGAACGGAGAGACCACGGGGTCCGCCAGCTCCCAGATCTTGCCCTGCGGATCCTTGAACGCGCCGTCGCCGTAGACCATGACTTCCACGTGTCTGCCGGTGGCGTCAAACAGCTTCTTCTGGATGTCCAGCACGAGCGGCATGGCGGCGCGCGGGAAGAGCTTGACCTTTTCTTCGGTGGACTTGTTGGAGCCCAGCAGGCCGTACAGCTCGTTGCAGCCGCTGCCGTCCACGGGACTGTTGAGGATATCGTCCAGACTGCAGACGATCGTCGCGCCGGCTTCCTTCAGAATGCGCTTGGTGCGTTTGCGCGTGTGGATGTCGCAGTTCAGCACGCAGTCGGTCTTGGCAAGAATCGCTCTGGGCTGGTTGGCGAACAGGAATTCGACCTCGGCGCCCTCCTCGCGGACGAGATCGCCGTAGTACTCCACGTAGTCCACGCCGGTGAATTCGTGCTTTTCATAGCCGAACAGTTCCCTGTAGCGGTTCAGATCGAGAACGTCCGAATAGGGATTGACGCCGCTCTCGTCCAGCTTGTCCGGGCTGATCAGCGCGTTGCCGACTTCGTCCGAGGGATAGCTGAGCTGAATCACGACCTTGCGGCTGCCGCGGGCGATGCCGCGCAGGCAGATGGCAAAGCGGTTGCGCGAGAGGATCGGGAACAGCACGCCGACCGTTTCGCCGCCGAGCTTTGCCCTGACGTCGGAAGCGATCTGGTCAACCGTGGCGTAGTTGCCCTGCGCGCGGGCGACCACGGATTCGGTTACGGCAACCACGTCGCGGTCCCGCAAAGAGAAGCCCTCGCTTTCCGCCGCCGCCAGCACGCTGTCGGAAACGATGGCGGCAAGGTCGTCGCCCTCGCGGATGATCGGGCAGCGGATGCCTCTGGAGACGGTGCCGACATTTCGATGTTGTTTTGACATGTTGATTATCCTTTCCAAAACGGGATTCGCATATTAGCCTTTTCCGTTCTGTGTTTTACTTTTTGATAAACCGGATCACGTTCCACGACAGCGGACGCAGACGGATCTCCGGCATCGGGTCATAGACACCGGAGAGCGCTTTTGCGGTCGGTTTCACGTTCTGGCTGTCGGCGGTGTTGATCGCCTTGAGATCGAAACCGGCAAGCTCGATCTGCTCTGCCGGAACATAGCCGGCAAAATCCTTGAGATTCACCGTCAGCAGCTCGTCTTCCGCCAGATCGCGGTTGACGGCGAAGACGGTCAGTTCCTCCCCCTCTTCGTTCCACACGGCCAGCGCGTCCACGTCGGGGACGTCGGAGAAACTCTTGGTGTCGTGCTTGCCGGTGTCGAGCAGCGTGGTCAGCGCCCAGCCGCGGCCGAAGCGCGACGCATGCAGATAGGGATAGAAGATCGTCTGGGCCCAGGCTTTGCCGCCGTTTTCGGTCATGATCGGCGCAATGACGTTGACCAGCTGCGCCAGGCACGCCACCTTGACGCGGTCGCTGTTTTTGAGCAGCGTGATCAGCATCAGGCCGACCACCAGCGCATCGGCAAAGTCATAGACGTCTTCAAGAATATGGGGCGCTTCGCTCCATTTTTCGAACTGCGCGCCGTTGGAATGATACCAAACGTTCCATTCGTCAAACGAGAGGTTGATTTTCTTCTTGCTGCGCTTTTTGCCCTTGATATAGTCGCAGACGCAGACCACGGTCTTGATATAGTTGTCAAGATCGCAGGACTTGGCAAGGAAGTTCGGAATATCACCGTCGCGGCAGTCGAAATACTGGTGGAGCGACACGTAGTCGATGTTGTCATAGGCGATGTCGAGCGTGGCTGCCTCCCAGTCGCCGAACGTGCGCATGCCGCTGTTGGACGAGCCGCAGAGCACCAGCTCGATCGACGGGTCGACCCACTTCATCAGCTTTGCCGCCTCCGTGGCCGCGCGGCCGTATTCCGCCGCGGTCTTATGGCCCATCTGCCATTCGCCGTCCATCTCGTTGCCAAGGCACCACAGCTTGATGCCGTGCGGTTCCTTTACGCCGTGGCTGATGCGCAGGTCGCTGTAGTAGGTGCCGCCCGGATGGTTGCAGTATTCCACCAGATTGCGCGCGTCGTCCGCGCCGCGGGTGCCGAGGTTGACCGCCATCATCGCACTGGTGTTCGCTTCCTTGCACCAGCGCATGAATTCGTTGGTGCCGAAGGTATTCGGTTCCGTGGTGGACCAGGCCAGCTCCAGCCGGCGCGGGCGCGATTCCACCGGACCGACGCCGTCTTCCCAGCGGTAGCCGGACACGAAGTTGCCGCCCGGATAGCGCACAATGGGCACGTCGATCTGGCGGATCAGATCGATCACGTCGCGGCGGAAGCCGTTCTCGTCCGCCGCCGGATGGCCGGGCTCATAGATGCCGCCGTAGACCGCGCGGCCGAGGTGTTCGATGAACGAACCGAAAATGCGGTCGTCCACCTTCGCAATGCGATAGTCTTTGGAAAGTGTGATTTTAGACTGTTTCATGTCGGCGCCTCCACAATGCGGGTTAGGTTATGGGTTTATTCTATCATACAATGGATGCAAAAAGCAATCCTTTTTTATTTTGTCGAATAATAGATTTCGTTTGCCAGGTTGCGCGGCTCCAGCCGGTAGCGCAGGCGGAACCAGAGCCGCCGCAGCGGACGGCGCGAGAACCCCATGTTGTTGACGCAGGTCACGTGCAGGGTGGCGGGCGCCGATTCAAATCTGACGGTGCGGCTTTCGCCGGGCATGATGGAAAAATCGTTGTCCAGCGGCACGGTGTCGGCTTCCAGATGCACGCCGTAGGCAAAGGCGTCGCTGCGGATCGTGACGGTATTCCCGTCCTGATCCACCTGCAGCCCCGCGGGCGGCAGCCGCAGCTTGCGCGGCGCGGCGCAAAGCTCGGTCACGATATGATCCAGCCAGCGGATTTCCAGCACGGTCTTCTTCGTCAGCGGCACGGTGCAGATCGTTTTCTGGCTGTTCTTTTCCAGCGTGACGGGAATCAGCTCTTCGCCGAGGCACTGCCCGTCCACGCTGAACCGGCGCACCGAAACGTCGAACGTCTGCGTCTGCAGCGTGTCGTTGTGCGCCACCAGCGTCGCCTGCCCCTTCTCTTTGCGGCAGGTAACTGCCACGGGCGCAAAGTAATCGCGCGCGTGGTACTGCGCGGCCTTCGGCATGCCGGTGAAATCGACCATCGACCAGCTCGGGCAGTTCCACACGTCGTTGAACTGCCACACGAGGCAGCCGTTGCTGCGGCCCTTCTGCTGGCGGAAATGCACCGCGGCGTTCTTGATGCATTCGTCCTGCACCAGCCCCGTCAGCGCGGGCAGGTCTTCGAACCGCGCGGGGTCGTCAAACAGCTCGGAGAGATAAAACAGCATCTTGCGGTTGCCGCCCACGCACTTCTGGTGCTGCATGAACGGTTTGGAACTGAGCGAAAAGTCCTGCGGCGAAGCGAACGTGCGGATGGCGGCCATCGACGGCAGCGACTCCAGCCCGAATTCCGAAAGGAAGCGGGTGTTGCGCGTCGCGTAGTAGTCGAGCTTTTTCAGGCCGTGCCACACGCTCCAGAGGTGGGTGTCGCCCGTGTTGTCGTCCGCGGCGCCCTTGAACGGCTCGCTGCCGCAGGGCGAAGACGGGATATAGGGCACGGCGGCGTTTTCCTGCATATAGTCGCGCAGCGTGCCGTAGAAGAACGCGGTATAGCATTTGATCAGCTTGTGCGTTTTCGGCAGATAGCCGTACATGATTTCCGCTTCGTTGTTGCCGCACCAGAGGGCCAGCGACGGGTGGGTCTCCATCCGCGGCACCTGTGCGCGCACCTCCGCCATCACGAGGTCGGTGAACGCATCGTCATAAAACGGATAGAGCTGGCAGGCAAAGCAGAAGTCCTGCCAGATCAGAATGCCCATTTCGTCGCAGCGCGACAGCAGCGCCTCGCTCGCGTAGCTGCCGCCGCCCCACACGCGCAGCATATTGAAATTGCTTCGCCGCGCCAGCGCCAGGTAGCGGTCGATCGTTTCGTCGTTGCTGTCTTCAAACAGCGCAGAGAACGGAATCAGGTTGCCGCCCTTGCAGAACACGGGCTCTCCGTTGAGTAAAAAGCGGAACTGTTCGCCGTATGCGTCCTTGCCGCGGTCCAGCACCAGAGAGCGCAGACCGATCTTTTTTTCAACGCGCTCGTCCTCGCACTCAAACACCACGGTATAAAGCGGCTGGGTCTCCAGTCCGTTCATCTCATAGGTATACCACAGCGCGGGGTGCTCCACAAAGAAGAGGCCGTTTTCCCCTTCCAGCTCCACGCCCTCGGGCGAAAACAGGCGGATGCGGTCGGCGTTCTTCGCTTCGGCCTTGACCGTGGCGTGCCTGCGCGACGTTTCCTGCCGGATGCGGACGTCCTCGATCCGCCGGTCAAAGCATTGCAGCGTGAGATCGGCCAGCGCGCCGCAATAGGGCACGCACGGACCCCAGTCCCAGCCGAAATGGCAGCCGGGCTTGCGGATATGGCAGATGCCGTTGACGCCGTTCGGGTTCATCAGCAGCGGCTCCTCCCTGTGCCGCTTTTCAATATAGCGGTAGGCGGAATGAAACTGCAGCTCGATCGTGTTTTCGCCCGCGCGCAAAAACGCCTTGACATCCCGGTCCACGGGAAGAAAGGCGCTGTTTGTTTCAAACGCGGTCCGCCCGTTGATCACCACGGTGCACAGCGTGTCGAACACGTCGCAGCAAAGGTGGACATGCTCGCATTGCAGCGCGTCGGCGTCCAGCGTGAAAGTGCGCAAAAAGGTATAATCGTGCGCCGCCGTTTCCAGCGCCTCCGCCTCCAGGCCGCTGACAAGCGGGTTCTTGATCTCGCCGGCGGCAATCAGCGCGCCGAAATCCGTGCCGGGCAGCACGGCGGGAAACGCGGCGCCGTCGTCGCGGCGCAGGGTCCAGGAGCCCGAAAGACTGAGCGTTTTCATCGTCATCCCACACTTTTCAGAGTTTTTTTCATTTTATCACAGATTCCGCGTTTTGAAAAGAGCTTGACTATTTTTTTAATTTGTATTATAAATAGAATGATTACGAACGGAAAAGGAAGCGTTTTTATGAAAGAGATCAGTGCAACCCTTGCGGCCTTCGGCGTTGTGCCCGTGGTCGTGCTCAACGACCCGGACGAAGCGCTGCCGGTGGCGGACGCCCTGCAACGCGGCGGTCTGCCCGTGGCGGAGATCACCTTCCGCACCGACGCGGCCGAAGAAGCCATCCGCCGCATCACCGCGCACTGTCCCGATCTGCTGGTCGGCGCCGGCACCGTGCTCACGACCGGGCAGGTCGACCGCGCCGTTGCCGCGGGCGCGCAGTTCATCGTCTGCCCCGGCTTCGACCCCGAGATCGTGGACTATTGCATTGCAAAGGATATTCCGATCTTTCCCGGCTGCACCACCGCGTCGGAGGTGGCCTGGGGCGTCAAGCGCGGCCTCAGGAATCTCAAGTTCTTCCCCGCCGAGCAGTGCGGCGGCGTGGCCACGATCAAAGCCCTTTGCGCTGCCTACACCGGCGTCCGCTTCATGCCCACGGGCGGCATCGGCCCGCAGAATCTGGAAAGCTACCTTGCCTGCGACAAGATTCTTTGCTGCGGCGGCAGCTGGATGGTGAAGGGCGACCTGATCCGGGCCGGGCGCTTTGACGAGATCGAGCGGCTGGCAAGGGAAGCCGTGGAGATCGTGAAAGCAATTCGGAATTCATAATTCCGAATTCCGAATTAAAAACACCGGAGGTTTTCTCATGAATCTGAACCTGAAACCGAAAGAGTCCTGCACGTTCGACGCCGTATCGCTGGGCGAAGTCATGCTGCGCCTCGATCCCGGCGAGGGCCGCATCCGCACCGCCCGCGCCTTCCGCGCCTGGGAAGGCGGCGGCGAATACAACGTCGTGCGCGGTCTGCGGCGCTGCTTCGGCCTCAAGACCGCGGTCATCACCGCCTTTGCCGAAAACGAAATCGGCTATCTGATGGAAGACTTCATCCTGCAGGGCGGCGTGGACACCTCCCTGATCAAATGGATGAAAACCGACGGCATCGGCCGCATCTGCCGCAACGGGCTCAACTTCACCGAGCGCGGCTTCGGCGTCCGCGGCGCGGTGGGCTGCTCCGACCGGGCCAACACGGCAATCAGCAAGGCCACGCCGGAGGATTTTGATTTCGATTATATCTTCGGCACCCTCGGCGTGCGGTGGCTGCACACCGGCGGCATCTATGCCGCGCTCAGCGAGCAGTCGTGCGAAACCGTGCTGGCCGCGATCAAAACCGCAAAAAAATACGGCACCGTGGTGTCCTATGACCTCAACTACCGCCCCTCCATGTGGAGCGCCATCGGCGGCAAGGAGAAGGCGCAGCAGGTCAACAGGGAGATTGCAAAGTACGTGGACGTCATGATCGGCAACGAAGAGGACTTCACCGCCTGCCTTGGCTTCGAGATCGAGGGCAACGACGAAAACCTCAAGACGCTCAACCTCGACGGCTACAAAAAGATGATCAACAGAGCCGCCGCGGCCTACCCGAACTTCAAGGCGGTTGCCACGACCCTGCGCACCGTTAAAACGGCCACGGTCAACGACTGGAGCGCCATCTGCTGGGCGGACGGCGAGATCTATAAGGCGAAGGACTATAACGGTCTGGAGATTCTCGACCGCGTGGGCGGCGGCGATTCGTTCGCCAGCGGCCTGATCTACGGTCTGATGACCACCGGCGACGCGGCCCGGGCCGTGGAATACGGCGCGGCGCACGGCGCGCTGGCCATGACCACGCCCGGCGACACCACCATGGCCCGCAAGAGCGAGGTGGAGGCCCTGATGGGCGGCGCGGGCGCGCGGGTACAACGATAAATCGTTTTTCGACAGCAAAAAGGAAGCTGCTCATGGGGGCCGACCCCTTGGCAGCTTCGTTTTTTATGCGTTATAATTCCATGATCCTCGTGGCAAACGCGGCGACCTCCGCGTCGTCGTGGCTGGTGAAGAGGATCAGCTTGTCCCGGAACGTCTCTTTGAGCAGCGTCATGATTTCGTCCTTGCGCGCCGGATCAATCCCCTTGAAGGCTTCGTCCAGCAGCAGCAGATCGGGTGCGGCGGCCACGGCGCGCGCCAGCGCCACGCGGCGGCACATCCCGCCGGAAAGCGCGGCGGGATAAGCGTCCAGCTCCTCCCGGAGCCCGAACGCAGACAGCCAGCGTTCGGCTTCTTCTTCGCCGGCGCAAAGGGCAACGTTGCCCTTCGCCGTGAGCCAGGGCAGCAGGCGGTCCTCCTGAAATACCAGTGTCGTTTTGCAGCCGGGCGGCAGCGTGATCGTGCCGGCCGCGGGCGTTTCCAGCCCGGCGATCAGACGAAACAGCGTGGTTTTGCCCTTGCCCGAAACGCCCTTGATGCAGACGCGCTCCCCCGCCCGGGCCGAAAAGGAGAACCGTTCCAGAATCGGTTGGCCGGGAACGTAGGAAAACGAGAGATCAGTGATCTGCAGCATCGTGACGCCTCCCCTCCATACGGCGGATTGCGCCGCGCAGCACCCGTTCCAGCAGCACCGACAGCAGCACGACGACCGCCGTCCAGGCAAACAGATCGGGCGTTTCCAGGTTGATCTTGGCGCGGTAGAGATGATAGCCCACCGAGCTGTTGGACATGGCGATGACCTCGGCCGCGACGCCGGCCTTCCACGAAAGGCCCATGGCCGTGGCGGCGCCCGCCGCAAAATAGGGAAGCACCGACGGCGCGTACACTTTGGAAAGCACCTTGCGGCGCGGCAGACGGAACACCTGCGCCATCTCCAGAAGGCCGCGGTCGGTCCGGCGGATGCCTTCGAGCACGTTGGCCCAGATCACCGGCAGCACGATCAGAAACGTGATGAACACCGGCACCAGGTCCTTTTGCAGCCACACGAGCGCCAGAATGATGAACGACGCCACGGGCGTGGCCTTGACCACGGCCAGAAGCGGCTGAAACAAGCGCTCCAGCAGCTTTGATTTTGCCGTGGCGGCGCCGAGCAGCACGCCGCAGATCACGCCGCAGCAAAAGCCGGCGGAAACGCGCAGCAGCGTCAGACCGATGCTTTGCCAGAACGGCAGCGTGACGCACAGCGCGCCCAGCCGCCTTGCCGCTTCCAGCGGCGACGGCAGCAACAGCGGCTGCCGGACCAAAAGCGAAAGCCCTTGCCAGACCAAGAGCCAGAATACGGCAGCGGCAAGGGTTTTCAGGCTGTTTTTCAGCCGGTCGTTACGCGCCATAATACAGCGCGGCCGGGGGCAGCTCACCGCCGACGGACGTCGGATCCGCGGCAAAGTACACCTGGAAGTTTTCATCCGCAATCTGCTGCATCTGCGCGCCTTCGATGAAGACAATGTTGCAGCGGCCGATCACGTCGCTGGCCTTCTGGGCCTTGGCGGCTTCCTGCTTCTTTTCGGCGGTGTCGGCCGGAATTGCAAACAGCGTGTCCGCCACGATCTCTTTTTCCACCATCTTGGCGCTCGCGGCAAGCGCGTCGGTGTTCACCTGTTCCACCGAGCTGCGCGCATCCTGCAGGAAGGCCTTCACGCCGTCGGGATTACCGTCGATAAACGCTTTGCGCGCGATCACGCAGCCCATGGCCAGCCGGCTGTCGGGGTGCGCGTCGTTCCAAAGATCGGTGAGGCTCAGCGCCACGGTCACGGCGCTGTTCTTGCTCGTTGCAACCGTGACGAACGGCTCGGGCAGCACGGCGATCTTGCAGTCGCCGGACGCAATCTTCGCCGCAAGCTCGCTGTGCTCGCTGAGGTATTCCACCTTCGCGTCGGTGATACCGTTCGCAGCCAGCAGATCGGCAAGGATATATTCGGGCGTGGCGCCCTGGCCGGTCGCATAGATCGTTTTGCCCTTGAGGTCGGCCACGGTGCTGATCGTTTCGCCGTTGGTGAGCAGATAGAGCACGCCGAGGGTGTTGATTCCCAGCATCTGCACGCCGCCGCCCGTTTTCTTAAACAGGTTTGCGGCCAGATTCAGCGGGCAGGCGGCAATATCCACCTTGCCCGTGGCAAGCAGCGTTGCCACCTCGGTGGGGTCGCTCGTCAGCGTGAACGCATAGTTGTCGTTGTCCATCATGTGAACCATGCCCATGCCCGTGGGGCCTTTGATTGCGGCAACCTTGATCGTTTCGCCCGTGTATTCCACGGGAGGCTCGGTCGTCACGGCGGGATCGGGCGTGTCGGTTTTGCCGCAGGCGGCAAGCGCAAGCACAAGCACAAGCGCAAGGGTCAGGGCAAGCAGTTTTTTGGTGAGTTTCATTATGATTCCGTCCTTTCTTTCAGGAAATAGAATTAGCAAAAGAAGCAAGGGCCTCGCGGTCGGCGAGCCGCACGTTTTTGCCGTCGCGCCGCACGGCGCCGGCCTCCTCCAGCGCGTCGAACGCGCGGTAAAGCGAGGCGCGGCCGATGTCCAGCGACACGGCGAGCTGGCTCATGGAGCGGTCCAGCTCATAGGTCTTGTAATCGCCGAAGCAAAGCAGCAGATAGTTCGCCAGCCGGCTTTCCGCCGAACCGCCGGTGAACGAATCGATGCGCTGGCTCAAAAAGAAGATGCGCTGTGAGAGATAGCGGATAAAGCTGATGGTGAAGCCGCCGTCCAGCTCCATCAGGCGCACCACGGCCGTTTTGGAAATATAGGCCACGACCGACTGTCTGCAGGCGACGATCTCGCCCGGAAAGCTTTCTCCGGAAAACAGGAAAGCGCAGCCGAACACGTCGCCCGCATGCAGACGCGAAATCATCAGCGCGCCGCTGCGCCGCTGCACCTTGGCTTCGCCCCTGAGCAGAAAGCCGATGGCGTTGCGATAGGTTTCCGCCGAACAGATGACGTCGTCGCGCGCATAGGAAACGAAGTCCACCTGCGCATCCGTCAGCAGCGCGGAAAGCTGTTCGCGCCTGACGCCGGAAAACATCTCGTTTTGCTGCAGGGCATTCAGGAATCTGCCGTTGACTACCATAGGAGCTCCCTTCTTTTTGTCTCATTTGGAACAAACAGATTATATCACAAGGAAAAGCGCTTGTCAAGCACTCTCTGCACGAACGTGTAAAATTCAGGGCGTTTTTTCGCTTTCAAACAGCGGCTCCGGCCGCTCGCGGAAGCGGCGCGGCGTTTCGCCGAACGCTTCGCGGAAGCAGCGGATGAAATAGCTTTCGGAGCAGAAGCCGAGGTCATAGGCAATCTCGGAAAGGCTCTTGCCGGTCCGCAGCAGGTCGCGGGCAGCCTGCAGGCGCTGCGAGCGGATGTAGATGCTCAGCGGCACGCCGACGTGCTTTTTGAACAGCGCGCAAAGATAATCGGGCGACAGCGCGCAGTCCGCGGCCAGCGTTTCGGCGGTCAGGCGGCCGTGCAGGTCGGTCTGGATCCGATGCAGACATTTGCGCACTGCCTGCGGCGCGTCGCGGCCGATTCTGCTGTCGCGCACCAGCGCCGTGATCTGCAGACAAAGCGACTGCAAAAACCGCAGAATCTCCTGCGGGTCGCGCATCCGGTCGATCTGCAGAATGCTTTCGTCCGAACGGTTGAAGGCGGTCGTTTCGTCCAGCCCGCCCTGAATGGCGCAGCGCGTGGCCAGCGTGACGCAGCAGACCGCCCAATACTGCATCTGCCGCAGCGGGTCGTTCGATAGTCTGCCCGCCACAACGGTCTGCTGCAAAAGCGTGCGCATCAGCACGCCGACCCGTTCCACGTCCCCGGCGCGGATGCAGCTGTAAAACAGCTGCTCGGTCTCATAGGGCGTGTGGGTCTGCCCGCTCTCGCGCTGCAAAAACAGGTCGCTGTCTTCCAGCACCGCAATTGCGGCCGGTTCTTCCTTTTTCATGGCTGCACCCCCATTATGCGCAGTATAGCACGTTTTTCATAAAAATACAACTTTATTTTATCATTTATCACGGAATTATTATATAATATTTTCGGTTCAGCGGCTAAAATAGAGAATAGAAAGAAACGGCTGATCTTGTGCCGATAAAAAGGAGAATGCACATGAAATATCCCGAAATCGTTGAGAAGCTGACACTCGCCCAGAAAGCCAGATTCGTTTCCGGCGCCGACTATTGGCATCTGGAAGCGGACGAAGCGCTCGGCCTGCCGCAGATCATGGTCACCGACGGCCCCAACGGTCTGCGCAAACAAAACCCCAACGCCGACGGCGTGGGGCTCGGCAACTCCTATCCCGCAACCGCGTTCCCCAACTCCGCCACCCTCGGCTGCTCGTGGGATCCCGACCTGATCGTGCGCGAGGGCAAGGCGCTGGGCGAAGAATGTCTCAAAGAGAAGGTCTCCGTCCTCCTCGGCCCGGGCACCAACATCAAGCGCGCCCCCACCTGCGGCAGAAACTTCGAGTATTTTTCGGAAGACCCCTATCTGTCCGGCAAATGCGCCGCCGCCTGGATCAACGGCGTGCAGAGCATGGGCGTGGGCGCTTCGCTCAAGCACTTTGCCTGCAACAGCCAGGAGGCGTTCCGCATGGTCGTGGATGAGATCGTGGACGAGCGCGCGCTGCGCGAGCTCTATCTGACCGCGTTCGAGATCGCCGTGAAGGAGAGCAAGCCCTGGACGATCATGAACTGCTACAACCGGGTCAACGGCCTTTACGGCTCCGAGCAGGTCCATCTGCAGCAGGAAATCGCCCGCGGCGAATGGGGCTTCGACGGCCTGTTCGTCACCGACTGGGGTGCCTCGGTGGATCGCGTGCCCGGTCTCAAGGCCGGCACTGATCTGGAAATGCCCTCCAGCGGCGCCTATAACGAAAAGAAGATTCTGGCCGCCGTGGAGAGCGGCGAGCTGCCGATGGACGTGCTGGATGCCGCGGTGGACAACGTGGTCGCGCTGATCATGAAGAGCAAACCGCAGCTGGAACAGGAGCACAGCTTCGACCAGGCCGCGCACCACGCGCTGGCGCAGGAGGTGGCCGAGCAGTCGATGCAGCTGCTCAAGAACGACGACAACATCCTGCCGCTCAAAAAGGGCCAGAAGATCGCCGTGATCGGCGAGATGGCCAAGTTCCCGCGCTATCAGGGCGCCGGCTCCTCTGTCGTCAACCCGTTCAAGATTGACAACGCCTATTGGGAGCTCGGCAAACGCGGCGCCGACTTCACCTATGCCAAGGGCTACGACAAGGGCAAGGACGTTGTGGACGACGCGCTGCTGGCCGAGGCGGTGCGCCAGGCGAAGGCCGCGGACGTCGCCGTGGTATTCGCCGGCCTCACCGAAGAATTCGAGGGCGAAGGCTATGACCGCGAGGACATCCGTATGCCGAACTGCCACAACACGCTGATTCTGGAAGTGGCCAAGGCCAACCCGAACACCGTGGTGGTGCTCGCGGGCGGCAGCGTGGTCGAGATGCCGTGGATCGGCGAAGTCAAAGGTCTGCTCAATTCGGCCCTCGGCGGCGAGGCGGGCGGCGCGGCCGTGGCGCGCATTTTGCTGGGCGAAGTGAACCCCAGCGGCAAAACGACCGAGACCTATCCCCTGTCGTTCAAGGAGAACCCGACCTACGGCAACTATCCCGGCGGCCCGGTCACGAGCGAACACAGAGAATCGGTCTATCTCGGCTACCGCTATTACGACGCCGCAAAGAAGGACGTCCTCTTCCCGTTCGGCTTCGGCCTTTCCTATACGACGTTCGAATACAGCGATCTGAAGCTTTCCAAAAAGACGCTGAAGGACACCGACACGCTGACGGTCAGCTTCAAGGTGACCAACACCGGCGACCGCGCCGGCGCCGAGGTCGCGCAGCTCTATGTTGCCGATCTGGAAAGCACCATCTTCCGCCCGGCGCAGGAGCTCAAGGGCTTCCGGAAGGTCTGGCTGGAGCCGGGCGAAAGCAAGGAAATCACCCTCACGCTCGACAAGCGCGCGTTCGCGTTCTTCAACGTCAACACCAACGACTGGTGCGTGGAAAGCGGCAAGTTCGACATCCGCGTCGGCGCGTCGTCCCGCGACGTCAAGCTGCAGGGCACGGTCACCGTCAAGGCCGAGCCGGTTGAGATTCCCGACTACCGCGAGAGCGCCCCGGCGTATTACAACGACGTGGCCAACATCAGCCGCGCCGATTTCGCCGCGCTCTACGGCCCCCTGCCCGCCAACGAACGCGAGCCGGGCAAGCCGATCGATATCTACTGCTGCCTGCACGACGCGATGGACACCAAGTGGGGCGGCCGCATCTGCAAGCTGATCTCGGGCGCGATGAGCAAGTTCGGCTCCGCCGAAAACGGCGACGGCAAAATGATCGCCGCCATGGCGCTGCAGATTCCGATCCGCAACTTCATCGCGATGTCGATGGGCGTCTTCTCGGAAGAGATGGCGCAAGGCCTGCTGGATATCCTCAACGACGACAGATCCTCGGCCAAGGGCCTGGGCAAGCTGCTCAAGGGCATCCCGTCGGCCATCGCCAAGCTGCCCGCGCTGCTCAAGGCAATCTGAACCAATCCGCAAAAAACAAAATGAAAGGCACCCGCTGCGGGTGCCTTTTCCTCTTATCCTGATTCCATTATCAGTAAGCTTCAACCGGAATATCAAGCATATTCGCCAGCGCGAGCAGTTCTTCCCGGATGTCGGCCATGGCCACGACAAAATGCGGCTCCCAGCCGTTTTTGACCGAGCGCTCCACGACCGCCCGGCTGCTGCCCTCGGTTTTCACCACGATGGACGTGCCGTTGAACTGCTTGGGCTTGTCGAGCGCTTCGCCCCCGCAGACGAAGAAGCGGCAGCTGCCGTCGGGCTCGCGGCCGATGCGGAACACCGTGACCGCCGGGGCGGCCTTGCAGCCGAAGTCGAGCGTGGGGCCGATTCTGCGGTTGCAGTGGACGTCGCAGACCGCGCCGGTGTCCTCGCGCGCCAGCGAGCAGGCCGCCGTGCCGCAGTGCCAGAACGTAACGGTGTTTTCGCCCTCGTCCAGCGACACGGGATCGCCGAAGAAGGTCGGCTTGCCGGTCAGCATCTGGCCGATATACATCGACAGTGCGCCGTAGGCGTCCGCTTCGCACGAGGCGGGCACGCCGTTGTCGCCGAGCATGGCGAGCACCGCGCAGACCGGGGTGCCGAAATCCACGAAGAAATCGGGCCAGCAGCGGCTGGAGACCGCGCCGATGCCGTTTTCCTTCACATAGCTGTCATAGGCCTTATAGAGCCGCGCGAAGTCAAGCTTGTTCTTTTCCGGGGTCTTGTCCAGCCCGACGATGCGCGCACGGGCGTTGTCAAGATAGCTCTGGATCTCGTCGTCGCCGTAGGTCTTCGCCCTGCCGATCAGCTCGCGCGCTTCGATCGATTTGAGGTTCACGCCGAACAGCGAAAGCAGCTCCGCGTCCAGCCCGCGGCCGAAGCCGAAGCCCTCGGGCGTGTGGCCGATCTGCAGCAAATTGAGCGACCGCAGCTGCTTTTTGAGTCTGGCCGCGGCAACGGCGGCGGCGATTCTGCGCTGCACGCTCTCTTCCGCGGGCGCGCCGAACACATAGGCAAAGCGTCTGCCGCAGGCGCGCATGACGTTGGCGGCGGAATAGGCGCCGGTCAGCGAATTGAGACGCAGACGGCCGCCGTCGATCACGGGCTCGCGCAGCGTCCAAAGCAGCACGGGGCAGGAGAAGCGGCGCAGCACCTCGCTCATATAGGCGGCGTTGGCGAACGTGACGTTCTGCACGATCACGAAATCGGGCGAAAGCGTGTCGAGAAACGCGCCGAGCTTCGGCAGCGAAAGCAGCATTTCGTCGGGCACTTTGACCGACGGGTCGATCTTTTGCAGCAGAGACACGGAATCGTCAAAGGCTTTTTGCGCCGATTCCAGATGGAAGGTCGGCACGCCGATGGGGATATAGGCAAATTGGAAAGACATGTTGTTCCTTCTCCTTTAATAGTGCAATTCTTTGTTTTCGCCGATTAGGCCGGGGAAGGCCCCCTGCTTCATCAGCGGTTCGCGTTCGGGGTGCGAAAGCACCCACTTGTTTTTTTGCAGCAGCAGCCGCGCTTCGCCGGTCGGGTTCGCTGGCCTTGTTTCCAGCGGGGTGTTGGTTCCGCGCGGCAGAATCACCACGGCGCGGAAGCCGTCGTCCGTCACCCGGCAGGGCGACAGGTGCAGCGTGGTCCCATACAGCTCGATCGCCGTGCCCTTCGGCACGAAGAACACGGTCTCGTCGCCGACGGTGAAGCAGTTGTCTTTGATCTGCCACGTGTGGCCGAGCACCAGCATCAGATCGGTTGCGGCCACGTTGATCTCGGAGCCCTTGTGGTATTCGAAGCCGTTGTAAGTCGTGTTCCTGCCGTTGCAGTAGCCGATCTGGATCGGCATATTGCCATAGACGGCGGTCTGCACTTCGCTGCAGATCGGAAGCGCTTCCATGGCCGGATCGGACGCAACGTAGACATTCCCCTGCGCCGGAATCGGCGTTTCGGTTTCCAGATAGCGGCACAGCGGCGAAAAATCAAAGCCGGTCAGCACGTTCCCGAAGGTGCGGAATGCTGCGTCAAAGACGCTGTGAATCGTCACGTCGTTGACGCGGTTCAGTCGTTCAAGCATAGAGCGCCTCCTGCTTCGGGAACACGAGCGAGCGCATCATGGCCTTGACGCTCTCGTCCGCGTCCTTGCGGTAGAACACGGGGATCTGCCCGATGGGGGCTTCCACGGTGTAGACGCCGCCGCGGTATTCCTTGCCCGAGGGCGCGTGGATCCAGCTGTCCTCCGGCAGATAGACCTCGCGGCTGTAGCTGTCCTGCTTGATTACCGGAGCCACCAGAATGTCGCGGCCGAGCAGGTATTCGTGCATCTCGCTGTAGGCGCGCGGCTCGTCGTAATAGAAGAACAGCGGACGCACCACACCGACGCCGGTTTCGCTGTTATAGCGTTCCGCGGCCATCAGATAATCCTTGAGCTGCGCGTGGATGGCGCTCATGTATTTGCCGTGACGCAAAACGGTCTCGCTCGCGTCGAACTGGGCGTTGAGGTCGGGGTTCAGCCCCTCGTGGCCGCGCAGGAGCGGCGAAAAGGCGTTCATTTCGCACCAGCGCATGAACAGCTGTTCCGAGCGCTTGAGGTTATAGAAGGTCGTATAGCCGCCGATGTCGGAATGGCTCAGGCCGAAGCCGCAGCAGGTCAGCGACAGCATGGCGGGAATGACCGACGGCAGACCGAGGTCCACGGAGAAGTCGACGTGGTTGTCGCCGTTCCACATCATGGTGGAATACTTGCCCGTGCCGGTATAGCCCGCGCGGGTGAAGAACATGATCTTGCCCTCGTTGCCGGTCTCGCGGATCGCTTCGCGGTTCACCTTTGCCCAAAGGGCGGGCCAGGTGTTGTGGACCACAAACGGGTCCTCGCCGCTGTGGAGCACGCAGTCGGTGGGCAGATATTCGCCGAAGTCGGCCATCCAGCCGGCCAGGCCGAAGCCGATCATGTTTTCCTTGATGACTTCCTTGATCCAGTTGTAGGCGTCGGGGTTGGTCAGGTCGACCATGGCGGCCGGGAAGGTCGTGATCTTGACCAGATAGTCGTTGCCGTTCTTGTCCTTGACGCAGTAGCCCTTTTCGGCCGCGATCTGATAAAGCGGCTTTTCCACCGCCAGGAAGGTGTTGCAGTAGCCGAGAATCTTCACGCCCTGTTCGCCGTAGGAAGCAATGCGCTTGTCAAGGTCCGGGTAAAGCTCCCGGTCCCACACCCAGTTCCAGCAAAGCTGCTTGCCCACCGCCGTCACGCGGCGGCCCTCCCAGTCCTGGATCCAGACGCCGGCCACCTTCATGTCGTGGTCCAGCGCGGTCTGCAGCTTTTGATCCATGATCCCGGTGCCGCCCTGCACGCCGAGGATTTCGCCGTTGTGAACCCATTCGGGCAGCGGAAGCTGGCGGCCGGTCAGGTCGGTCAGGTTGGAAAGCACGTCCTCAAACGTGTCGCCGAAGCCGAAATAAAACGCGGCGGAGGGGTCGACCTGCAGACGGTGTTCGGTTTCCGCCGTAAAATCGAAGCGGGAAATCGTGGTCGCTTCGGAATGGAAGAAGTATTTGCGCGAAGACAGAAACATCGGCTGCACGTAGTAGGACGCATAGGATTCGAACTTTTTCTTTTTATCGTCGCGCTTGATGCGCAGCGCGATCTGCGCCACCTTGCGCACGATCTGCCCGGCGTTGATATGCTCGCTGACCCAGACGTCGCTCTTGTGGCCGCGCAGGTTGAACTCGCTGAAGGTTTCGCCCGTACCGTAGACGGCTTCGTCCCGTTCGGCCGGCACGCGCAGCCAGAGGCGGTCATACATGGAAAGGCCCAGCGGCGTCACCTTCAGCCGGGTGCCGTCGCGCTCCGTCTCCAGCTTCAGCTTGCCCTCGTCCAGCACCAGCAGCGCGCCGCCGTCGCAAAGCTGCATGTCGACCACGAACAGCGGCCGGCGGCCGATGACTTTTTCCTTCAGAACGAAGCTGCCGCGGCTCATGGTATAGTTCGCCTCAATGTTGGCGACCTCCGCGATCGCGGTGCCCTCGGTGACGGCAAAGATTTTTTTGCCGTTTCGCCGGACGGAAAAGCGTTTTTCTTTGAGCTTAAACGTAATCATCGTATCTTCCTCCATACAGAAGCTGTCTTTTTTATTATAATAGAGAAGAAACGAAAAGTCAATTGCAAACCCATGCGGAATCTGCTATAATGCTTGCAGAGCATTCGTTGGAGGCCTTGCCATGGATGAAACGATCGAGCTGCGGCCCGTTGCCGTCTATACCTGCGATTTTCCCCTGAAGTTCGGACTGCCCCGCCAAAGCGGACTGGCTGCCGACCTACGGGGGCAGGTCGTGTTTTTGCCCGCGTTCCGCAACCCCGACTACCTGCGCGGTATCGAGGGGTATTCCCACCTCTGGCTGCTGTGGCACTGCTCGCTGTCGCCGAAGGCGGAATCGCCCACCGTGCGCCCGCCGAAGCTGGGCGGCAACACCCGCGTGGGCGTGTTCGCGTCGCGCTCCCCGGTGCGGCCGAACCCGATCGGCTTGTCGTGCGTGCGTCTGGAAGGCGTCGGCAAAACGGAGGACGGCGCGCCGTGCCTGTACGTGGCGGGCGCCGATCTTGCAAGCGGCACGCCGATTCTCGACGTCAAGCCCTACCTCCCCTATGCCGATGCGGTTCCGCAGGCCGAAAGCGGCTTTGCCAAAACCGAGGGCACGCTGGACGTCAGAATCGAGCCCGCCCTGCTTTGCCGCCTTGCGCCGGAAAAGCGGGCCGCGCTGCTGCAGACGCTTTCGCTCGATCCGCGGCCCGGCTATCAGGATGATCCGCAGCGCGTCTATTATATGCGCTACGCCGGGTTTGACGTCGGCTTCCGCGTGGAAGGCGAAACGCTGCGCGTGACGGAGCTCCGCGAAGCGCCGCAGACCGCGGGTTGATTTCATGCCCGCAGTATGTTATACTCAAAAAGAAAGAAGGTGAGAACGCTTGGGACAGGTCTTTTGGTTTTCCTGCAACGCGGTCGTGCCCATTCTGCTGCTGGCGCTGCTCGGCTGGGTGCTGCAAAAGCTGCGCTTTGCGGACGACGACTTCTTCAAAACGGCCAACCGGCTCGTGTTCCGGGTGTTCTTGCCGATTCTGCTCTATTGCAATATTTATGAGATCGATTCGCTCCGGCAGGTCAACTGGGCGGCAGTCGGCTACAGCGCGGCCGTGGTGCTGCTGCTCTATGCGATCGGCGTTTTGCTCGCAAAGCTGCTGATTCCCGAGCGGCTGCAGAAGGGGCCGTTCATCCAGTGCGTCTACCGCTCCAACTGCGCTATCGTGGGCATTCCGCTGGCCGAAGCGCTCGGCGGCGCGCAGGCCGTGGCGTTCACCGCCGTGGCCACCGCGGTCACGATCCCGCTGTTCAACACGCTGGCGGTCCTCTGTCTGTCGCATTACGCGGACACGGAGAAGCCGCCGATCCGGCAGACGCTGCTGCGCACGGTCAAAAACCCGCTGATCATCGGCGTCGCCCTCGGCATCGTCACCGTCGGCGTGCGGATGCTGCTGCCGAAGAACGACGCGGGCGAGGCGGTCTTTTTGCTTTCGCGCGACTGCCCGTTCCTGTTCTCGGCGCTGACAACGGCGGCAAAGGCGGCCACACCGCTGGCGCTTGTCGTGCTCGGCGCAAGGTTTGATTTTTCGGCGGTGCGCGCGCTGCGAAAGCAGATTTCGATTGCCGTGTTCATGCGGCTGATTTTTGCGCCCGCGCTTGCCATCGGCGGCGCCGTGCTGCTTTCGCACTTCGGCGTTCTGCCGTTTTCCGAGGTGGAATACCCGGCGCTGGTGGCGATCTTCGCCTCGCCCATTGCGGTCTCCAGTTCCGTCATGGTCAGCGAGATCGGCGGCGACGATCAGTACGGCGCGCAGCTCGTGGTGTGGACCTCGGTGCTTTCGGTGTTCACCGTCTTCCTCACGGTATTTCTGATGCGATCATTCGCCATCCTATAATAAACCGACAAAAAGGAGATCACTATGGAAGAGAAAAAGCTGCTGAAAGGCGTTGCCGCCGCGGCAGGCGCCGGTACAGCCGCTGCGGCGGCAGCCGTGCTCGGCGTCAAGATGAAAAAGCAGGAATTCTGCCCGGTCTGCACCGCGAAAAGAGTCGTGCACAAGCTTTGGCTGAACCAGACCGCCGCCAACCGCTATAACAACGGCGCGGCGCTCACGCCCCCGATGGGCTGGTCCAGCTGGAACCTGTTTGCCACGCACATCAACGAAGATCTCATCAAGCAGATCGCCGACGCGATGGACAAAAGCGGCCTTCGGGAGGCGGGCTATCAATACGTCAATATCGACGACTGCTGGCAAAGCTCGGCGCGCGACGGGAACGGCCGCCTGCAGTGCGACAAGGCCACCTTCCCCGGCGGGATCAAGGCGCTGGCGGATTATGTGAACGCCCGCGGACTGAAGCTCGGCATCTATTCCTCCAACGGCACCTGGACGTGCGAGGATTATCCCGGCTCGCTGCGGCACGAGGCGATCGACGCCGACACGTTCGCAAGCTGGGGCATCGAATACTTCAAATATGATTTCTGCCACAACGTGCCGATCAGCGAAAAGGCGCCGCGCATCCGGCAGATTGAGCTTTCCAGACCGGGCGAAGGCGCCTGCCGGGTCTTTTCGGTGGACGACGTCACGTTGAGCGGCAGGGCCCGCATCGTCAAAGACGAGGCCATCGGCCACCGCTTCATCACGGGCCTTTGCTCCCGCGCGGGGTCGTTTGCGCTCAACACCGAAGCGGAAGAAGCGGGCGACTACGTGCTGACCTTCCTCGCCGCCAAGGCCGACGACGCCGAACGCTTCGTGCGCATCACGGTCAACGGCAGGGACGAATACCACGTCTACTGCACCAAGGGCCGCATGCCGCTGCACGGCGAGCGCCGCATTCAGACCACGGTCCGGCTGCAGCAGGGCGTGAACACGCTGGTGTTCGACAACCCCGTCGGCTCGCGCTTCGACAGCGCGGCGGTGCAATACAAGCTGATGGGCCGCGAGCTCAAGCGCGCCACGAAAGAATATGCCGAAAAGAACGGCGTGCCCGAAAAGCCGATTGTCTATTCCATTTGCGAATGGGGCTTCAACCGGCCGTGGAAATGGGGCGCCGAGGCGGGCAACCTCTGGCGCACCACGGGCGACATCAAGCCGACGTGGGTCTCGATCCTCGCGCTGTATGAATGGACGGTCCGGCTGTGGAAGCACGCCGGCAAGGGCGGCTGGAACGACCCCGACATGCTGGAGGTCGGCAACGGCAAGCTGACGCACGACGAGAACCGCAGCCACTTTTCGCTCTGGTGCATGATGAACGCGCCGCTGATCCTCGGCAACGACGTGCGCGCCTTCGTGAAGGAAGACGGCTCCGTTGACGCCGACAACAAAATCCTGCAGATCCTGACAAACAAGGACATGATCGCCGTCAATCAGGACCCGCTGGGCGTCCCCTGCCGCCGGATCAAGGCCGGCACGGTCGACGTGCTGCTGAAGCCTCTTTCCGAGGCGCGCGCGGCCGTCTGCGTGTTCAACAAGTCGAGCCGCCCCGCAAGCACGCCGCTCGACTGCCGCAAGCTCGCCAACGAGGGCTTCGTCAATCTGCCCGCAAAGGCGGGCTACACTGTCCGCGACGTCTGGGAAGGCACGGTGACAGACTGCGACGGCAAACTGACCGCGGAAACCGCGCCGCACGGGGTGAAGGTGTATATTATAGGCTGACGGTGCGCTTCACTCGGCCTTGGTGCCAGCGGCAAGGTGGCCTCACCCGTCAGTGCGCTACGCGCACTGCCACCCTCCCCAGAGGGGAGGGCAAGTTAGGTTGTGGTTTATTTAAATAGTTAGCTGCAGGAGATGCAACCTTTCTGCTTTGTTGTACCAGAATAATGCAAAGCAATGAACAATTGAGAATTCAGCGAGGATGAAACTTGACGGCAAAAGTACAACGCCCTTGCCCTCCCCTTTGGGGAGGGGGGACCGCGTGCCGCAGGCGCGTGGTGGGTGAGGCCACGTCGCCATTGCCTCCGCGGCTGGGTGACGCACGAAGACTGAAGAGGTTTGAACCCCGCCACTGCAATTCTGTTGCATACAAGCAAACACCCGCCCTCAAAGAGAGCGGGTGTTGTTTTCTCAACGTTATCGTTTAAAGACGGCGAAGATCTTATGGAAGAACCCCGTCAGCTTATCGAAGAAATTGCCGTTGTGGACCTTGCCGCAGTATTTGCAGTGGTCGCCGCCCTGCATCTGATCGCCGCAAAAGTCGCACTTGCCGTCGTTGCCTTCGTCCGCGCAGGCAATCGCTTCGCCCGGCTGCTTGCAGCGGTTACAGGTCAGCGTGTGGGTACCGTCGCCATTGCCGGTCGCCTTGGCGTTGACATAATCGTGGCCGAGGGCGGCAACGATCTCGTCGCTGTAACCGTAGCGGCAAAGCGTGCAGGCGTGGGTCGTGTAGCCGTCATCCAGGCAGGTCGGCGGCGTCACGGTGACTCTGAACACGTGGGCGTCGGGATCCATCGGCAGAACCTTGGTCTTCGTCTGCGCATAAAACGCCTTGTTGTTGAACGCGGCGGTCAGGGTTAGTTCGCCTTCGGTGCTGCAGGTGGGTTTGACGGTCACTTCGGTTGTGACATCTGCCGTTTCTTTCAACGACACTTCGCCGCAGCGGGTGCAGGTCATCTCTGCTGTCACGGTGCTGTCATCTTTCGCCCAGGTGTAGACGGGCTGCGGGTTATGGCCGAGGGCGTCGGTCGGGTCGGTTTTGCTGACCGTTTCACCGCAGCGGGTGCAGATGAACGGCGTATAGCCGGGTTCCGTGCAGGTGGGTTCCACAACTTTTCCGATTTGCGGGTCGTGATCGAGAGCTTCAATGGTCTGCTGTTCGGCGAACCACTTTTGGCAGGTTTTGCACTGCCAGCCGTCGGTCAGGCCGGGTTCTTCGCAGGTCGGCGCGACGCCCGGCACAAGCACGATCTTATGGTCGAGCTTGTCGATCGGTTCGGTTCTCGTTTCGCCGCCGGTCGCGCAGGTGTAGGTTATCTCGCCTGCTTCGGTGCAGGAGGGCTCTTTGGTCACTTCGCCGTCGTTCCACTGGTGCGCGAGCAGATCCACCGGCTCGGTGTAGGTTGCGCCGCAGCCGCCGCAGGTGAAGGTCTTCACGCCCTGCGCGGTGCAGGTCGGTTCCGCGGTCACTTCGCCGTCGTTCCAAGTGTGTTCGAGGCGAGGCAGGATCTCGTGGCTGAGTGTTTCGCCGCAGCGGGTACAGTAGGTGACGGAAAAGCCGTTTTCGGCACAGGTGGAGGCCGTGGTGTAGGTTTTGGAAGCATGATTGTTAGGATCCGGTTCGCCCTCGTAGACCGTCTCGCGGGAAAGTTCCTCACTACAGATAGTACAATGTGTTGTAGCTTCGTAGCTTGCAGCAGTAGTACAAGTCGCTACACATTCGTTTTCACGGATTGGGGCACTATAATAATGGTCATGCCTATAATTCAAAAAATGAATACTTGGATACGATATCAAGTGATAGTTGTTATACCCAATTGAGATTCCCGACCAATCATCTTCATTTCCTGCATAATACACATCCTTCAAAGCGTCACAATAATCAAACGCATCATCACCAATACTCATAATACTATCTGGTAGCGTAATACGTGTAAGCTTGGAGCAAGAATAAAAAGCGTGATTTCCAATGCTTTTCACACTATTGGGAATTGTTATGCTTGTCAAATTGCTACATCCCCAAAAAGCACCGCCGTCTATAATTGTGACACTATTTTGAATGATCACACTATTTAGTTTTGAACAGCGATAAAAAGCACGTCCACCAATTGTCAGCAAGTTTTCTCCAAGTATTACACTATTTAATCCCGTGCATCCTTCAAATGCGCTGTTTCCAATTGATAACACACTGTTTGGAATTCTCAAACTCGTCAGCCTACTGCAGCCTGCAAACGCACCACCGCCAACACTCGTCACGCTGTTTCCAATTGTCACGCTTGTCAGACTTATGCAACCGGAAAACGCCTTCTCGCCGATGCTCGTCACGCTGTCCGGAATCGTCACACTTGTCAGACCACTGCAAGCGCGAAACGCACCATCTCCGATGCTCGTAACGCCGTCCGGAATCATCATCACGCTTTGCAGCGCTGAGCAACCGTAAAACGCAAATTCGCCGATGCTCGTAACGCCACTTTCAATTGAAACCGATTTGATGTTCAATCGATTTGCATAAAATGGCGAGTCGGCCTCAGTGTAATTACTCATTGCCCCTGTTCCGCTAATTGCCAACAATCCTTCACTGTCCAGCGTCCATGTCAAATTATCGCCGCAGGTGCCGCTGTCAACAACGTCCGCTGCAGCCGCCAGCGGCACACCGATGCAAAGCAGCGCCACTGCCAGCAGCACGGCAAGCGCGCGTTTCATTGTTTTCATGTGTAGTCCTCCTATCGCAAATGTGTTTTATATTACGTTCAAAATGTAACATATTTTGAGGGAAAATGCAAGCCCTGAAATAAACAAAAACGTTTCCGCCGGGTTCAAACCTCTTCAGTCACGCGCATATGGCACTTCGAATCACCCGCAAAGCTTCGTAGCGCGTGACAGCTTCCCCGCCTTCGGGGAAGCCAAGGGCGTTGGCGCTGCAAACGTAAAAAAGCAACGCGCTTATCTGTCTTTCCCGACACATGCACCAGTCTCGGCTGTTAGCTTGGCCTCTGCTTTTCTCGTCGGGGAAATCGAGGGCGTTGGCGCCTTTATTTCTTCGTTCTGCTTTTCATGCGTTCCCGGACTGTTCTGTCGATCCATTCACAGACGCCGTCGAAATTATCGTCAAGTTCACTGTTTGTAATCCGGAAAACTTTGTAACCGCGAGATTCCAGAATGGCATCTCGCTCCTTGTCGTAGGCCGGTCCGTTTTCAACGAAATGCTGCGAACCGT
Organism: Clostridiaceae bacterium; assembly: GCA_016290665.1. GTDB lineage: Bacteria > Bacillota > Clostridia > Oscillospirales > Acutalibacteraceae > UBA6857. The sequence goes on along the minus strand of JAEEUW010000003.1, from coordinate 1,939 downwards.
CCAACTCCAAAACCATCTTCGCCCTGGAGCAGACAAAATCCACAATAAACCGATCGATCGGCACCTGCCGTCTGAACCGCACCGGATACGCGTGCAAAAAAGCATACCACAAATGTCTTTCCTGTTCAGTTGCGTTTTTGCGAAGCTCCTGTGCCCGCTCTGTTAAATAGCCGTTTCTGATACCCTTCATCATAATCACCAAACAAAGTATAACAAAGATTTCAGTAAGAATCAAGACCGGCGGCAAGGTGCAACCTAGCTTGGCTTCCCCGAAGGCGGGGAAGCTGTCACGCGCCAACTCGTTTTGCGGTTCGGCGATTCTGTGCAATGCGCGTGACTGAAGAGGTTTGAACCCGTCTGCAGCCACCACGTTTTCCGGCACAACCTTGGTCATATAAAAACGCCACCGCTTTCGCGATGGCGTTTTCTCTGCATTGATTATTCAGCGTCGGCCGGGGCTGCTTCTTCAGCGGCTGCTTCCAGCACTTCGGCGGCTGCTTCGGCCGGCTCTGCGGGCACTGCTTCGGCGGCTTCCACAATGGCTTCGGCAACGGCCTCTTCGGCTTCCTCCACCACTTCGGCGTCCGCGATGACGGCGGCAGCTTCTTCTGCCGGCTCGGCGGGCGCTGCTTCGGCGGCGTCAACGATCGCTTCGGCAACCGCTTCTTCCGCGTCCGCAATGTCCTGCTCGTCTTCCGCGTCGGCTTCGTCGCTGAAGTCGATGCCGTTGGTCGGCTCAAGCAGCGCACGGATGGAAAGGCTCACGCGCTTCTTTTCAAAGTCGATGTCGGTGATCTTCACGGTGACCACGTCGCCCACGTGCAGCACTTCCGCCGGGGAAGCGATGCGGCGGTCCGCGATCTGCGAAATGTGAATCAGGCCGTCGATGCCGTCGGTGATGTTGGCGAACGCGCCGAACGAGGTCAGGCCGACCACGGTCGCTTCGCAGACGGTGCCCACCGGGAAGTCGCGCTTGAGGATCTCCCAGGGATTGTCTTCCACGCGCTTGTAGCCGAGCGAGATGCGGTGATTCTCTTTGTCAAGCGCCTTGACGTAGACCTTGACTTCGTCGCCCTCCTTGACCACTTCGCTGGGGTGCTTGATGCGCTTCCAGGAAAGCTCGGAGATATGGATCATGCCGTCTACGCCGCCGAGGTCCACAAATGCGCCGTAGGAGGTGAGCGATTTCACCGTGCCGGTGTATTCCTTGCCTTCTTCGATCTCGTTCCAGAAGGCTTCGTTCGCGGCTTTTCTTTCTTCACGCAGGACGGAGCGGATGGAACCGACCGCGCGCTTCTTCTGCTTGTCCACGTCGATGATGCGGAACTTCACGGGCTTCTTAACAAGCTCGCTGAGCTCTGCGTCACGCGGCAGACCGGTGAGCGAGCCGGGAATGAACACGCGCACGCCTTTGGTGTAGACCAGAACGCCGCCCTTGACAGCGTCCGCGATCACGCCTTCGATCACCTCTTCGTTGTCCTTCGCTTCGGCGATCTGATCCCAGGCCGCTTTCGCGTCATAGCGGCGCTTGGAGAGCATCATGGTGCCTTCGGAATCGTTGGTCTTCATGATGATGAGCTTCAGCTCGTCGCCGATCTTCAGCTCTTCTTTCGGGTCGGCAGACGGATCGTTGCTGTATTCCTCGATAGGAACGAAGCCAGCATATTTTCTGCCGATATCTACCTGTATTTCATTCGGTGCAATACCTACAACAACGCCAGTCACTTCCTGGTCAGAGCTCATCGATTTGAGATTCTCTTCCAGCGCATCCTCCCAATTGATTTCTTCGGTTTTGGTTTCGTTTTCGTTGATGATTTCGGACATGGTAAAAAGTACCTCCTTTATAATACCTGCAGGCGTGGACGCACCTGCTGTTACCCCAATGGACCGGCAGCCGGAAACGTCGATCTCTCTGAGTTCCGCTGCCCGCTCGACCAGA
>JAEEUW010000066.1 GCA_016290665.1 Clostridiaceae bacterium | reverse complement strand
CATTTTTCTTTGTGGCGGTGCGTCCAGACCGCAACGACCGCGAGCTCCACAAAGCGCGACAGCACCGTCGCGATGGCCGCGCCCTTTACGCCGAGCGCGGGGAAGCCGAGCTTGCCGTAGATCAGAAGATAGTTGAACGCGAGATTGACGAACACCGCGGCCAGTCCCGCGCGCATGGGTACCACCGTTTCGCCGCATTCGCGCAGGGTGTTGGAATAAACCTGCACCAGCGCGAAGGCCGGCAGGGAAAGCAGCATGATTTTCAGATAGCCGCTGCCGAAGGCGAGCGCCGCGGCAGGGTCGCCGCCGTCGTTCGTGCCGCGCAGATACAGCGAGATCAGATCTTCGCCGAAGAAGAGAAACACGCCGAAAGCCGCCGCCACCAGCACGAAGCCGAGCCAGAGCTTATAGCGGAAGGTGTGGCGAATGCCGGCGTCGTCTTTTGCGCCGTAATACTGCGCGGTGAAGATGCCCGCGCCGGAAAAGCCGCCGAAGCAGCACAGGTAGAAGACGAAGATCAGCTGGTTGACGATGGCCACGCCGCTCATCTGCTCGGTGCCGGTGCGGCCCACCATGATGTTGTCGAGCAGGCTGACGAAGTTTGTGATCCCGCTTTGCACCATGATCGGCACGGATATGGCGAGCACGCGCTTATAGAACGCTTTGTCGCCGATGAATTTGTTTTTGAAGCAGTTCGTTTTCATAAATATCCTTTATCCGTAAAACGGATGTATCCTCTTTCATATCCTGCTTTGTTTTGTTGCGATATAACTATACACCCATTCGGAAAAAAGCACAAGAAAAAGCCGACGAATCATTTACTTTTTTCCGTGAAATTGGTATGATAAGAAAAAGGAGGCGGTGCACGATGGCTGAAAGAGAAGACAACCGTGTGGTCCGCCGGGCGCTGCGCTTCACCGGCAGCGTGCAGGGCGTCGGGTTCCGCTGGCGTGCCGTGCAGGCTGCAAACGCCGTCGGCGCCACCGGCTGGGTGCGCAACGACCCCGACGGCGGCGTTTCCATGGAGATTCAGGGCACCGAGGCGCAGATCGACGCGGTGATCCTCGCCGTGGAGCGCGGCAGCTACGTGATCATCGAGAACCTTTTTGCAAAGACGATTCCGCCCGCGGAAGGGGAACACGGCTTCTTTGCCCGCGACGACGACTGAAGGGGGGGACGCGCCATGACACAACCGGATTGGGAGCGTCTGTCTCCCGAAGAAAAGAAAAAGGAGCTTTATCTCAAACAAAAGCGCCTGCTGGAAACGTTCCTTGAGCGGCACGCGATCACGCGGGAGCAATACGAAACAAGTCTGAACGGCTTGACGGAAAAGATGGGGATGGAACATGTGGAAGAAGCATAACGCCGAATGGATCCGGCACACGCACCTGTTTTCGGCCGACGAATATGAATGCTCCGATTGCGGCGGCACGACGAACAAGCCGAAGCCGACCTGCCCGCACTGCGGCGCGTCCATGGGCGGCGAACAATACGACCCGTCGTGGGTCGACGAGGCCGCCATGCTGGATATCATCCTCGGCGACAAATAAAAGCGAAAGGAACCTGCACCATGAGCGACTACCGTGTCCGTCATTTTGACGAAGCCTTGAAAATCATGAAGGACGCCGGCGTGGAGCCGTTGGATTCTCCAAGCGCGAACCATCCTGCGCTGGCGCACGCGTTGGCGAAAGACCTGATCGAACAGATGACCCTGCGCGAAAAGGCGCATATGCTCAGCGGCCACTGGGCCATGCTGAACGGCCTGCTGCACGGCCGTGTCTATAACTACGACCCCATCGCGGGCGGCGGCTGCAGGCGGCTGGGCATTCCGCCGCTGCTGTTTTCCGACGGGCCGCGCGGCGTCGTGATGAAAAGCGCCACCTGCTTTCCCACGTCGAACCTGCGGGCGGCGGCGTTCGACGCTTCGCTGGAAGAAGAGATCGGCGAAGCGATTGCCAAGGAGTGCATCGCCCTCGGCGCGAACTACTTTGCCGGCGTCTGCGTCAATCTGCTGCGTCACCCCGCCTGGGGCCGGGCGCAGGAGGCCTACGGCGAAGACCAGTTTTTGACCGGCAAATACGGCGCGGCGCTGACGCGGGGTCTGCAGAAATACGGCGTGATTTCCTGCCCCAAGCATTTTTACATGAACTCCATCGAAAACCTGCGGTTCTCCGTTTCTGCCGACGCGGACGAAGAGACCCTGCGCGACGTGTATCTCTATCATTTTGAGGAATGCTTCAAGGCCGGCGCGGGCTCCGTCATGTCGGCCTACAACAAGGTCAACGGCGTCTACTGCGGCGAGAGCAGGGCCGTGTTTGACCACCTGAAAACGCTCGGCTTCGAGGGCTTTTCCATCTCCGACTTCGTCTGGGGCGTCCACGACGGACCGGAGAGCGTGCGCGCCGGGCTGGATGTGGAAATGCCCATGACGCTCAAACGCGGGCTGCGGCTGCTTGCCGCCGTCAAGCGCGGCAGGCTGGACGAAGCGCTGCTCGACGCGCGCTGCGAAAGCATCATCGCCACCATGCTGCGGTTCCAGAACGTCTATCGCGCACAGCGCTTTTCCAAGGACGTCGTCTGCTGCAAGGCGCACACCGACCTTGCGAGAAAGGCGATGGAAAAGGGCGCGGTGCTGCTCAAAAACAACGGCGTGCTGCCGCTGACGGATACCTCTGCCGGAATCGTGCTGACCGGCCGGTTCGCCAACGAAAAAGTGATCGGCGACCACGGCTCGTCCTCGGTGCATCCGCCCTATGTCACAACGCCCTTTGAGGGCTTCTCCAAGGTGTATAAAAACACCGTCCTCGTGACCGGCGACACATTGGCAGACGACGGCAAAGCCGCGGACGGCGCCGACGTGATCGTGGCGGTCGTGGGCAACGATTACCGCGACGAGGGCGAGTTCGTCACCAACTCCAACCCGAAGCTCGTGACCGGCGGCGACCGCAGGTCGCTGCGGCTGCACAAGGAGGACGCCGATCTGATCCACGCGCTGAAACAGCGCGGCAAGCCGCTGGTCGTGATCTTCTATTCCGGCTCGGCGGTCATCACCAACGACTGGGCGGACGACGCCGACGCCATTCTCTACGCCGGCTATCCGGGCATGGAGGGCGCGAACGCGCTGGCGGACATCGTTTGCGGCAAAGTCAACCCCTCGGGCAAGCTGCCGTTCACCGTGGCGCAGACGGAGAAAGACTATCCGCCGTTCCCGTATACCGACGAAAAGAACCAGCACGTCGCCTACGGCTATTACCACGGTTACGCCCTGTTTGACAGAGAGGGCAAAAAGGCGGAATACCCCTTCGGCTTCGGCCTGTCCTATACCGCCTTTGCCTACGGTGACGCAAGCGCGAAGGACCGCGGCGGCGAAATCGCCGTCAGCTGCAAAATCAAGAACACCGGCGAGTGCGCCGGCGAAGAAACGATGCTGGTCTTTGCCGGCTCGAACCTTCCCGGCAAGCCGCACAAGCTCCTGAAGGGCTTCGGCAGGGTTGCGCTGGCGCCGGGCGAAGAGAAGGTCTGCACGGTGACGATTGCCAAGGAGGACCTGCGCCTGTATGACAGGGAAAGCGATTCCATGTTGATTCCCGCAGACGTCACGCTTTATGTGGGCAGAAACGCCGCAGACGCGGAAGCCCTTGCTTTGAAAGCAACTTGAACCCGAACGCGCAGGCGTCTGCGCCGGGAAAACAAAAAGCCTTGAAACGGATTGTCTTTCCATTTCAAGGCTTTCTTTCTGTGATAGGCTTTTTTGCTTTCCACGCGCTTCGTGACCGGGTTGACGCCGTGCCATGAGCCGCGTTTTGCGCTGTCCAGCGCTCTTTTCTTTTTCTTGGACAGCTTTTCGTATGGAATGAATTTATTCATCCGGGCACCTCCCATGCAGTTTCGTGAACCGATTATACTGCAACTCCGGCAAAATTGCAAGTGGGGAGGGTGCGGTTCCGTGTCGTATGCTTCCTTGCGGAAAGGGGCCCCTTACGTCTCCTTCATCCGCACCGGTACGCCGCCGTTTCTGCGCGATTCTTCGGCGGCAAGGGCGATGTCGTGGCTGATCACGGTCGCGTCGATCGTGGTCACGTTCGTCAGGTCGTCCGTTTCGCCGCAAAGCAGCTTGACAAACCCGGAGATCAGGCGGATGTCGCCCTCCACGTGGCCGCTCAGATGGATCGGACTCGTGCGCACGCGGGTCGTCTTTCCGCCGAACAGGTGCATCGTGAGCTTGCTGCCGTAGCCGACCAGCTCGCCCTTCGTGCCCACAATGTGGCATTCGCGGAACATCCTGTCGGAAAAGCCGTTCATGCAAAGCACCGCCGTGGCGCCGTTTCGGAACGTCATGGTCACGGTCTGGTTGTCGCAGACGTCGTTGTCGCACGCAAACACGCACCGGCCGTAGTCGCCGTTTCTGACGGCGTTTTCCACGTCGCTTCTTTTGTTGTGCGCCTTGCCGGTGAGGGTGCGCTTCATGTACTTGATGAACTTCGCTTTGTAGAACGGGTCAGTGAGATAGAGCTTTTCCGCGTCGTAGGGGCAGTCCTTTTTCGCTTTGCAGCCGCCCATGCAGGTCGCCGCGGCGCCGGCGGGGGCGTTTTCCTTCCGGAAAAACCGCAGCGAGCCCACGGAGCTGACGCTGACGCAGGGGCTGTCCATGAACCAGGCGATCAGGTCGATGTCGTGGCAGCACTTTGCCAGAATCGACGGCGTGGACGCGGCCTCGCTGCGCCAGTTGCCCCGGACGAAGCTGTGGGCAAAATGGAAGTAGCCGACGTTTTCGGTGTGATTGACGGAAACGATCTCGCCGAGCTGTCCGCTTGCGAGAATCTCCTTGATCTTGCCGTAGTAGTTCGAGTAGCGCAGCACGTGGCAGATGATGAGCAGCGCGCCGTGCGCCTTCGCCAGATCGCGCAGCTCGGTGTATTCCGCCCTGACGCCGCTGACGGGCTTTTCCAGAAGAATCAGCTTGTAGCCGGTCAGAATGGCCTGCTTCGTAATGGCGTAGTGGCTGGCGTCCTGCGTGGCGATGATCAGCGCGTCGGAAAGAACGCCCTTTGCAAAAAAGGCGTCGGTTGAAACGAATCGCCGCTCCTGCGGGACGGCAAACCGCGGCGCGATATCGTCCAGCGCCTGCTGCCTGCTGTCGCAAAGGGCGAAGATGTCGACCTTTGACCTGTGAAAATACTTCAGAAAGCCGAGATATTCCGTGCCCCTGTTTCCGAGGCCGATGACACAGACTGTTTTCTTCATGCGGTCCGTCCTCCTCTTTTTTCGCCGCTGCCCTGCAGAATCAGGGCGCGGCTGCGTCCGTTCTTTTTCCATTATAGCAGCAGGGGACGCCGAAAAGCAATGGCTTTTGCAAAGTTTCGGCGCGCATCTTTTGGGCGAAAAGCGCAGAAAAGGTTTACTTTTTTGCCTCGTCTTGGTATGATAGAAAAAGAATCATCAGCGGGAAGGGAAGCGCGGCCCGCTTCCTGCCGCAAACAAACCCACAATGAGGTGAATCCCATGTATTTCAAACACACGAACCGCTGCGGCTTCCTGCTCGGCTTCATCGATTTCTTTACGGCGGGGCTGTTCTTTTTGCTCTATATGCCCTTCGGCGGGCTGCAGTCGGAGCTGGAAACCGTGCTCGGCCACAAGGTGCGGCCCTATTGGCAGGCCTATCTGCTCGGCGTGCCGACGCTGTTTCTCTATACGCTGGTCTGGATGGCGCGGATTGCCGAAGAGCTGAAGGCGAAAGCCGTTGAGCTCGGCGTGGAAGGGCCCTATACCTCCTGGCGCCACATGGTCCTCTGGAACACCCTCGGCATGCTGCTGTTCGGCCCGATGGTTGCCACGCAGCGGTTTTTCACAACGCTGAACCGGATGGAGGCCGCGCTGAACGAACGGCAGGCGAACGCATAGGGAGGGGCAGAGGTGAAACAGGTTCTGAAACAAGCCCTCCTTCTCCTGCCCGCGCTTTTGCTGTGCCTCTGCTTTGCCGGCTGCGGGGCGGCACAGACGGCGGCGCAGCTGACACAACCGCAGCCGGCAACTGCGCCGACGACCGCGCCGACGACCGCAGCGACGACGCGGGAAACGACAACGGAACCCGCAACGGAACCGACCGCCGCCCCCGCGCCCTTTTCGCCCGACGATGTGGCGATGACCGCGACGCCGGGCAGCAGCTGCTTTTCCGAGGTCGGCTACAGCGAAGCGCACGAAACGCTGGTCGTCCGCTTCCGCGGCAGCGGCCAACGCTATTGCTATTTCGATGTGCCCGCGTCGGTCTGGGCGGCGTTTCGGTCCGCCGATTCGCTCGGGCGCTATTACAACACCAGAATCAAGGGATACTACAGCTGCGAAAAAGGCTGAACGCAAAATTTATCGCTTTTTTGAAAAAATCCCCCTGCGTCAGGGGTTGCTTGTGACGCTGCGTCATATGCTATGCTTGACGCGAAGGAGGTGGAAAGCTATGTCCAACTACACGACCGGAGAGATCGCAAAGCTTTGCGGCGTCACGGTGCGCACCGTCCAGTATTACGATACGCGCGGCATTCTGGTGCCGGCGGCGCTTTCCGAAGGCGGCCGGCGGCTTTACAGCGAGGATGATCTGCGGCGCATGCGCGTGATCTGCTTCCTGCGGGAGCTCGGCCTTCCGATCGACACGATCGGCAAGCTGCTGCGGGAGGAAGACCCCGGCAGCGTGATCGAGCTGCTGCTCGAACAGCAGGAGCAATCGCTCAAGGCGGAAATCGACACGCAGACGGAAAAGCTCGAAAAGCTCGAAGCGCTGCGGCGCGAGCTGAAAGGCGCGGGCGAGCTCTCGGTTGAATCCATTGGCGATATAGCTTATACCATGACGAACAAAAAGAATCTGAAGAAGATCCATCTGACGATGGGCCTCACGGCGATCCCGGTCAGCATCCTTGAAATTGCCGGCATCCTGCTGTGGATCTTCAAGGGCGTCTGGTGGGTGTTTGCGCTCTATGTGCTGGTTGCGATCCCCTGGGGTATCGTGATTTCGCGCTACTACTATAAGAGCGTGGCATATCTTTGCCCGCAGTGCCACACGGTGTTTAAGCCGAAGTTCAAAGAGATGTTCTTTGCGCGGCACACCCCGAAGACGCGCCGCCTGACCTGCATCCACTGCGGCCACAAGGGCTATTGCGTGGAAGTTGCGGACGGTGATGAAGCATGACGGAATTTGAATCCATCGTCATCGGCAAAAGCAGCATTCCGTCGCTGATCCTCACGGTCGTCCTGCTGGTCGCGATCCCCGTCGCTTTCTTCTTTTTCTGGCGCAGAACGTATAAGCCGCAGACAAACATCGGCTATCTGATTGCAGGCGCCCTCGGCTTTATCGTTTCCGCCCGGGTGCTGGAGCTCGGCGTGCATGATCTCTGCGTTCTTGCGGACCATCCCGTTTCCCGGTTCATCAACGGAAACACGGCCGCCTTCGTGCTGTACGGCATCACCGTGGCCGGTGTGTTTGAGGAGTGCGGCCGGCATATCGTTCTGAAGCATATTCTGAAAAAGAACCGTACCCGTGAGAATGCGGCTTTCTACGGGATCGGTCACGGGGGCGTCGAGATCCTTGCGGTCGTTCTGCCGACCATGATCACCTATCTTGTCATTGCCGTCCTGTTTTCTTCGGGCAACACGGAGCAGGCGCTTTCCACGCTGAAAATCACCGGGGGAAATGCCGCCGCCGCGCTGCCGTCCGTGCAGGCGGCCGCCGCGTTTAACTACGCGGCGATGGCGATGAACGTCATAGAGCGTCTGTTTGCGATGGTCTTGCATATCGGGCTGACGGTGATCGTTTTTTACGGCGTCTGCAAAGAAAAGAAGGGCTGTCTGCCGCTGGCGATTGTCCTGCACATGCTGACGGATACCTTCCCCGTGCTGTATCAGAGAGGCGTTTTGCCGCTGTGGGCGGTTGAAATCTGGGCTGCTTTCTGGGCTGCCGCGGTCGGATGGATCGCCGTGCAGCTTTACAAAAAAGAGAAAGACCCGCCCCAAACGGGTATCTGAATCGGTCCGCTCCGGCGGCAAAGTGACGCACTTCCTTGCGAACCTCGATATCAACGTGCTCGACCTCGGCGTGCCCGTGCTGTCGATGCACGCGCCGTTCGAGCCGGTGGCGAAGACGGACGTCTACAGCACGTATCGCGCATATGAAGCATTTTTCAAAAGCTGAACAAAAAAACAACCTGCTGCTCAAACAGAACAGCAGGTTGTTTGTTGTTGTATGATCAGACGGCTTCCGGTTCCTCCGGCGGCTTCTCTTCGCCCACGTGCGCAATCAGCGTGCGGTGGACGTGGTGATAGGAGCAGAGCGACACGATGACCGAAACGACCTCCGCAATCGGGAAGGCCCACCAGACGTTGTCGACCGTGCCGGTTTTGGAAAGCAGCCAGGCTGCCGGCAGCAGCACGATCAGCTGCCGCGCGAACGAAACGATCATGGAATAATAGCTGCGGCCCACCGCCTGGAAGACCGAGCCCATGGCGATGCAGAAGCCCGCCGGCACGAAGCAAAGGCTGATCCGCTCCAGCGCGGGCACGCCGATGGCCATCATGTCGTCCGAGGCGTCGAAGAGGCGCAGCATGGTTTCGGGCATCAGCCACATCAGAACGGTGCCGAGCGCCATGATCGAGCAGGCGAGCGCCATGGCGAAGCTGACCGTGCGGGTCATGCGCCTGCGGTTGCCCGCGCCGTAGTTGAACGCGATGATCGGAATCGTGCCGTTGTTGAGGCCGAAGACCGGCATGAATACGAAACTCTGCAGCTTGAAATAGGCGCCGAACACGGCCACCGCCGTGAACGAGAAGGCGCGCAGAATGCGGTTGAGGAAGTAGTTCATCAGCGAACCGATGGCGATCATGATGATCGACGGCACGCCGATCTTGTAGATTTCGCCGATGATCCTGCCGTCGGGCCGGAAGCCCTTCCAATAGACGCGGACCTCGGGGTTGAACTTGTGGTTGAGGATCAGTCCCATGCCGAACGCGCAGAACTGGCCGATCACCGTCGCAATGGCGGCGCCCTTGGTCTCCAGCCGCGGGAACGGGCCCATGCCGAGAATCAGCAGCGGGTCGAGGATCATGTTGATGACGGCGCCCGTGAGCTGGGTGGTCATGGCGAGCGTGGTCTTGCCGGTGGACTGCATCAGCCGTTCCGTGGTGATCTGGCCGAACACGCCGAGCGAAAGGCACGCGCAGATCGTCAGATAATCGACGCCGTAACGGTAGACCAGCAGCGACGCGGGGTTCGCCTCGGTCGGCACCGCCTGACGCTGAAAGAACAGCGGCGTGACGAACAGACCGATCAGAAGGAATACCGCCGCGCTGCAGCAGGCGAGGAACATGCCGTTGACGGCCACCTTGTTGGCGCGGTCGGGCTGCTTGGCGCCCAGCGCGCGGGAGATCAGCGCGTTGATGCCCACGCCGGTGCCCGTGGCAACGCCGATCATCAGATTCTGGATCGGGAACGCGAGCGACACGGCGGTCAGCGCCTCCTCGCAGACGCGCGACACCCAGATGCTGTCCACCACGTTATAGAGCGCCTGAATCATCATCGAAAGCATCATCGGCAGACTCATCGTGAGCACCAGCCGCGGAATCGGCAGATAGCCCATTTTGTTTTCCTTTTGCACCGTCGTTCCCTCCTTTTTGAAAAACCTTGGATATTATAGCACATTTTTCCGCACAGCGCCATAGAAGCGCCCGTTTCCGTTGTAGATTTTGTTTAGGTTTCCTGTCGCCGTTTTGTGCAAAAGAACGAAGAAACAGGAGAAAACGCACAAAAAGGCGGCCGCTGTTTCGGGCAAACCTGACGAAACGGCGCGAAACGCCCAAAAGGCTTTTTTTATTGCCGCGTTTATGTTATAATTTCAGGGTAATCCCACTTTGAGGAGGTTCCCCGATATGAAGAGATGGAAACGCTGGCTTTCGGTCGTGCTGTGCGCCGTGCTGCTGCTCGGCGCGGTGCAGCTGCTTTCCGCCGCCAAGGCGGGCAGCCAGACCGTGGCGGCCGAGCTCCCGTTCTACACCATGAGCGATCTGCACATCTTCCCCGACTGCGCGCAGGGAAACCGCACGCAGACGTGGCTGGACGCCTGCCGCCTGGACGGCAAGATGTTCAACGAATCGGAAACGATCATCCGCACGGCGCTGAAAACGGCGGCGGCGCGGGCCAGACAGGCCGGCGTCAAATATCTGCTGCTGCCCGGCGATCTGACCAAGGACAGCGAGCTGATCTCGCATCAGGTGCTGGCGGACCTGCTGGAGCAGTTTGAAAAGGAAAGCGGCGTGGAAGTGTTCGTCATCAACGGCAACCACGACGTCAACACCACCCAGGCCGTGACCTATGAACACGACAAGAAGGAGCCGACCCCGGCCATCACCTATGAGCAGTTCTTCGACGTTTACCGCAACCTCGGCTATGACCACGCCGTGGCGCCCGCGGGCTGGACCGGTCCGTCCTACCGCTTTGCGCCGAACAAGGAGCACGTGGCCGGCGGTCTGTCCTATGTGGCCGATCTGGACGACGCGTTCCGCCTGATCGTCATCGACTCGTGCAAATATTCCTTTGACGAGCCCGAACCGGAAGAGACCACCGGCGCCATCGGCCCCGAGCTGATGCAGTGGATCCGCGACTGGGCGGACCAAAGCAAAAAGGACAGCCGCACGCCGTTCCTGATGATTCACCATTCGCTGGCGGCGCACATGGAGGTGGAGCCCTCCATCACCTACGCCTTCGTGCTCGACGACTATATGGACGCGGCGGAAGCGCTCGCCGCCATGGGCATCCACTACGCCTTCACGGGCCACCTGCACATCAACGACACTGCCTGCGTCATCAACGACGACGGACAGGCGCTCTACGATTACCAGAGCGATTCGCTCACGGGCTTCCCCAACACCTACCGCGAAAACAAGCTGGTCAACTATAAGAACGGCAAAACGCTGCTGGAATCCAACGCGGTGGATTTCGACGCCGTGGAAAAGATGGTCTTCGACGGCGTGACCTATGACAACAGCACCTATAAATACCATTCGTTCGGTCTCTGCTTCGGCGGCGGACTTTCCAAGGACGGCAAGGCCGACACCACGTCGTTCCTGATGGGCATCATCAAGCACTATCTCGGCGATATGCTGAAGGACATTGCCGCGACCGACGGCGGCATCCTCGCCTATCTGCAGACCAAGTTCAATCTCGATCTGCGCGCCATTCTGGAAGGCTTCCTGCAGCCCTATATCGGCGACGGCTTCAAGATCGGCAAGACCACGGTCTTCAGCATGGACAACATCATGTGGTTCATCGAGGACCTGCTCGATCAGGTGACCGAGCTGTATATCAAGGACCCGCAAAAGCTCTATGACGTGCTGGAGCCGGCCGTGCAGAAGCTGATGGACCTGCAGGTCAGCGAAAAGCCCTGCACCAAGTTCCGCGAAAAATACGGCTTCGGCAATCCCGACAAGCCGGGCACGCTGGGCGAGCTGGTGCTGGACGGCATGGTCTATTGGTTCAACGGCAACGAGGACCCGACCGACGACGCGTTTCTGGAGGACGCGCTCTATAACCTTTCCGACGGCGACACGTTTGAGCGGCTGTTCAACCTGCTGATCGACGTGGTGCTGCACGATCTGGTGGAAGACGCGATTCTGGCGAAGCTTGAAATCCGCGTCAACAAGCTGCTCAAAGACAGTTTTCTGAACCGCCAGCTCGGCCGCGGCATCAACGTCCTGCTCTGGAACGTGCTGCGCGGCGATTTCAGCTATCTGAATCTGGTCAAGATCATCTTCGCGCTGGAGGTGCTGCCCTACAGCAGCCTTTACGACGTGCTCGACCAGCTGCTGCTGTCGAAGTATGTGACGCCCTCGTTCACGCAGGGCCTCGGCCAGTTCGTGGCCTACGTGCTGACCGACTTCACCCACGACGAAAACCCGATGTTCAAGGGCGACAGCGAGGTGGCCTACGACAATACGCTGCAGCCCGTCGCCGTGACGCAGAAGAACTACCGCAGCCCCACCATGGTCAGCGTGACGCCGGGCGAAAACAGCAAAACCGAAGCCGTGATCGGCTGGTTCTCCAAGTCCACCGTCGGCGGCGACATCGAGATCTATGAGGCCGAAACCGAGCCGGCGTTCACCGGCAGGGCCACCACGGGCGGCACCTTCTCGGTCAGCAAGACGACCGAGCCGGTCGTCCGGCAGTTCCCGGGCATCGACCTCGACATCTTCGGCCTGTTCTGGTATCAGTTCAAGATGAACCGCCACACCGTGCAGCTCTCCGGCCTCAAGCCCGGCAAGACCTATTACTTCCGCGTGGGCGACGCAAAGCGCGGCTGGTGGAGTCAGACCGGCTCGCTCACAACGGCCGACGGCGGCAAGGACGTCACCTTCTTCCACATGACCGACCCGCAGTCGCAGAACGACCGGCAGTACGGCGAAGCGTGGCTGCCCGTTCTGCAGGCGGCGTTCACGAAGTATCCGGATGCGGCGTTCATCGCGAACTCCGGCGACCTGGTGGATCAGGGCAACAACAACAAGCAGTGGCAGGGCATGTTCGACGTCGGCGCGCCCTATCTGATGCACACCTACATGCTGCCGACCTCCGGCAACCATGAGGACAAGGGGCAGTTCGCCACGGTGAACTACTTCGTGCTGCCGAACGTGCCTGAGCAGGACACCGAAACCGGCGTCTACTATTCCTTCGATTACAACAACGTCCATTTCGCGGTGCTCAACACCAACCTGCTGGATGACAACAAGGCGCTGACGCCCGAGCAGCTCGACTGGCTGCGGGCCGATATGCAGAAGAGCAAGGCCGACTGGAAGTTCGTCATGCTCCACAAGGCGCCCTATTCTCAGGGCTCGCACTATAAGGACAAGGACGTCTGCAACATCCGCGACCAGCTTGGTTCTCTTCTGCCGGAGCTCGGCGTCGACGTTGTGTTCCAGGGCCACGACCACGTCTATATGCGCACGGCGTCGCTCAAAGGCAACGAGATCGTGCCGACAAAGACCGCCTGGCTGGAAAAGGACAGCGAGGTGTTCCGCACGCAGGATCAGCCGACCGGCACGAGCTACGTGATCTCCGGCACGGCGGGCGTGAAGACCTACAACACCAACGATCTGTCCGAGGTGCTGGAATACATTCCGCAGCCCGAAGCCGCCTTCGGTCTCGACGCGCCGATGTATACCGCCGTGGAGATCAGGGATCAGGTGCTCTATCTGACGGCCTACGCGGTCAAGGACGGCGCATCGGTGAAGATGGATTCCTTCGCCATCCGCAAGGATCCCTCGCAGGGAAAACCCGCCGATTACACCCCGGCGGTGGAGGAGCAGGAGGCGACGAACAAGTTCATCACCTTCATGCAGACGCTTTCCGAAAAGCTGCAGAAGATTGCGAAGGTTGTGTTCAACATCATCAAAATCTACGTGCTGCGCGTAAAGCTCTGAGCCCGATCATAACGACAGCCCCTGCCTTTCCGGCGGGGGCTGCGCTTTTCCGAAACGCCCGTTTGCCCCGCATTCTGTCGAAAACCTTTCATCTCAAACAAAAAGCGCGCCCCCGTGTGCATTTTTTTCGGCTTGTTGCATATTGTATTCCGGCGGGCGGCATGATACAATAGCATACAGCATCTTGTAAGAAAGGAGGATTTCGCAATGAAAAAGATCATCTGCAAGAGAGAGTATGACACCGAAGTGTCCACGCTGATTGAAAAGCGCACCAGCGGCGCGTTCGGCGATCCGGCCGGCTATGAAGAAACGCTCTATCAGACCCCGAAGGGCTATTATTTCCTTTATGTCAACGGCGGCGAGGATTCTCCCTATCAGAAGGAAGACATTAAATCCGTCTCCGCGGCGAAAGCCGAAGCCTGGCTGAACAACAAATAAGCCATGATGAAAAAGAGCACCCTTTGCGGGTGCTTTTTTCGTGTGCAGTTTGCAGTTTGCAGTTTGCAGTGACGCGGAGAGCGTCGGCGTGGAGGGAAACGCCGTCCCGCGAAGGGAAGCGTTGTCTGCCCTGTCGTGGCAGGGCACGAGCGGTTTTTCGATATGGCGGGACACGCGCTGCGTGGGGCGCCGCGGAGAACGGTTGCCCGCGAAGGGAGCCGCCGCCCGCTTTGCCGCGGCAGCTGCGGCTGACTGCTTCCCGCGCCACAGCCGTCAGTTTCAACCAAGACCGCGGTTTCTCTTTCTTTCGGGCGAAAGAAAGAGAAAGT
>JAEEUW010000145.1 GCA_016290665.1 Clostridiaceae bacterium | reverse complement strand
TTCCGATCACGCGGCCCATATCGTCGGGGGCGACGTGAAGGTGGAACACGATGACGCCCTCTTCGTTGATGTCGTCAACCTCAACCGTTACCTGATCGGGCGCGTCAACAAGACCCTGCGCGATCAGCAAGAGTAACTCTTTCAAGGTATGATCCCCCAAACTTATTTAATGATGTCGCTCTTTTTCAGCAGCGCCTTCACGGTGTCGGTCGGCTGCGCACCGTTGTTCAGCCACTTCTGCGCCTTCTCAGCGTCGATCTTGATGTCGGCGGGGTTCTTCATCGGATCGTAATAGCCGATCTCTTCGATGAAACGGCCATCACGCGGATAGCGGGAGTCCGCCACGACCACACGATAGAACGGAGCCTTTTTCGCGCCCATGCGGCGCAGTCTGATTTTTACTGCCATTGTTGTTACCTCCAAAGTAATAATTTGTATTTATTTGATCACGGAACGTGTATCATACGGAACAAATCAAAGCGGAAAACCGCCGCCCATACCGGGCATGCCGCCCATGCCGTTCATGCCGGGCATGTTCATCATGCGCTTGCGCATCTTCTTGCTGCTCTTGCCGTTGAATTGCTTGAACATCTTCTGCATCTGGCGGTACTGCGCGAGCAGCTTGTTGACGTCTTCGACCTGCATGCCGCAGCCGGCGGCAATGCGGCGCTTGCGCGAGGGGTTGATGATGTCAGGCTTGGCGCGCTCCTGTTTCGTCATGGAATAGATGATCGCTTCCATGCGGTCGAACGCCTTTTCGTCCACCTCCACGTCGTCGACCTTGCGGCCGATGCCGGGCAGCATGCGCAGAATGTCTTTGATGGAGCCCATCTTGCGCATCTGGGAGATCTGGTCGAGCAGGTCGTTGAGGTCGAACTTGTTGCGGCGCAGCTTTTGTTCCAGCTCCAGCGCCTTTTTTTCGTCCAGCTCCTGCTCCGCCTTTTCAATCAGCGAAAGCATGTCGCCCATGCCGAGGATGCGCGAAGCCATGCGGTCGGGGTGGAACACGTCGAGATCGCCGAGCTTTTCGCCCGTACCGACAAACTTGATCGGCTTGCCGGTCACGGCTCTGGCGGAAAGCGCCGCGCCGCCGCGGGTGTCGCCGTCGAGCTTGGTGAGAATCAGGCCGTCGATGCCGAGCGCTTCGTTGAACGACGTTGCCACGTTGACCGCGTCCTGGCCGGTCATGGAGTCCACCACGAGCAAAATCTCGTGCGGGTGCACGGCGGACTTGATGTTCTTGAGCTCGTTCATCAGCGTCTCGTCCACGTGCAGACGGCCGGCCGTGTCAAGGAACACGTAGTCGTAGCCGTGATCCTTCGCCTCGGCAATCGCCTGTTTCGCGATGTCCACCGGGTCGATCTGGCCGCGCTCGAACACGGGCACGCCGGCCTTTTCGCCCACCACCTGCAGCTGCTTGATGGCGGCCGGACGGTAGACGTCGCAGGCGGCCAGCAGCGGACGGTGGCCCTGATTTTTGAGCATCAGCGCAAGCTTCGCGCTGTGGGTGGTTTTACCGGAGCCCTGCAGACCGCACATCATCACGATCGTCGGCGGATGGTTGGCGGTGTTGAGGCGGGCCTTCGTGCCGCCCATGAGATTGGTCAGCTCTTCGTTGACGATCTTGATGACCATCTGCGCGGGCGTCAGGCTTTCCATCACCTTGGCGCCGACGGCGCGTTCGGTCACGGTTTTGGTGAAGTCCTTGGCGACCTTGTAGTTGACGTCGGCCTCCAGCAGCGCCATACGCACCTCGCGCATCGCGTCCTTGACGTCGGCCTCGGTCAGAGAGCCCTTGCTTCTCAGTCGTTTGAAGGCGGCCTCCAGCCGTTCGGAAAGACCTTCAAATGCCATATATCATTCTTCCTTGTTCGTTTATTCGCTCAGCACCTTGGAAACCGAATGGATCCGCGACACGGCGTCGTTGATCTCGCGCGAGAGAATGGTGCGCATGTTGACCTCGTTGATGACGTCGGCCATCGCGTCGATCTCCTGCAGGCCCTGCCGCAGCTCTTCAAAGCGGCGCTTGAGGCCGAGATGCTGTTCAAAGGTTTCCATCTGCGCTTCGGCGCGCTTGATGGAGTCGCGGACGCCCTGGCGCGTGATGCCCTCGTTTTCCGCAATTTCGGCCAAGGAAAGGTCGTCGTCATAGTAATAGGTGATGAAATCGCGCTGCTTCTGCGTGAGCATTTCGCCGTAGATATCAAACAGCAGCGTCACATCCAGATTCTTCGCCATGATTACTCCCCTCCTTCTCCGCTGTAAAGTTGCTTTTCTTTACAGCGGAAGCTATTATACACGGGCCCAGCGGATTTGTCAAGAGGTGTAAAGAAATTTTTCTTTACAGAGATCAAAGCTGCGAAAAAGCGGGCGGCAACTGCCGCCCCGCTTTGCACTGTGCACTATTTCAACGTGACGATCGTCACGCCGCTTTCCCCCTCGCCGAAGGTACCGAGACGGTATGACTTGACGAACTTGTTCTTTCTTAAGTAATCCTGAATCCCCTTGCGCAGCACGCCGGTGCCCTTGCCGTGGATCACGGTCAGCTCGTCAAGCCCCTGCCGCATACAGCGGTCGATGTGCCGTTCGAGCTCCAGTATCCCCTCTTCGATATTCATGCCGCGCAGGTCGCATTCGTTGCGCTGACCGCCGGCCACGTGGAACTCGCCGCCGCCCTGCTTCGGCACGGCGCGGGAGGCCCTCTTCGGCGGTTCTTTTTTGTCCTGCAGCCGCAGGTTCCCAAGCGGCGTGCGCAATTTGATGATGCCGGCCGTCACTTCGATTTCGCCTTTTTTATCCGCCAGCGCGGAGACGGTCGCCGTTTTGCCCATGTCGACCACAAGCACTTCGTCGCCG
>JAEEUW010000144.1 GCA_016290665.1 Clostridiaceae bacterium | reverse complement strand
CGCGGCGGCCCGAGGAGATACCGGTGCCCGCGGGCGCATTGCCGTTTTCGTCCAGCTTGCCCGTGGCAAACAGGTCGCCGATCTCTTTTTCCAGGTTTTCGTAGTACGGATCCCAGTCATCGGTCAGAAGGCCGTTGATCAGAAACGGCATCAGAACGTTGGCGATGGAGGTATAAAGCTCGCTGTTGTCTTCCTCCTCGTCGTCTTTGCTGCCGTTGAACAGGCCGAGCAGACCGGACTCGCTGATCTTCAGAATCACTTCGTCGTTTTCGTTATAGATCGGTTCGCCGTCGCCCGCAAGGAAGACGATGGGAATGTCGCTGCCCGTGCGCAGGGGCTCGACGGCGGCAAAGGCGGGCACGGCCGACAGCGCCAGCAGCAGCGCGCACAGGAAAAGGGAGATCGTTTTTTTCATCATCGGAACAACCTTTCTCTTCTATAATGATTCACGAAATTCGCTATTCTATTTATACCGAAAAAGTATGCCCGCGGTGTCCGCTTGCTGTGAACAAACTGTAAACATTGCGGCGGCTTTCTTTTTCGGAATATTTGCGTTCCGGCGGGGAATTTGCGCCGAAAAAACAATTGACAAACACCGCAAATGATGCTACACTTAATATATCAATCATGACCCGTTGAAGGGGAGTAGCTTGTTGAGTCCGCAAATCAACAACCGCCGCCTTGCCGGCTGGTTTGCGGAGCATAGCAATATGTAAGCGAGACCTTTAACATAGCGAAGATGGGCTATGTTAAAGGTCTTTTTCATAGAGAGAATCTGTGAAGAAAAAAGAAAGGATTTTGCTTATGAAGTATTATCTGACGCAATCCGAAGAAGTTCTTGCCGCCGTGCACAGCACCGAAGGCGGTCTGTCTTCCGCCGAAGCGCAGAAGCGGCTGGAGGAAAACGGCAAGAACAAGTTGAAGGAAGCCGAAAAGGACAGCCTGTTCAAAAAGCTGATCAAGGCGCTGGCCGATCCGATGATCATCATGCTGCTGGTCGCCGCGGCCATTCAGGCCGTGGTCGCTGTGGTGCAGGCAAAGGGCAAGTTTGAGCTTTCGGAATTCGCCGACGTGCTGATCATTCTCGCCGTGGTCATCATCAACACCATCATGAGTCTCGTCCAGGAAAGCAAGGCCGAGGCGGCGATGGAGGCGCTGATGCAGATGACCGCCGCTACGTCGCACGTGCTGCGCGACGGCAAGGTCGTAACGGTCAAGAGCGAAGACCTCGTGGTCGGCGATGTCGTCGTTCTGGAGGCCGGCGACGCCGTGCCTGCCGACTGCCGCATTCTCGAAAGTCATTCCATGAAGCTCGAGGAAGCCGCGCTGACCGGCGAAAGCGTCCCTGTGACCAAGCTGATCGATACGCTTTATCTGCAGAAAGGTCAGGAAGACGTGGCGCTCGGCGACCGTAAGAATATGGTGTATTCCGGTTCTACCGTCGTTTACGGCCGCGGCCGCGCCGTCGTCGTTTCAACAGGCATGGATACCGAAATGGGCAAGATCGCCGACGCGCTGAGCGAAGCGGAAGATGAACAGACCCCGCTGCAAAAGAAGATGGGCGAGCTTTCCCGCTTCCTGACCAAGCTTGTGATCGGCATCAGCGTCCTCGTATTCGTGGTCGGTATTGTTGAAAAACTGTTCACCTCGTCCGAACCGATCTCTCTGGTGCTGCTCGGTGAGATCGCGCTGTCAACCTTCATCGCCGCAATCGCGCTGGCTGTGGCCGCTATCCCCGAAGGCCTGCCCGCCGTGGTCACGATCATCCTTTCCATCGGCGTCACATCCATGAGTAAGCGCCAGGCGCTGATCCGCAAGCTGACCGCAGTGGAAACGCTGGGCTGCACGCAGATCATCTGCTCCGATAAAACGGGTACTTTGACCCAGAACAAGATGACCGTCGTCGACCACTACGGCGACGACGAAGAGCTGATCGGCACCGCCATGGCGCAGTGCTGCGACGCCCAGCTGGACGAAAACAACAACGCCGTGGGTGAACCCACCGAAGCTGCGCTGGTCAATTACGCCTATGCGCTCGGCCTGCCTAAGGGCAAGCTCAACGAAAAGCAGCCGCGCATCGGCGAGGCACCGTTCGATTCCGGCCGCAAGATGATGTCCACCGTCCACAAGACCGACGAGGGCTTCATCCAGTATACCAAGGGCGCGCCCGACGAGATCCTCAAGAAGTGCACCCAGGCCATCGTTGCCGGCAAGACCGTGCCGATGACCGACGACATCCGCAAGGACATCCTGCGGGCGAACAAGGCGATGGCGGACCGCGCGCTGCGCGTGCTGGCCGTGTCGCTGCGTCAGTATAAAAAGGAACCCGCCAGCTACGACGCCGCGGATCTGGAGCAGGAGCTGGTCTTCGTCGGCCTCACCGGCATGATCGACCCGGTCCGTCCGGAGGTCAAGGCCGCCATTGAGGAATGCCGCGAAGCCGGCATCCGCCCGGTGATGATCACCGGCGACCACAAGGATACCGCCGTGGCCATCGGCCGCGAGCTGGGCATCATCTCGAACCCCGAAGAAGCCATCATGGGCGCCGAGCTCGACAAGTTCACCGACGAAGAGCTGGTCGAGGAAGTGCTCAAATACTCCGTCTACGCCCGCGTGCAGCCGGAGCATAAGACCCGCATCGTCAAGGCCTGGAAGGCCCGCGGCATGGTCACCGCCATGACCGGCGACGGCGTCAACGACGCACCCTCCATCAAGGCCGCCGATATCGGCATCGGCATGGGCATCACCGGCACGGACGTTACCAAGGGCGTCGCCGATATGGTGCTGGCGGACGACAACTTCGCCACCATCGTGAACGCGGTGGAGGAAGGCCGAAAGATCTACGACAACGTCTGCAAGGTGCT
>JAEEUW010000143.1 GCA_016290665.1 Clostridiaceae bacterium | reverse complement strand
AAAAAGACAAGCATCCGGAGATCCAGACCGTGATCCGACAGGGGCTCGGCAGCAGCCGGCTTTCGTTCGGTTCAGACGAACGGCTCAAAAAGCACCTGGGTCTGCTGCCCGGCGCAGTCTCCCCGTTCGGCGTGCTCAACAATGAAGCGCACGACGTGGTCGTGGCGCTCGACAGCGATCTGAAAAAAGAAACGGGTCTCATCGGCTTTCATCCGAACGTGAACACCTCGTTCGTCTGGCTTTCGTTCAACGGGCTGATGACCTTCCTCAAAGCAATGGGAAATCCGGTCGTCTTTCTCGACCTCTAATCAAAACAACTCACACGGAAAGGTGGCAATCATCATGATCAAGCACATCGTCATGTGGCAATTCAAGGAATACGCCCAGGGCAAAACCAAGCAGGAAAACCTCGAGTGGGCCAAGAGCCACCTGGAGGCGCTGCCGGCCGTCATCCCCTGCCTGCGCAGCATGAAGGTCAGCCTGAACGTCAACGACAAGCCCGGCATGTTCGACGCCGTGCTGGAAGCGGAGTTCAAATCGCTCGACGACCTGTTCACCTATCGCAAGCATCCCGACCACAAGATTGTTTCGGAGTATATCTCCCTGTGCCGCACCGGGCGCGCCAGCGTCGATTATGAATTCTGAACCTGCGCGGGGATTCCGCACGGGCATCATACTTGAAAGGGGCAACGCTTCATGAAACCCGAAGAAGGCGTGAAAAACTATCCGTCCACCCTGCGCATGTATACGAACTATACCACGCGGGAAATCAAAAAGGTCATCAAGACGTTCGGCCCGCGTGCGTCCGGCTCCAAGGAAGAGCGCGCCGCGCAGGAGCATTTTGTCGGCGAAATGAAAACCGGCGCCGACGACGTCTGCCTGGAGGAATTCTCCGTGCACCCGGTTGCCTTTATGGCGTGGGTCGTCATTGACGGCATTGCGCTGCTGCTGGGCGTGTTGTTCTCGTTCCTCAATATGCCGCTGGTGTCGCTGTGCCTCGCGGTGCTCGCGCTCGTCTGTCTTTTCACCGAGTTTCTGATGTACTGGAAATTCCTCGATCCGTTTTTCCCGAAGAAAACGAGCGCCAACGTCATCGGCACGCGAAAGCCGACCGGCGAAGTCAGGCAGCGCATTATCTTCTCGGGCCATGTGGATACGGCCTGGGAATGGCGGTTCATGCATCTGGGCGGCAAGGCGTTCTTCTTCGGCGGCAGCGGCTACGCGATCCTCGGCCTTCTGTACATCCTTGTGATCTCGATCATCCAGCTCGCGGTCTGCGGCCCATTCGGCGGTGAACCGACGGGCGCGCTCGCCGTGCTGCGCTGGGTCGAGCTCGGCTTTGTTCCCGCGTTCATTCTGATTATGTTCTTCACCAATTTCCGCAATCCGGTTCCCGGCGCCAATGACAACCTGACCGGGACGGTCGCATCCATCGCGGTGCTGAAGTATCTGGAAGACAACAATATCCGCTTTGAACATACGGAAGTGGTGGCCGCCGCCGTCGGCTGCGAGGAATGCGGCCTGCGCGGCAGCGAAGCCTATATCAAGGCCCACAAAGAGGAGCTGGACGCTGTACCGACGGTGTTCTTCTGCATGGACACGCTGCGTGATTTTGACGATATGGCCATCTATTCGCGCGACATGACCGGCACCGTGAAGAACGATCCGCGCGTCTGCGCGCTGATGCAGAAGGCCGGCCGCGACTGCGGGCTGGAGCTTCCGCTTCACACGGTCTATCTGGGCGCGTCCGACGCGGCTGCCGTTTCCAAGCTCGGCGTGCCCGCCGCAACGCTTTCCGCCATGGACCCCAGCGGCCCGCGTTATTATCACACCCGCCGTGACACGGACGAGCTTTTGGTGCCCAAAACGATTGAAAAATCGCTGGACATCTGTCTGCACGCGCTTTACACCTTTGACGAAGAAGGACTGAAGGAGCAATATGAATAACAAAAAATCGCGGCTGAACGCAGCCGTGCCCATCGTCGTCGTTCTGCTGCTGGCCGTCGCCTGCGTTGCGGTTTTGCTGGTTTTGCGCGGCAAATCGCCGACCGTTGATCCGATGCCGGATTCTTCGGCTTCCTCCACAACTGAAAAGCTGTCGACTGCCGCGCCGACCACGACGGAACCGCCGTCGCCGACGATCAACAACATAATCCCAACGCAGGACGACACGACCGAACTGGCACCCGACACAAGCGAAGCGCCGCAGACGAGCGAGCCGACCACCGCGCAAAACCCCGACACGGGCCGCATTGTCGTGGACGTGAACCGCGAGGACTGGTATTTCATCGTGGTCAACGCTGGGCGCGAAATGCCAGAAGGCTACGTGCCGGAGCTCAAGGAAATTCTCGGCTGCGACAAATACCTCGATTACAGGGTAGCGCCGCATTACGAAGAAATGTATTACGCGGCCAAGAAGGACGGTATTACCCTGACCCCCTACTCCGCCTACCGCTCCTATGAACGGCAGAAAAACAACTACAACAATCTGACACGCAGCTATATGTCGCAGTACAACCTCAACGAGGCGGACGCGCGCAAGAAAGCCGCCACGGTCATCCTGCCGCCGGGCACAAGCGAGCACAACCTCGGCTTCGCCATGGACGTCTGCAATACACTGGACGCCTTCGCCAACTCAAAGGAATATGCCTGGCTGCAGCAGCACGCGCATGAGTACGGCTTCATCCTGCGCTACACAGCCGAAAAACAGCCCATAACGGGCATCGTGCCCGAACCGTGGCACTGGCGCTATGTCGGTGTGGAGAACGCCGAAAGGATCAAGAATTCCGGCCTGTGCCTCGAAGAGTATCTTGACAGCATCGGCGTCGCGTATTAAGCAACACAAAAGAACGGATCGTTTTAATCCGTTCT